>JANNXN010000090.1:0-28914 GCA_031409595.1 Rhodobiaceae bacterium
GTGTCTGTGGTCGCGAACTCTGCGATGCTGGCACGGGGAATTTCAACGCCGCTATCAAGCGTTGGCCAGCGTTCCAGTTTTAGCCGGTGGCCGTTGTCCAGCCGCAGCACGGGCCTTTGCAGGCCTTCGACAGGGATAAGAACGCCCGAGGACGCTGTTAGCGTTTCCATGCCGCTGGGACCCTTGTAGTCAAACAGGAAGATGTTGTTGAAGGTACTGGTGGAGCGGTCCAATCGGTCCAGAATGAAGGTGCGGGTGCCGGCCTGCATAAACACGCCCTCTTCGGCCAAATAGAAAACCTCGACGTTCTTCACGTCAAAAAGCACTGAGCGATAGGCATAACGGGTGTGGGGTTGCATCCAACCTACGATGAACAGGGAAACCAGACCCAGCAGAAAGGAAAGAACAATTACCGGGCGGGCGAGCCTATGGAGGCCGGTTCCGGTTGCCATGATCACATCGATTTCATTATCTTTTGACAGCCTGCTGAAACCAAACAACAGCCCCAGGAACAGGGCCGCTGGTATCGCTGTGCCGAGATAGTGGGGCACCAGATAGGCTAGCAGTTCGAAGACCACGCTGAATGAATTCTTTTTGCCCAATGTTGTATCGAGCAGCCGCACCAGCCTTTCCGCAAGCAGCATCAACAGGCCAATGGTCATGGCAGCGACCAGAGGCTTGGCGACCTGTTTCAGGACGTAGCGATCGATAATGGTCAGCACAGGGTCATGATTCTCCGGACAGGCTTAACTGTAAGTTCCATAACAGGTTTTTTTGTGCTGTGTCAGGTAGGCTGGGGGCTGATTTGAGATCGGGTGGGCCTGGCCATCCGGTATCAGGAAATTCGATGCCGTCAAAGCGCTGGGGCCTGTCGTAACGTGGAATTACATGCATATGAACATGGGGGTCCAGCATCATCAGCATCAGATAGTTTATCTTGTTGTAGGCGTTGAAACGCTGCAGGCTGCGTTCGATTTCGCTGATGACAACTGATAGTTCAGTGAACGCCGCAGGTGGCAAATCTGAGAAGGCGGTAGCGTCGGATTTTGCGGCCAAAATCAGGCTTGCGAGGGTCACCTGCTGGGGACGGAGCAGAACGCACCAATGGTCATGTTCTTTGATGAGGCTGGCGGGATAGCCAAATTTTTGCAGCGTAGCGTTCATTGGCGCAACTTAGCCCAAAGCGGGATCATGTAGGAAGCGCGAACTGGTTCTTTGTCATGAATTTGCGGGTTTGGGGATGCCAGGCGCGGGTTGTTACATTGGTTTGCCATTTTCCACTATTTCGGCTGATTTCGTAATGATTCCAAGCGGCCGGCTCGTGGTTGCCAGCTCCATTGATTGACGCTGAGGGCACACCGATGACGGGTATTTTACCGGCGGGGGTTTCAAGTATTGTGAGCATTTCGCGGTGATTGTGGCCATGGAGAACAAGTTCGGCGCCCTCGGATGTCAGCACGTCGCGGAGTGCTGCGGCATCGCTCAGGGCTTTTCGTGGGGCTGCGAGATCTGGCAGTGGCGGATGATGGATCATCACGGCGCGGTAATAGCCCCTGGCTTTCAGGCTTTGCAATAGCTTGGCGAGGGCTCCCAATTGGGCGGGGCCAAGTGCACCACCGGCCTTGGTGAATGATTGGGGTTCGGCAGAACTCAAACCGACCAACGCCACATTGCGCCTCAGTCTGACATAGGGAAATGATGTTGCGATGTGGGCCGATGAAACGGTGCCGGCAATTTCCATTTCGCCAGCCATATAGGGCGCCAGATGGACGAGACCTTGTTCCCAACGGACCTTAACATAGGCGTCATGATTTCCGGGTACGAACGATATCCACGTGGGATCGCCGAAATTCTTCAGCCATTTGGCAGCTCTTGGAAATTCGGCGAGCGCTGAAATATTAACAAGATCACCGGTCAGGGCCACATGGTCGGGTGCTGTAGCCTTGATATCGGCCAGGATAGCCATTGCAACTTGCGGATCGTGGAATTTCTTGCGTTTGAAGTGCCAGGACAGACTTCCAAGAACGCGTTTGGGTTTGAAGTTCTTCCATGCTGCCGATGGCGACAAGGGGCCCAAGTGGACGTCTGACAGATGGGCGAGGGTTAGGGCCAAATCCTGGTTCCGTTGACTTCTCGTGAATCGAGTGCGAATGAGCGTTTCTACTTACTCTCCTCTTTGACATGGATTCAAGCATCGTGCGTGTTGTCATTCTTGCGGCGGGTCAAGGCAAGCGGCTTTTGCCATTGACCACAGAAGTTCCGAAGGCTCTCCTGGATATTGGGGGAAAGACGCTGGTTGAACGCCAGGTTGAGGCTTTTGCTTCACTGGGCATCAAGGACTTCACCGTTGTTGTCGGGTATGCGGCGGCCCGGATGGAGGAGGCGCTGGCCAAAATCGCTGGCCGGTTGAATGTAACGATTGCCACCGTGTTTAACCCGTTTTATGCGGTGGCGGATAATCTGGCGAGTTGCTGGATGGCGCGACAGGCGATGACCGGCGAGTTCATTCAGGTGAATGGCGACAATGTGTTTCGCGGTGATCTGGTCGAGATATTGCTTGCTGCACCGGTTGCCCCCGTTAGTGTGGCGATCAATCTGAAGCAGGCTTACGACTCGGATGACATGAAGGTTATTCTTGATCGCGGGCGTTTGACTGAAATTGGCAAGACGCTACCGGTTGAGGCCGTTGACGCTGAGGCCATTGGCTTTTACGTTTTCCGGGATGGTGGTGGCCGGGCCTATGTCGACGTTCTTGAGCAGGCCATGCGTGATCCTCATGCACTGAAACAATGGTTTCCTTCGGCGATTGGTTCACTGGCCAAGAAAATCGAAGTGCGCACGATTCCCATTGGCGGCATCAAATGGTGTGAAGTGGATTTTCCGGTGGATTTGCTGCAGGCGCGGCAGCTCACTGCTAGCTGGTAAATGTCACGTCAAAACTATACATGCCCATGCCGCAATGAGCCTTGAGCGTTGAATTGGCGGCTGGCGCTGCAATTGCAATATCGGTTTTGCCGGTCAGGGGCAGGCGCTGGCGAATATTCAGGGCGGGGATAATGACGCTGCTGGAACAGTCGAAAGTGTCGCTGGTTACAATGCGCAGCACGCTTGGCACCGAGGCTTTGGCAGTTGAGAGGCTGGGCGAGTAACCGCCCCTTGCGGCGATCTCGATGATCTGGAGGCCGTTTTCCATATACACGTTGCTGATCTCACTGACTTGAGTTGCCTGAGCCACTGGTGGCGTATCGGCGGGCAACTGCAAAAGACCGTTGCCGAGCCCGACCGCCGCGACGAAAGCTGCCACGGCCAGAGAGATGTGGGATTTCTTCATTTATAGCTCCTTAGTAACCAATATAGCCTGCAAACAACAATGCAGCATAAATATTGGCGACTGCGAAAGCGACAACAATTAAGCCGGACGTCTTGAAGAATATGCCGGCACTCCATGGCGATTTTAGGCCGACGGAAGCAAAGCTCATAAGTCCGAGAACAGGCAATGTGCCCAGCGCAAACAGGCCCATGGTGAGTGCGCCTGGGATAAACCCGCCGGACGTGAGCGTGTAGATTTGCATGGATTGGGTGAAGCCGCAGGGAAGGAAAAAAGTGAGAGCACCCAGAAGAACGGGGACCAGACTGTGGTTGGCGGCCCTCAAGGGCTCGGCCCAGGCCAAGGCAAAACCTGGCATGGTGGGCAGCAGGTGTTTGGCTTGGGGAAACAGGTCCAGCAACTTGATGCCGAGCAGCAGCATGACAATGCCAACCACCAGACTCAGCATGAAAGTTCCAGTGTCTGAAAATTCAAACTGGGTGCCCAGCGCGCCAATAACGCCACCGAGCAGGAAGAAGGTTATGAGCCTGCTCGCATGGAACATCAGCTGTGGTTTGGTGGCATCGCCTTCTTTGGCGAAATTTGCCGATATGGAAAGGGTCAACCCGCCTACCACAGCCATGCAGGTTGACAGCGACGCGATGACGCCGATGGTTATGGGGGTGAAGTAATTGGCATCCTTGAGCGATACAAGATTGACGATGCCGAGCTTCTGCAGCGCCCAGAGCGCGGCAAGAAATACAACGGCGAGCGGTATGGCAATTGCAAACTGCTGCCATGCGACCCGGTGTTTTTGCTGCTCTTCTGAAAGCGCGTAACCGTGCTGGGCCAGAAGGGGTGTGAGATCTTTGATGATTTCTGAATGGGAGGCTCGGGCGATGTCTCCGAACACATCCAATGTGTGTTTGCGCAAAGAAGCCTTGGCGCTCGCAACACCGGGATGGTCTGCAACAATTGATTCAACCAAGGTGATGCAGGCCTTGCAATGCATGCCAGAGATATGAAGTGATTTGATGTCCACTCAGTTGGCTCCAGAGAGTTTGAGACGCAGAGAATTGGTGACTACGGCAACGCTCGAGAAGGCCATGGCAGCGCCGGCAAACACCGGTGAAAGCAAGATGCCCCAGACTGGATAGAGCAAGCCCGCCGCCAGCGGAATGCCAATGACGTTAAATGAAAACGCCCAGAACAGGTTTTGGTGAATGGCGCGCATGGTGCTGCGGGAAAGTTTTACCGCTGTTACGAGGCGCGCGATGTCACCGTTGAGCAAAGTCAGCCCCGCGGCCCCAATGGCCACGTCAGTTCCAGTGCCCATGGCAATGCCAACTTCGGCTTGTGCCAGGGCTGGTGCGTCGTTGACGCCATCACCCGCCATGGCGACATGCAAACCTTCGCCTTGCAGGTTCTTGACATACATCAATTTGTCCTGGGGCGAGGCATCTGCCACAACATCAGTGATGCCAACAAGATTTGCGATGTGCCTTGCGGTATTGGGATTGTCACCCGTCAACATTACAACTTTTATGCCAAGCGACGTGAGTTCAGCTACAGCACTTGCTGCGTCAAGTTTCACAGCGTCTGCCACAAATGCCAGTGCGAGGACGGCCTTCTTGGTTGCCAGGAACACCGGCGTGTTGCCTTGCGTTGTGCTCTTGTCCATTTCGGCCACATCAATGGCGTGACCCAACGCTGACATGAGTTTGGCGTTGCCGGCAAAATAGCGTTCGCCTGCAATGGATGCAGAAAGCCCTTGGCCCTTCACGATTTCGAAGTCCACGACATCGTCAAGCTCGATGCCGCGTTTCCTGGCCGCTGCAACGATCGAACGCCCGATGGGGTGCTCGGACCGGTTTTCGATGCTGGCCAGAGTTTTGAGAGTTTCAGTCTCGGTTTGACCGTTGTAGATTTTCAGGTCCACAAGTTCCGGGGCGCCTCTGGTCAAGGTGCCGGTTTTATCAACGACGACGGTATTGATCTTGGCGAGTTTTTCCAAAGTGGTCGCGTCCTTGATCAGGATGCCGGCACGGGCGCCCTTGCCGATGCCGACAATAATGGCGGTTGGTGTTGCCAATCCAAGCGCGCAGGGGCAGGCAATGACAAGGATGCCAACAAAACAGGTGAGGCCGAGGCTGAGGGCTGTTTCAAAGCCGAGAACTGGCGTTCCCATCAATAACCAAATGCCCAGGGCTGCAAATGCCACGACAAGAATTAGAGGCACGAAAATTGCCGACAGTCTGTCCGCCAGTCTCTGCACGGGCGCTTTGCTGCCCTGTGCATTGGCGACCATGGCAATGATGCTTGCCAACACCGTATCGGCGCCAACCTTTGTGGCCACCATGGTGAAGCTGCCATCCGTATTCAGCGTGCCGCCGATGACCGGGCTTGCCGCGATTTTCTTGACGGGCACGGGCTCGCCTGAAACCATGGATTCATCCACATAGGACCGCCCGAGTTTCACGACACCATCGACAGGGATGCGAGAACCGGGGCGAATCACCAGAATGTTTCCGGCGACAACCTGTTCAATGGGAATTTCGCGTTCCTTGCCGCCTTCCAGGATTATTGCGGTCCTGGCCTGCAATCCCATCAGCGCCTCGATTGCGCCACCCGTCCTGAGCTTGGCGCGGGCTTCGAGAAATTTTCCCAAGGTGATGAAGCCGATGACGATGATGGTCACATCATAGTAATCCTGCGTTGTGTCGACATAGGGTTTGAGCGCCAGTTCGAAGGCGGCGAGCGAGAAACTGAACAGGTAGGCCACACTGGTGCCCAGGCCGATCAAGGTATCCATGCTGGCTGCGCCATAACGCAGGAAGCGGAAGACGCCCAGCAGATAGGGCAGGCCCACGACAAACAGCATGTAGGTTGCCATCAAGGGCATGAGATGGTGGAAGAATTCGTACAAGGTTTCGGGAGCTGCGGGGATCACGCCAAAACCTGCGAAGATATCCCAGCCCATGATTACGGCGCTGATGGCCATGATGGGAATGGAAACCATTACCTTGGCGCGGAGGCTGTCTACTTCGGGAGACGATTGGGCGGTTTCAGAAGTTGCGGCCTTGGGCAGGTCCAGGTTGTAACCCAAGGGTTTCAATACTTTAACCAGGCTATCCGGCGAAAGGGGTGCATCTTTGAAGGTTAAACTCATTGATTCATTTGCATAATTTGCACTTACGGCGGCAATTCCTGCAAGCTTTCCGACGGTGCGCTCAATCAAGCTGGAGCACGACGCACAGTGCATTCCGGTGACATGGTAGGTGGCGGTGGTTGACATGGTTTTAGCCTTGAAATGAATTTGCGGCTTTTCTAAACCTTCCCATCATGGTAAGGTCAACCAGAATTTTGGATGGGTTCAAATATGCAAATTGGCAAGGCTTCGCAGGCATCTGGCATTTCGGCAAAAATGATCCGGCATTATGAGTCGATTGGCCTCATCCCTTCGGCTGACCGGCGCGACAGTAACTATCGCGATTACAGTGGTGATGACGTTCACCAGTTGAACTTCATCCGCCGGGCACGGGCACTGGGATTTTCCATCGAAGAGATCCGCGATCTCCTGCGGTTGTGGGCCGATGGCAAAAGGTCGAGCGCAGAAGTGAAGAAGCTGGCCCTTGGCCATATTGAGGATCTGAACGCTCGCATCAACGTTCTGATGGAAATGCGCGATACATTGGCGAAGCTGGCGCACTCTTGCGACGGCAACAACCGGCCCCATTGCCCGATTATTGAATCACTTGAGGGGCGAGCGGTTCCTTAAAATTGCTTCGGCAAGTTCAAGGTCTGCGGGCTTGTCTACGTCTATTGCCGCCTCGGCAAAGGGCATGAGGACCGGTTTTGCAATGAGTCCCAGGCGCTTTGACACCACTGCGAACACATCATCCAGTGACAAGGTTCCGAGCAAAAACCGTATGAAGGCGAGGGGGCCAAATGCCGCCACCAGACGCCAGGGCTTTTTGCGGACGGCTTCGAGATATTTCCAGCGCTCAAGAATGCGCAAACCTTTTTCGGTGTGAACAGCGAAGAGATTGCAGCCCGATACTTTGTCGTGTTTGAAGCTGAAAAAAGTTCGAACGGATTGCGGATAGGCTTTGAGGATGACGTCGGCTTGTGCGAGGCCTGCAGAAAAGTCGGCGTTGTTATGTTCTGCCTGGTTACAGAAGTAATCCACCATTTCAGGGGTCAGCAGAGCATGGTCAGCTGTCGTTAGGAGAACGGGGTAGGCGGGGTTTTTTTCAATTGTGCGAATGGCTGAGAGCGGCGCTGAATTTTCAGACGTGATAATTTCGATGGTCCCAGTATTTGCTCCCAGTGCTGAAGCCACAATTGCCGAAGATTCAATCGATATGGATATGCTAGTGATCGATTTGGCGGCCCGCAGTGCTGTTACAACCCTCTGCAACATGGGCACACCATTCACAGGCAGCGTACATTTGTGGGTAACGCCAAAGGCTTTTGCCATGGGATCGTCAGGTCCGCGACCTGCTGCCAGAACAATTGCCGTCCAGGCCTTGGGCACTAGAGGGTCTTTTCGTAGATGCGGTAGGTTTTGTAAGGTTTTGCACCCAGCGTCTCGATGATGTGGCGCATCGGCTGATTGTCTTCCAATATCCAGGAGAGTTCGCCGCTCTTGGTGCCACGTGCAATATGATAGCGGCGAATGGTTTCGATGACTGACAGCGCCAGTGATGAACCTGTGAGGGTGCCTTGAAACTGCTTTCGCACTCCCATCAATGGCATGCGCACGGAATTTGGGGCGCGGGCAAAAAGGTTCCAGGCGACTTTGGCCCAGCCCAGCGGCAGGAGCTTGCCGTTCAACCCGGTGATCCATTCATTCAGGTTAGGCAGTGTCACGGCCATTGCGGCAGGAACGCCTTTGTAACTTGCGATTGCGATATATTCATTGGCGACCAGCATCTTCAGATTGTTGCCAAGCATTTTTATTTCTTCTGGGGTGAAGGGAATGTAACCCCAATTGTCGGACCAAGCGTCATTGAAAATTGACATGATGATATCGAGATCGCGCGCCAGGTTTTTCCTGTCGAGTGGGCGCACTTCGATGTGGGGGGACTTCATAGCCCTTTCGTAGGCAACCGAAAGGGCGCGTGGCAACGGGTTCTTGTCATCGTAGTGATAGGCGATGACATCCTTGGCTTTGGTGAAGCCGGCCTCCTCAATTCTGGCGGCATAGTAAGGTTGTGCATGGCCCATCATCATGTTTGGCGGTGTGTCGAAACCGTCGATGAGGAGGCCTGTTTCATCATTGATTGAAAAGCTGAAGGGGCCCCGCACGTGTTTCATGCCGCGTGAATGCAGCCACACCCTGGTTGATTTGAACAATGCGGCAAAAACCTGGGGATCATCGGTCGCTTCGAGGAAACCGAATTGGCCGGTTGCATCCTTATAGCGATCAAGATGAAGCTGGTCGATTTGCGCTGATATCCTGCCGACTGCGGTGCCGTCGATTTCGGCCAGGAAAAGCTGGGCTTCAGCGTGTTGGAAGTAGGGATTCTTTTTGGGGTCGAGGTGCTCGAACCGCTCGAGATAGAGGGGCGCCACCCAATTGGAATTCCTGCCATAAAGGCTGTGGGGCACGTCGAGAAAAATTCTCTTGTCATGCTTTGAAAGGACAGGGCGGACCGTCACGGAAACTGTCATTACTTCTTGGCCTTCGATTTTGCTTTGCCTTTCGGCACGTGCACATGTCCATTGGAAATTGTATAGAGATTGTCAGCAATTTTTGTCCAGGCTGGCCGGTGGGTGATGGTTACAATCGTATATTTCCCGCGAAGCTTGGCAACGTTAGCGACGATTTCTGCTTCGGTTTCAGGATCCAATGCACTCGTCACCTCATCCAGTATCAGCACACGCGGATTGGTTACAAGGGCGCGCGCCAAAGCGATGCGTTGGCGCTGGCCGCCCGAGAGCTTGCTTCCCATTTCGCCCACATCGGTTTCGATGCCCTGAGGCATTGCCGCAATGAACTCATTGGCGCCAGCCTGTTCCAGTGCCGCCATAATTGCTGCATCTGAAATATCGGGATTTGACAGGCAGATGTTTTCGCGAATTGTATCGTGAAACAAAATCAGTTCCTGAGGCACATAGCCAATGCTTTGGCGCCAGGCCTTCATATCGATTGTGGTTATGTCTTTTCCGCCGACCAATATTTTGCCGCGCTGGGCAGTATTCAATCCGATCAGCAGATCGATAAGCGTTGTCTTGCCCGAACCCGATGGACCTTGCAGCACCGTTATCTGGTTTGCAGGAATATTGAACGTGGCATTTTCTATGACGGCCGTTGTGCCATGGGCGAAAGTCACATCTATGAATTTGCAGCCCGCACCGAGAATGGGCGGCAGCTTTCCCGAATGGGTCTCGCGGTTTGCCTCGGCCTTTGCGATAAGCTCCTGGGTCCGCACATAGGCACTTTCAATGATGACCGCCGTTTGCATTTGCTTTTGCAGCTTGGTCAAGCTGGAAATGATCTGGAAGAATATGATTCCGGTGACCATCAGCTCCGGCAGGGTTTTTCCGAGCAGGCCGTGAGCAATATAAATCATGATGCCCGCAAGTATGGCAATAAGCGCGTCGCTGCCTTGTATCACACCCTGCTTGGTGAACTGAATTGTTATGAGATTGCGCTTGATGCGTTTCAGCAACCCCGAGAGACCCTGCACCAGAGTTCCGTAACGGTCCATGGATTTCAGGGCTTTGATGTTGTTGAGCATGTCGACCATATCGACGGTGAGGCTGGAGACACGGTCGGTCTGGTTATAAGCAGCGCTGCGGGATTTGCGAATGAGCTTTCCCATCGCGGCAACCATGATTGCCGCCGCAATGGCTCCCAGTGTCGCCACCCGCCAGTCTATAAAAATGGCTACTGCAACATAGCCCAACACCTGAATCAAACCGGCAACAACTGTCGCTGCGGACTGGTAGGCGTCGCTGGCCCTTGTTGCATCATTGCTGATTGCGTTGGCAAATTTCCCCCCACTTTGCTCAGTATAGAAGCTCCAGCGCGCGTCAAAGATGGCGCGGATCAACCGGCGGCGCAGGTTGATGGCAACGCGCGCACCGGAGATTCCAGCGTAGCTCAGGGCCGCGAATGCCAGCACTGCTTTGGTCACCATGAGGCCAACGACGATGAGGATGAGATTGCCGAGGCTTGGTTCTATGCCAATACTTTCAATGACGGATTTGATATAGCCGCTGGCTCCAGTGCTGGCGGTGGACTGGCTGGCAATTGAACTTGCTGTGGGAAGCAGTGTTCCGATGCTGCCGGCTTCTGCGAGGCTGGCCAACAGCAAACATGCCAGGACCAACCAGGGCTTGGTTCCTTCGGCAGTGAAAAAGATTCGGAGAATTTGCTTCATGGACGGCGAGCATTAGAGGGTTGAGTTCACAAACTCAAGCTTGGCTCAATTTGTGCAGAAGGGTATGAGTTCTGCATGACATTTTTCCGGACTCTGTCGAAGCTCGTGCTGCAACCCATCCACCGGCAAACCCGGGGGCTCACGCTGGGAACGCGGACGGCGGTTATCGACGGGCAGAATCGCGTTCTGCTGGTCAGGCACTCCTATGCGCCGGGATGGTTTCTGCCGGGTGGCGGGGTTGAGCGGGGAGAGACCATTTATCAGGCGGCAGTGCGGGAAATCCGCGAAGAGGCGGGCATTGTTGCCAATGGCGATCCGGTGCTGAAAGGCATCTGCCTCAATGACCTGCAGTTTCCGGGTGATCATATCGCCGTCCTGCTGCTCCGCGACTTTACGAGGGCTGACTGGAGGCCAAATCTTGAAATCTCGGCGGCTGAATTTTTTGACCTCGACGGATTGCCCGATGGCACCAGTGCCGGAACGCGGCGGCGCTTGAAGGAGTTCATTTCCGGCCAAACCATTGCGCCCCAATGGTAGGCTCTTGACCGCAGCGCTTGTGCCTTGTATGCGCGGCGGCATGAACAGATCGGTTTCCATATCTTTGCGACGACGAGCCAGCTTATTTCTGCTCGCTTAATTCGCTCTTGAACACTATGGAAACCAATTGCCATGACTGTTTCATTTCTCGTTGAAAATACGAAACACACAGATTTTCCCCTGATTGAAAAAATGCTGGATGCTTCATTTGGCATTGATCGGCGCATCAAGACTTCATACCGTCTGCGTGAGGGAAATCTGCCAGCTGACAACCTCTCGCTGGTGGTGCGTGATGCTGAACTGGGGCTGGCTGGGTCGATTAGTTTTTGGCCGGTTGTTATTGGCGCTGGCGCTTTCAAGGCACTCTTGCTGGGGCCTTTGGTGGTGCATTCGCAGCGACAGAACATTGGCGTTGGCCGGGCTCTGATGCATGAAGGGCTGGTCCGCGCCAAGGCCCATGGGCACGGTCTCGTCATTCTGGTGGGGGATGCGCCTTACTATGAACGGGTTGGTTTCAGGAAATTGCCTGAGGGACTTTTGACGCTGCCAGGCCCGGTTGATCCAAATCGCTTCATGTATCTGGAATTGGTTGCCGACGCGCTTGAGCAGGCGCGGGGGCTTGTCTTGCCGCCCCATCGCTTTCGCGAAATTTCAGCGGCCTTCGCGCGTCCACATGAGGCACACGCCCAATAGCAGAGCGCCGAGCGCCAGCAATGACGCAAAGAGCGGAAACTCGCTGACTGCGATGACGCGGTAGGCGTTGTTGGCCCTAAGGCCCATCCAGCCGTAACCCGCCATATTGCGGCCGGCTGATACCTTGATCAGGCGTGGCATGCTGTCTTCGAGCCATGCCATGCCGCCGCCAGTTGCCTTGGTCAGGGGGGACAATTTTGCTGTGGTTGCCAGAACATCCTGGGCCTCGCGCGCATCAGCGCTTGAGGCAGCAGCGACGGCTTCGAGCTTGCCATCACTCAGGCGGTGCATGCCAGCTTGCGATACTTTCAGGCTGCCCTGCCAGAGGCCCGGAGATTTTTCAGAGAGTGTGACGACCTCAGTAGCGCCGGAAGGTAAAGTTACGGTCACAGGGTCGGCTTTTTCGGCCATGGTGCGGCGCTCGATGGTGAGTTCGCGTCCGACTTGCCTGCCGGTCAGGGCCTCTTCTTCAAGTTCGGGTTCTTTCATCAGCCAATGGGCGAGGCGGCGCAGCAATTCGATTTGGGGGCCACCTCCGTCATAGCCTCTGGCCCACAACCAGCTTTGATCGGAGAGCAATTGAGCTGACCGGCCTTCGCCGCTCCGTGAAAGAACAAGCAATGGCTTGCCATCCAGGCCTGACATGAGCGTGTCTATTTCGGGGGCGGTCGTTTCAACTGTGCGGAACCATTTGCCCCAGGTTGGTTTATCGGTTTCACCACCCGTCAAACTGCCTGTTACCGGATGGCGGCGGCCATAATCCGTGACCTTGGGGCGAAATGCGCCATCCAATACGGCGCCCGTCGGGGCGGCGGCCAGCACGCGGCTCATCGGCGTGCTGTAAAGGCCGTCGAAGGCCGCAAATTCCGGCCCGGCGGCAACCAGCAATGCGCCGCCCTCGGCCACATAGGTGGCAATCTGCTGAATGTGGCTTTCAGGCAGTACGGCCTCGCGGTGGTAACGATCAAATATGACAAGATCAAATTCCTGAATCTTGTCGATGAACAATTCGCGAGTTGGAAAGGCGATGAGCGATAATTCATTGATGGGCGTTCCATCCTGCTTGTCCTGCGGGCGCAATATGGTGAAATGGACGAGATCGACTGAGGCATCAGCTTTCAAGAGATTGCGCCAGGTTCGCTCGCCTGCGTGGGGTTCGCCAGAAACAAGGAGTACCCGGAGGCGGTCCCTGATGCCTTCGACCACCGCCAACGCGCTGTTGTTTTCGGTGGAAATTTCACCGGGTATTGCGGCGGTTTGAATTTCGACGATATTTTGACCGGCGTGATCCAGAGTAATCGGGATCTCGGTGCTGGCGCCTGGTGTTACAGCAAATGTCTGGGGTTGGCCGGTGCCAAGCCTGATGCTCACGTCAATTGGGCTGCCGTCGCCGCCTGCATCCTCGACGCGAAAGCGCAGGGTTTGCTCTTTGCCGACGATGCCAAATCGCGGCGCCTGTTCGATCACGACGCGGCGATCACGTTCGGATTTGCTGCCGGTGAGGAGGGTGTGAAGCGGGCCATCGATGCCGCTTTTCTCCGGATCGGCGGGCAAGTCATGCACCTGGCCATCGGTTACCAGAATGGCGCCGGCAAATCTTTCAGGCGGGATGTCGGCAAGTGCGCGGTTGAGTGCGGTGATAAGCTTGGTGCCATCTTCCTCTATATTTGATCCGGATTGCACGGATACAAAACGCATCTCGGTTGTTTTCAAGGTAGCAGCAAGTGTTCGAAGTTGGGCTTCGGCCTCGTCGGCCTGTTTCAGCCTGTCGCCGTAGTTTTGGCTTTGGCTGCGATCAATGACAGCCACCGCTATGTCCTTGATGGGGTCACGTTCTTCTTCGCGAAGGGTTGGATTGCTGAGGCTTGCCAGCAGCAGCGCCAGGCTGATGGCGCGAAGCCACCAGCCGCGCGCGCGCGCGAATGCAGATACCGCAATGAGCGAAATTCCAACGATGCCTAAAACGATCAGCCAAATTACTGGCAGGAATGGCGCATAGGAAATCGTGAGGTTCATGTCACTGCCCCAATCTTTCGAGGAGGGCCGGGATATGAACCTGGTCGGCCTTGTAGTTGCCGGTCAGCGAATACATCACAATGTTTATGCCGGTGCGAAACGCCATTTCGCGCTGGCGGTCGATGCCGGGAACTACGGCATAGAGCGGATTGCCGGTGTCATCCAAGGCCCAAGCCGCAGCATAATCATTGGCGCCGATGATGATTGAGCTCACGCCATCGCCATTGCTTGATGTTGTGGCCTGATTGTCGCTGCGCTCGACCCACAATTGGCCTGCCGCATAGCGCCCTGGAAAATCACGCAGGAGAAAGAATGCCTTGGTGAGGACGTGGTTTTCCGGCACGGGCTCGAGCGGAGGGATGTCGAGTTTTTCCAGTATGCGGCGAAGCGCGTGAGTTGAAGCCGAGGGGCCGCCAGTCAGGCTTTCGACACCAATTGCATCATCGCGCAAGTCGAAAAAAATGGTGCCGCCGTTTTTCATGTAGGCATCCATTTTTGCAACCGCCGCGGTCGAGGGCAATTGGGCGTCGGCGAGGACCGGCCAATAGAGAAGCGGAAAGAAGACGATTTCATCGCGCTCGATGTTTACGCCCATGGGTGTGCCGGGGCTTACTGAGGTTCGATCATTGAGGACAAGGCTTAGTCCCGACAGGCCCTGATCGCTGATTTCATCGACTGCCGTGTCTCCGGTTATGACATAGGCCAAGCGGAATTCCTGGGTGGCCTTAAGCGCGAAGTCGTCGACCTGCTGGGCAGTTGCGGGGTCGGGCACGTGCAGCACAATCAGAAAAGCCATGGTGGCGCCGCGCAGGCGATGCCAGCCGCCGCCCAGGTAGAGTGCAGCGATGGTATCAGCGAGAAACAGCAGGAAGGCGAAGGTGAAGAGTGCGGGTGCCAGAGCCTGACGCTGTTGAGGCGTGAAATTTCGGAGTGCCACGCCATTTGGCAACGCGGTAATTGCGGTCATTGCGAATTTATCGGGAAGCATGTTGATGGCGCGTTCGGCAGCGCCTCGGCTGTAGAGGCCGGCGGGCGTTACTGGAGAGGCTTTGGCTTTTTCGATGTCTGCTGGTGAAATTGGTTTTGTGTCGACGAGGCTGCCCATAAACTCACCGGTTCCAGCCAGCGCCAGCCGCGGGCTGAATGCGGCGGCGCGTTCTTCGGGCGTTGCGCCTCCGGCTGCTGCAACGCCGCCGGCACCGGGAGCAATGTCAGTGACCCGGCGCAGCATTTCCACGAACAATCCGGACAGGGGCAAGTTGGACCAATCGGCATTGGCGGTCACATGGAACAACACGATCAGCCCCTTGCCCCGTTTGTCAGCGGTTACCAGAGGCGTTCCGTCGGCAAGGCTTGCCCAGACTTTTTCTGGAAGGCGGCTGTTGGGTTCGGCCAAAACCTGGCGGGAAACAGTTACGTTCTCATCCAAAGCCAATCCGGCAAATGGACTTTCATCAGGGAAGGCTTGCAGGCTCTGCGGGGTTTCCCAACTCAAGGCCGAACCCAACGTGCGGCCACCTTCGCGGAGGGTAACGGGCACCAGTTCATCCTGGGCAGATGCAAAGCGGGGTCCGGCAAAGCGCAGCAGGACACCGCCGCGCTCGACCCAGGCTTTTATCTTGCGGGCATCATCTTCGGGAATCACGCCAATGTCGGCCAGCACCAGCATGGACAGGCCCGCATCAAGCAGGCTGTGCAACTCCAGCGAATTTTCTGGCTCGTTGATTTCGGCGTAGGGTTCGATGGCGTTGGCCACATAGTAAAGCGGGGCCAGCAAGGGTTGGGCATCTTCGAGTGAATTTCCAGACAGCAATGCCACCGCCTTGCGGTGCCAACGGTCATCAATCAGATAGGTGGCGGCTGCGTTGCGCTCACCCTCGATCTGTAAACGTTGCACTTTGTTGCGGAGCTCGATGGGCAAATCCAGAGTTGTATCAGCCTGAGTCGCGTTGGCGCCAAAACTTGCCTTGAAATTGCCGACGCTTTGGCCATTGGCCGCAAGGGCTCGAATATTCACATCGCGGGGTGAAATCGCGGGCGTTCGCAGGATATGAATTTTGAATTGTCCATCTTCCGTTGCGGGGGCGGCAAAGGCCATCGGCAATTTTGCAGCGTCTGGCAAAACCACTTCAACCACTGCCTTGCCGCTGGCGAGGTTCTTCAGGCCTTCCGCAAACGTTAAAGCACTGCCTTGATCCATGCCGTCGCTGATCCAGATCACATGCAATGTGCCAGCGCCCGCAAAACTTGTTTGAAGCCGTGGCAAGAGCCCGGCCCGGTCAGGTCCAAGGGCCTTTGGTTCGAGCGCTGCGATCTGCTTCAAGGCATCGTCGGCAATTTTTGGCGCGATGTCGGTGGGGCGGGCGGAAGGGGCAGACGCCGCGACGCTGACCGTCACGTTATCAGCTCTCGCACCTTCAATGATTTCGCGCATGATCGTGGTGCGCTCATCCCAACTTTTGGCGGCAGCCCAGGTGTCGTCGATGACCAACAGGATCGGAGACTTGTTGGTGGTCGCTATCTGATTGGGGGCATAGAAAGGATGCGATACGGCGAGGATAATCAAGGCAGCGATGGCGAGGCGCAGCAGCATGAGCCACCAGGGCGTTTTGTCGGGCTGTTCCTTTTTGCTGACGAGTTCGAGCAGAATTCGGATGGGTGGAAATTTTATGGTCTGCGGCTTTGGCGGCGTGAACCGGAGCAGCCACCAGACGACGGGCAGCAAGGCAAGTGCTGCCAAGGCCAATGGGGTTGTAAATGTGAGGGCTTGCAGGAAGGCCATCATCGGCGTTCGCCGATCAGGCCATGCAGCGCCATGAGAAGTTGGACGGGGGACTTATCAGTGTGGTGAATGGTGAAGCTCCATTGCAGGCTATGGGCAAGCTTGCGAACCGCTTCGCGGTGGGCTTGGAATTTTTCGACATAGGCCTCGCGGATGGTTTCGGTTTTGCCCGCCAGGAATTTCAATGGGCCGTCCATGTCGCGAAATTCCACACGGCCCGCGTAGGGCAGGGCCTCTTCGGCCGGATCAACGATTTGCACAACATGACCCGAGACGCCTTGCGCTGCCAATGCGCGCATGACGGTTGCGATCGCTTCCGGCTTATCCAAAAAATCGCTGAGCAAGACCACGCTTGCGTGTTTTTGCAATTGGTGCACGGGCGGCAGATTTGGACCCTCATTTTGCAGGAGCCAGTTGGCCATGGGAATGAGGGCGCCTCTGGCGTGGCCCGCCCGGTTGGGGCTTCCCAATATGCCAACGCGTTCATGAGCGCGGAGCGTCAGGGTGGCGAGTGCCAGGGTTATGAGATAGGCGCGGTCGCGCTTGGTGGTGGGGCTGAGTTTGGATTTGAAATCCATGGAGTTCGTCGGGTTGGCCCACAGCCACAAGGTATTGGCGGCTTCCCATTCGTTCTCGCGGATGTAGACGTGAGCTGAGCGGGCGGATTTTCGCCAATCAATGCGCTGGGTTGAATCGCCAAAGCTATAAGGGCGGTATTGCCAGAAGCTTTCGCCGGGGCCGGCGCGTTTGCGGCCATGGATGCCAAGGATGACGGTTGCCGCAATGCGCTGGGCTTCCACCAGGAGGGGAGGAAGTGCGCGCGAAGCCGCATCGGCACGGTCGTTCAACACCAGTGCTGGATTGGCCTTCAATGCGGTTTTTGCGTTCATCAATTCAGCAGATTTTTTTGCCGTTCAATTGTCGCCTCAATGGTTTCGCCTTCAGCGCGCGCGGTGAAATTCAACGCCATGCGGTGTTTGAAAACTGGCGCCAAAAGGGCGGCCACATCGTCAATCGAGGGGCTCAATCGACCCTGCAACAAGGCGCGCGCCCTGATGCCCAGCATCAACGCCTGGCTGGCGCGGGGGCTTGGGCCCCAGGCGACGTTGCTGTTGATCTCGGAGCTTGCATCTTCGCCGGGGCGGGCAGACCGCACCACCCGCAGAATGGCATCGGTCACCTGTTCGCCAACAGGAATGAGGCGGGTGAGGCGTTGGGCATTGAGAAGCTCGGTGACGCTCAGAACTTTTGCGGCGCTTTCATCCTCGCTTCCGGTTGTGGCATAGAGCATCCGGCGCTCGGCTTCGAGAGAGGGGTAGGGTACATCGATTTCAAACATGAAGCGATCGAGCTGGGCTTCGGGAAGCGGATAGGTGCCCTCCTGCTCAATAGGATTTTGGGTGGCCAGCACGTGGAATGGCCGCGGCAAATCATGGCGCACACCTGCCACTGTTACGTGGTGTTCCTGCATGGCCTGCAGCAGCGCAGATTGCGTGCGAGGGCTGGCGCGATTGATTTCATCGGCCATCAGCAACTGGCAGAACACCGGGCCTTCGACAAAGCGAAATTGGCGGCGGCCATTTTCGGTTTCATCAAGCACTTCCGAACCCAAGATATCTGCCGGCATCAAATCAGGGGTGAACTGCACGCGCTTTTCATTGAGGCCCAGAACGCTGCCCAAGGTGGTGGCCAGTTTGGTTTTGGCAAGGCCTGGCGCTCCCACCAGCAGAGCGTGGCCACCGGCCAGAATGGCGGTCAAGGCCAATTCGACCACTTCATTTTGCCCGAAAATCACCTTGCCGATTTCAACCCGCACTTTT
Organism: Rhodobiaceae bacterium; assembly: GCA_031409595.1. Lineage (GTDB taxonomy): Bacteria > Pseudomonadota > Alphaproteobacteria > Rhizobiales > Aestuariivirgaceae > Aestuariivirga. The sequence continues at coordinate 18,547 of JANNXN010000090.1, forward strand.
TCGAGGCGCTCGCCGGTGGTTTCGAGATCTTTGAGAATTTCCTTATTTGCCGATTTGATGCTTGCCATGGATTCCACTAAGGTTTGTTGCGGTTTGCCATCCTCGGGAAGGAGAGTGGCATAATAAAGACGACTCATAGCAGATTTAGGCACGAATATAATGACAACGACAGTGCGCGATGCAAGCAATCCGCTGCAAGGGTTAAAAGAGGCAACGGCCGGCGGCAAGAGCCATCCTCCGGTTGACCTGTGGAACCCGCCATTTTGCGGTGATATCGATATGCGGATTGCCCAGGATGGCACGTGGTTTTACATGAATTCACCCATTGGGCGGAAGCCGCTGTTCAAGCTGTTTGCCTCGGTTTTGCGCCACGATGAAGATGGTAAATATTACCTCGTAACGCCTGTGGAAAAATGCGGCATCCGGGTTGATGATGCGCCATTCCTGGCCATTCGCATGACGGCGGAAGGCGAAGGGCGTTCGCAGATCATAAGGTTTGAGACAAATGTTGATGATGAAGTGCGGGTGGATGCCGAGCACCCCATGCGCTTTGAAACAGAAGCGGGAACCGCCGGCCTCAAACCCTATGTGTTGATGCGCGGAAGGCTTGAAGCCCTGGTATCGCGTGCGCTGTTTTATGATCTGGTGGCCAAGGGCACAGTTGAAGGCGAGTGGTTTGGCGTGTGGTCAACCGGACAATTTTTTCCCATGCAGAAAGCTTCCGAAATTGATTTTTGATGAAGCTGATATCAGGGCGCGGGCGGGTTTGAGGTTGCTGCAGGAAGCTCCCCTTGCGCCAGTGCGCGGTGATGATGACATGAATGCGGCCGCCCCCATGATTCCTGTTGGCATTGCGCCCAAGCCAGCAGCCGTCCTGGTGCCGCTGGTGTTGCGCCAGCCGGAGATCACGGTGCTGTTAACGCAGCGAACTAATCACATGAAATCCCATGCGGGGCAGGTGGCCTTTCCGGGGGGCCGCGTTGATGACACGGATCTGGGCGTCGTTGATGCAGCACTGCGCGAGGCGGAGGAGGAAACGGGGCTGCACCGTTCATTTGTTGAGCCCATTGGCTTTCTCGACAAATACATGACGGTGACGGCCTACCACATTGTGCCGGTGGTTGCTTTGGTGCGCCCGGGTTTCACAATCAGCCCACAGGAGAGCGAAGTATCGGCGGTGTTTGAAGTGCCGCTCAGCTTTCTGATGTCGCCGGAAAACCACGAGAAGCATTCGCGCGAGTGGCAGGGGAAAACGCGATATTATTATGCTATGCCGTGGCAGGAGCGGTATATTTGGGGAGCGACGGCTGGCATGATCCGCAATCTTTATGACAGGCTTTACGCATGACAAAGCTTCCCTCATTGGCGCGGGCGCGTTGGCTGAATGAACCTTCGTTGCAGCGGGCATTTTCTGTGGTTGCCGAAGCCGGAGGAGAGGCACGTGTTGCGGGTGGCGCGGTTCGCAATGCGCTTTTGAAAATTCCGGTAGGCGATGTTGATCTGGCCACAACACTTGGCCCCCAAAAGGTTGTGGACATATTCAAGGCGGCGGGTTACGGCGTTCATCCCCTGGGGATCGAGCATGGAACTGTCATGGTGGTGATCAGCCACCACACCTATGAAATCACAACGCTCAGGCGCGATGTTGAAACTGATGGCAGGCGGGCCGTCGTATCATTCACCGACAATTGGGCGGAAGATGCCAAGCGCCGCGACTTTACGATGAATGCGCTTTATTGCGATGCGCGCGGAAAAATCCATGACTATGCCAACGGCTATGAAGACATTCTCAAAAACAGAATCATCTTTGTTGGCAATCCGGCGGCCCGCATCAAGGAAGACTACCTCCGGATTCTGCGGTATTTCAGGTTCCTGAGTATTTTTGAAAATATGAAGGCGGATGGGCCGAGCCTTGCGGCCTGCGTGCGCCTGAAGAAAGGTTTGCTGTCGCTTTCGGCCGAGCGCATTTCGCAGGAAATGTTCAAGCTTCTGGTGGGACCAAAGGCGGTTGCCATTCTCAAGCTGATGGCCAAGCATGGGGTGCTGAAGAACATCATTGCACATACGGAGGAGTTTCGAGTGCTGGCGCGCTTGCCTGGCGATCCGCTGCTCAGGGTCTTTGTGCTGGCGGAGAAACCTCACATGCTGCGCGATGCCTGGCGACTGTCGAATGTGCAAGCCAGGCGGATTGATCTTCTGGCGAGCAATCCAATGCTCAATCCGAACTTGCGTGAAAATGAGCAACGCAGGATTCTCTATGCCATTGGTGAACAGGCGTGGCGTGATGCCGTTGCGGTGAATTGGGCGCGTTCGCGGGCAAGCCTTGCGGACCGCGCATGGAAACGGATGTTGGCGATGCCAAAGCGCTGGCCAGCGCCGAAGTTTCCGGTGGCGGGACGGGATCTTCTGGCGGCGGGATTTTCGTCAGGACCAGATGTGGGAGACGAGCTCAAGCGCCTGGAAGATTTCTGGATCGCCGCTGATTTCAAACCAACAAAAGATGAACTCATCGGGAAGGTAAACGATGGCTGATATTATTGTGATGACGACGACTGGCAGGGCAGCACCTAAAGTTGATGTGGGTGCGCCAGACCCTTCAAAGCTCATCAAGGGCAAATACAAGACCAAGACGTGGAACCACTTTGTTGGCGAAGAAGACAGGCTGTTTTGCGGCATCTGGGAATCAACGCCGGGCAAGGTTCCGGTTGATTATGTGGAATGGGAATTTTGCCATTTCATTGAGGGCGAGGCCATTCTCACCAATGACAAGGGCAAAAAGTGGAAACTCAAAAAGGGCGATGGCTTTATCATTCCGGCGGGCTTCAAAGGCACTTGGGAAACGGTCAAGAAAGTGCGCAAGCACTATGTTATACTGATGCCAAACAGAGCCTGAGGGTGGTCAATGAATAGCGTTCCAAAAATTTCCCATCATGTCGCCAGCGCGCTCGGAGGATTGCGCCATGTGTTTGTGCGTGACCTTGAGGTCATGGCAACGCTTGGCATTCACGGGCATGAAAAAATCACGCCGCAGCGGATCATCGTAAGCATTGACCTGTCGGTTTTGGAAGGCGAGCAAACCATTGCTGACGATATCAGCAAAGTGGTGAGCTATGAAATTGTGGTCAAAAAAGTTGAGGCCATCATCGCGCAGGGCCATGTCAACCTGGTGGAGACACTGGCTGAACTTATTGCCGCGTCGTGCCTGAAAGACAAGCGCGTGATGGCGGCGCGGGTTCGCATTGAGAAGCCGGATATTATTGCAAACGCCCGCAGTGTGGGCATAGAGATTGAGCGGGTAAGACCATGAGCCGGCCATTTAACGTTCCACCCATCACCCAACATCAGCGCGACGCGTTTGAACCTTACAGGCTGGAAGGTTACACGGCGGAAAACCGTTGCGAATGGCTGCCTGTCAGTTTCAATCCCAAAACCCGATGCGGCAGTTACTATTTCAAAATGCTGCCGGGCGCCGTCACAATCCCCCATGTGCATCCCGGTTATGAGGAGTTTTATGTGATTGAGGGCGAAGCGATGGAAAGCGATGGCACGGTGATCAAGGCGGGGGATTTCATCAGTTTTCCGCCGGGCTCCTACCACAACACCCGCACTGAAAAGGGCTGCCTGGTCCTCGTGTTTGAATGGCGTCCTTGAATGGGTTGCCGGAACCTTCATGCCAGCACTTGCCATCTCTTGCCATCTGGTGTAAGCATCAGTGATGCCGGAACCGCAGCTTTCAGTCAGATCAGCCAAAGCCCGCAAGCTCGCTCACCGTCTTGCGAAAGATGAACGCCGGACCATCGCGCAGGTGGTTGAGAGCGCTTTGGAGCTTTATGCCCGCAGGGAACCGGCAAAAGAGCCCGCGTCCGACTTTTACGTGCGGATGTCGCGGAACTATGCGACAGATATTGATCTTGAAGATGTGATCAAGTCAGATCGCAAGCCCAATCCGGGAATCAAGCTTTGATTTTTCTCGATACCAATGTGGTATCAGAAATAGTTCGACCGTCACCTGATCCCAAAGTCATTGCCTGGCTTACCAAGCACGATGCCCTATTGGCGCTCTCAACTGTGGTACTGGCTGAAATCGCTTACGGGATAGAGCGTATTCGGCCTGATGAACGCGCCAAGCGTCTGGAAGGTTTTCCGGGTGAGTTGCAGCGGCGATTTATGGCAAGAATCTATGGCCTGGATGTTGAATCCGCATTGCACTATGGCGTGATCATGGGGCAGTCGCGGCGCAAGGGACGTATGCTGTCAACCGCCGACGGCTTGATCGCGGCCATTGCTATCCGTCATGGCGCGGAATTGGCGACGCGGAATGCCACTGACTTTGCGCTGCCTGGATTGAAATTGCACAACCCCTGGTGACAGCCACGAAACTTCATCTGATCGAGTTCCAGCACACTCCTGCCATTGCTCTGACGTGGGCATGGCTTAAAATGGTCGGATGAGCGAATCCTCACCACTTTCTGGCCCGGAGATTATCCGCGATTTTGTGACCAGGCTTCCGGGGAAGCCTGGGGTTTATCGCATGTTTGATGCGAAGGGTGATGCCATTTATGTGGGGAAGGCGCGCAATCTTAAAAGCCGGGTTTCGAGCTATGCGCGGGGGCAGGGCCACAACAACCGCATCGCCTTGATGATCTCGCTCACGGTGAACATGGAGTTTGTCACCACCGAGACCGAGGCCGAAGCGCTTTTGTTGGAAGCCAATCTCATCAAGAAACTCAAACCCCGTTTCAACGTGATTTTGCGCGATGACAAATCGTTTCCCTATATCCTGATCGCCAAGGATCATGCGGTGGCGCAACTCGTCAAGCATCGGGGCAGCAGGTCGCGGAAGGGCAGCTATTACGGGCCGTTTGCTTCTGCTGGGGCGGTCAATCAATCGCTTAACACATTACAGAAGGCCTTCCTTCTAAGATCTTGTAATGACAGTGTTTATGCGAACCGTTCGCGGCCCTGCCTGCTGCACCAGATCAAGCGCTGCTCTGCTCCTTGTGTGGGTTACATTGAGATCGACGCCTATAATGAGCTGGTGCGAGAGGCCGAGAACTTTCTGGCGGGCAAAAGCCAGGCTGTGAAGGCTGAACTGGCGAGCGCCATGGAGACCGCTTCAGAAGCCTTGGACTTTGAAACGGCGGCGCGGTTGCGGGACCGCATTCAGGCCATGAGTTTTGTCACGCAATCGCAAGGCATAAACCCTCAAACTGTTGATGAGGCTGATATTTTTGGCTTGGCGCAGGAAAGCGGGCAGACCTGCATTCAGGTGTTTTTCATCCGGGCGGGCCAGAACTGGGGGACGCGCGCATATTTTCCAAGGGTTGATAAATCCATGGAAATAGCTGAAATTCTGGCGAGTTTCGTTTCGCAATTTTATGACGACAAGCCGGTTCCAAGACAAGTCTTGCTGTCGCATGACATTGAAGAGCTTGATTTGCTGGCGGAAGCGCTTTCCACCCATTCCGGCCACCGGGTTGAAGTTCTGGTTCCGCAGCGGGGTGAAAAGCGTTCGCTGGTTGAACATGCTGTCACCAATGCGCGGGAAGCTGGCGGGCGGAAGGTGGCGGAATCTTCCTCGCAGGCCAAGTTGCTGAAGGGCGTGGCGGAAGCCTTTGGGTTGCCGGAAACGCCAAAGCGCATCGAAATATATGACAACTCGCATATTTCAGGCACCAATCCGGTTGGCGCCATGGTGGTGGCGGGGCCCGATGGCTTGATGAAATCGCAGTACCGCAAGTTCAACATGAAGTCGGAAGACCTCGTTGGCGGTGATGATTTTGGCATGATGCGCGAAATGCTGACGCGGCGGTTCTCGCGGCTGCTGAAAGAAGAGGGCGAGCGGGATGGGGAAAGCTCGACGTGGCCTGATTTGCTTTTGATTGACGGAGGTGCTGGCCAGCTTTCGGCTGTGCGGGGTGTTCTGGATGATCTGGGGGTAGGCGATCTTGCGGTCGTCGGCGTGGCCAAGGGGCCTGACCGGGACGCGGGCCGTGAGCATTTCTTTGTGGCGGGAAAACCTTCCTTCATGCTGGCGGCGCGCGATCCTGTCCTCTATTACATTCAGCGGTTGCGTGATGAGGCGCATCGTTTTGCCATCGGCAGCCATAGGGCAAGGCGCACGAAGGCGATGGGGGTCAGTCCGCTGGATGAAATCGCAGGCATAGGACCGTTGCGCAAGAAAGCGTTGCTCCAAAGCTTTGGATCGGCCAAAGCTGTGTCGCGGGCAAGTGCTGGTGACCTGGCGCAAGTTGAAGGTGTGAGTACGGCGTTGGCGCAGGCAATCTATGATCACTTTCATGATGGTGCAGAATGGCAATGAGCAACGCTAGGCCACGCAAAACCCGCTTCAAGGAAATTTGGAACCTGCCAAATGTGCTCACCTACGGGCGCATTCTGGCTGTGCCCGTGGTTGCCGGGCTGCTGATGTATGGCGGCAATACGGCGCGCTGGGTGGCGCTCATAATTTATACAGTGGCCGCCATTACGGATTTTCTCGATGGCTATCTGGCGCGAAAATGGCAGCAGCAATCATCGCTGGGCGTCATGCTTGATCCGATTGCTGACAAGGTTCTGGTGGCTGTCGTGCTGCTGGTTCTCTCGGCAGATGGAATTTTGTTTGGCGGCCATATCTGGGCGGCGATCATTATTCTGGCGCGCGAAGTTCTGGTGTCGGGACTGCGTGAATATCTGGGCGAGCTGCAGGTTTCCGTTCCTGTCACCCAGATTGCGAAGTGGAAAACCACGGTTCAGCTTTTGGCCATCGGCTTTCTGATAGCGGGGCCTGCGGGCGATAAGGTCATTCCTTACACCACCGAAACTGGCATTACATTTCTATGGATTGCAGCGGCGCTGACACTATATACGGGTTATGACTATTTCCGCGCCGGCATCCGGCATGTGGTGGAAGAGGAATGAAGATATTATATTTTGCGCGGCTGCGGCAGATTGTGGGGCGGGGACAGGATGAAGTTGATATCCCAACCGACATCACGACTGTCAGTGCACTGATTGATTTCCTGAAATTGCGGGACGAAGGCACTGCGGCAGCGTTTGCTGATTTGCGCACGTTGAAAGTTGCGATCGACCAAAGCCACGCTTCTCTGGAAGCCTCGATTGTGGGAGCGCGCGAAGTGGCTTTTTTCCCGCCGGTCACTGGCGGCTGACATGCGGCTTAATGTTTATTTGCAGAAGGCTGGCATTGGCAGCAGGCGCGAAGCTGAGCGCATGGTGGCCGAGGGACGGGTCAAGATCAATGGCGAGCTGGCGCTGCCAACGACGCCTGCCGAAGACGGCGATGTGGTCACGCTCGATGGCAAAGTGGTGGCGCCTTCGACCAAACCCCTGCCGCGCTTGTTTGTGCTCAACAAGCCTTTGGATGTTCTGGTCACGCACCGGGACCACAAGAACCGGCGGACTATTTTTGATCTTGATGCGATGAATGCGCCGGGCTTGCCGCGGCTCATGAATGTGGGCCGCCTTGATGTGAACAGCGAGGGTTTGTTGCTGCTGTCCAGCGATGGTCCCCTGGCGCAGGCGCTGATGAGTCCAGAAACCGCGCTATCGCGCATTTACCGGGTGCGGGTGCGGGGGCGGCTGACGCCTGAAAATATCGCGACGCTTGCTGATGGCATTGTGGTTGATGGCGTCAGCTACCGGGGGGCTGAATTTGTCGAGGAGTACGATGGCAGTGGACGCAGCAATACCTGGTATCGCGTCGCTCTCACCGAAGGCAAGAACCGCGAAATCCGCAAGCTGATGGAACGTTTCGGCTGCGTGGTAAACCGCCTGATCCGGGTGCAGTATGGGCCGTTTTATCTCGGCAAGTTGCAGGCGGGTGCACTGGAGGAAGTGAAGCCTGAGAAGGTTGAAGAACTCTTGGCCTATCTGGCCGGGCGGGGCGTTATGGAATGACAAGATGTTGGCACGATTCTTTGATCTGTTGCCTTAACCAGCGATGGGCGGGGTTCTTGGTGTGGCGGTTGTGCCAATAGAGCCTGATTTCAGGCTTGGGCGACTCAAATGGTAAGTCAAACGTCATGAGGCCATCCTCCTTTGCTATTGAGCGCGCAAACTGCGCCGGGACAGCAGCTGCGAGTTGACCCTTGGCCACGCAGCGGGTCACCGCATGGAAATGCGGCACGGCGAGCATCGTGCGGCGTTTTTTCCCAAGCTTGGCAAGCTCGTCGTCAATGGCACCTGCCATGCCACCATCTATGGACCTAATTGCCCAGGGGATATTGCACATTACATCCAGCGGCAGCGGTTTTGTGACATCGAGGTTCTTGACCGCCGGATGGGCCTTCGAGATGATTATCTTGAACGGCGATACGAACAGAAGTTCAGTGACAATCCAGTCCGGCATGTCCAGCGGGCGTTCGAGAGCCGCATCAATTGCGTCTTCTTTCAAGAGCCTTTCAACATCACCCCGCGCGCTGTCGAGGAAGCGAAGTGAAATTTTGTATGAGGCAGCCGAAAATCGTTCAGCCAATTCGGGTATTATCTGCGTAGAAAACAGATCGGCTCCCATCAACGTAAAATTTCGGGACTGGGCGCCGGGGTCAAAAACCCTCTCTTCGCTCAGTAGAATTTCCAAGGATGTCAAAGCTTCACGGACACCTGCAGCCAAGCTTTCAGCGCGGGGTGTGGGCAGCATGTCGTTGCCCTGACGCACAAACAAGCGGTCGCCGAGCAGGCCGCGCAGACGGTGCAGTGCCGCGCTCACCGCTGGTTGGCTGAGGCCAATCTGCTCACCAGCGCGGGTGGCGCTTCGCTCGCGCATCAGGGCATCGAAAACACGCAGGAGATTAAGGTCAAAGGCAGCAAAATTCATAACAGTTATGGAGCCTATATGATCATTCGATTTCACGCAAAGGCGCCATTTCGATATGTGGAAAGGCGTTCAACAAACGCGGCGTGGGCTGCATGCAGAAGGGAAAATGACAATGACACTTGCTAAACTTTCACCCCGTAAAGGCGGTGGTCTCAATTTTATTGGAAACCTCGTCAAGGTCCGGATGTCGGCTGATGATGGCAATGACGGCATCTCAATTCTCGAGCATCGCATGGCGAAGGGCGAGGCTCCCCCGCTTCATATTCATCGTCATGAGGACGAGATATTTCACCTCATGGAGGGGTGCATGAGATTTGAAGTGGATGGCAAGACCATTGTGGCCGAGTCCGGCGATACTGTGTTGGCTCCCAAGGGCATCCCCCATCGTTTCATTGTGGAATCAGAGGAAGGTGCGCGGTGCCTGACGATCATGACAGGGCATGATTTCGGGTCCCTTGTCCGGGATATTTCGTCAGTTTTCGACAGTGAGGATTTGCCGCCAGCCGTGGCTCCGACGCCTGCAATGATTGAAAAACTTGTAGCTGCCGCCGCACAGAACAATATTGATATCGTGGGGCCGCCGCTCGCCTGATGTCATAGCGTGGCGGAAACCAAATCCGCCGCTTTTTCGGCTGCCATCATCACGGCGCAGTTTATGTTGGTGGTGATCATGGAGGGGAAGATTGAGGCGTCGGCTACGTAGAGGTTTCCCACGCCTTTTACTCTCAAGTCCGGAGTTACCACGTGGCCGATGCTGGCGGTGCCGCAGGGGTGATAGACGGTTTCGCAGACACTTCTGATGTAGGAGGTCCACTCATCATCGGTTTCAACATCGGGGCCGGGGTGGATTTCAGATTTGCAAAGGGCTTGAAAACTTTTGGTTTGGAAAAGCCCTCTGGTGAAGCGCATGGCTTTGAGCAGCAGCGCCATGTCATAGGGGTCGGACAGATAGTTGAGATCGATGACTGGATGATCGCGATAGTCGGCGCTGGCCAACTTTACAGAGCCTTGGCTTCGGCCACGGGTTACATTGGGTGAGGCTTTGACCGCGGGGCCATTCACAGCAAGCTTTAATCCGGTTGTGTATTTTTCACGCACCCGCAGGCCGAAGTGCAACAACACATCAGGCGCTGGCGCATCTTTCTCAAGCTTCAGCATCATGGTGGCTTCGAAGGGGCAAATTTCCCAGGGCGCTATCGGCTCATGGGTTTGCCAGACGATGGGGGCGGCCACATGATCCCTGAGATGTTGGCCGACGTGGGGCAGGTTGGCCATGACTTCTATGCCACGATCTTGCAAATGCCAGGCAGGGCCGAGGCCGGACAGCAGCATGAGGTGGGGTGTTTGAATTGAGCCACAGGTGAGTATCACCGCGCGGCTTGCACCAATGGTTCCGCGCGTAGTTTCAGCGCCAATGGCTTTGCCATCTTTGATCACAAGTTTTATCGCCTGTGTTTGCGTCCAGATTTCCAGATGCTTTGGCAGGCTGGCGAGCGGATGCAAATAGGTGATGGAGGAGGATTGCCGCAGGCGGC
>JANNXN010000091.1:0-21743 GCA_031409595.1 Rhodobiaceae bacterium
AGCACCCATTCAATTTTGTAACCGGCAGCGGCGGCTTTCGCCAGAATTTCATCCGCTGATTTCACCGTGCCCCTGCCTGACTTGTGATCATAGTCCAGCACCGGATCGATGACTGCCGCGTGGCCGGTTTCGGGGTCCGCCACCATATAGCTGATTGTGTTCGTGGGTTCATCGAAGAAGGCATCAATGATGGGTTTGGCTGGCATCGGAGTTCTCCCTGGTAAACTATTGCTTGACAATATATTAGTAATTACTAAATTAGCAATACCTAATTTACGAGGAAATGATGACAACACTTCATTTGGATAAATCCATGGCCGAATTTGCCGAAAGTGCGGCTGAGGCTGCTGGTCTGCTAAAAGCGCTGGCCAATGAAAAGCGCCTGATGATCCTCTGCAAGTTGCTGGAGCAGGGCGAAATGAGCGTCCAGCCGCTGTCGGAAGAGGTGGACCTGAGTCAATCGGCGCTGTCCCAGCACCTCGCCAAAATGCGCGAGGAAAAGATCGTCGATTTCCGCCGTGTTGGCCAAACAATCTATTACCGGGTTTCCAGTCCCAATGTGAACCGCATCCTCAAAACCCTTAAATCCATTTATTGCTGAAAGGAACCAACCCCATGTCTTTACCCCATATTTCGCCTTCCGACGCCAAGGCCCTGATCGACAGGGGGGCAATCCTCGTCGACATCCGCGATGCTGAGGAACACGCCCGCGAACGCATTCCACAAGCCCGCAACATACCCCTGTCCAAGCTCTGTGAAACGGGCGTTGGCAAGGGCGAAACAGCCATTGTCTTCCATTGCAAAAGCGGCAAACGCACCCGCATGAACACACCCTTGCTGGCCAAGGCTGCCGAAGTGGACGCCTTCATTCTGGAGGGCGGGATCGAAAGCTGGAAAAAGGCTGGGCTTCCAGTGGTGCTAGACAGGAAACAACCCATTGAAATGATGCGCCAGATGCAGATTGCCGCCGGCGGCATGACCCTGCTGGGCGCGGTTCTGGGATTTGCAGTCAATCCTGCCTTCTTTGCCCTTTCGGGCGCGGTTGGAGCAGGCCTGCTGTTTTCCGGTGTTTCCGGGACTTGCGCCATGATGCACGTCCTCAAGCTCCTGCCGTGGAACCGCAAGTCAGCCTGATGCAGGATATCCTGTCAGTCATATCCGGTTCGCTTGTCGGCTTCGTGCTGGGGCTGGTGGGCGGCGGCGGCTCGATCATTGCCGTGCCGCTGCTGCTTTATGTGGTTGGCATCGGCTCGCCCCATCTTGCCATCGGAACCAGCGCCATTGCCGTATCGCTGAGTGCTGCTTCCAACCTGATCAACCATGCCCGCAAAGGCATGGTGAAATGGCCCTGCGCCTTCAGCTTTTCAGCCGCAGGGGTGGCGGGCGCCTGGGCGGGATCAACCCTTGCCATGCGCGTTCCCGGCGATCAGTTGCTGGCCCTCTTCGGGCTTGTGATGGTGGCCGTTGGCGCCGTCATGGCATTTCGCAAGGACGCGGAAGGCAATCCGGACATCAGGCTGAATTTTTCAACGGCCCGGCAATTGTTGCCGCTCCTGCTGTTCATTGGATTTGGCGTAGGTGCTGCATCCGGGTTTTTCGGCATCGGCGGCGGCTTTCTCATTGTGCCAGGCTTGATGCTGGCCACCGGCATGCCGATAAATTATGCCATCGGAACATCATTGGTCGCCGTCACAATTTTCGGCGCAACCACCGCGACAAATTATGCGCTCGCAGGTCTGATCGACTGGCGCATTGCCGCATTCTTTGTGGGCGGCGGAGCCATCGGCGGTTTGATTGGCACTTTGGCCAGCCAGCGCCTGGGCCAGAAAAAAAGCACGCTCACAATGGTATTTGCAGGTTTCGTCGTGCTGATCGGCCTCTATATCGTCGCCAGAGGATTGATCGGCATCGCATCCATTTAAGCCAGATCACCTGTTGACGATGCCCGCTGCAACGGCCATTACCTCCGCACAATTCACTTTTTTGAGCGGGGCTTCACATGGCAAGATTGAACTGGGGCATGATTGGCGGCGGCGAAGGCAGCCAGATTGGCCCCGCCCACCGGATAAGCGCTGCAATGGATGGGCTCTACACCATGGCTGCCGGCGCCCTTGATGTAAACGCGGCCAAGGGCCGGGATTTTGCCAGGCGTCTCGGTATCCCCATGGACCGCGCCTACGGCGACTGGCGCGAAATGCTGGATGGTGAACGCGCCAGAGCCGACCGGGTTGATCTCGTAACCGTGGCCACGCCCAACTCAACCCACTACGAAATCACCAAGGCCTTTCTCGAAGCCGGCATCAATGTGCTCTGCGAAAAGCCCATGACGGTAACCGTCGAGCAGGCCGAGGATATCGTTGCCACCGCAAAAAAATCCGGCGCCATCTGCGCGGTGAATTATGGCTACTCCGGTTATGCCCTGGTGCGCCACATGCGGGCCATGGTGGCGCGCGGCGATCTCGGAAAAATCCGCCTGATCAAAGCCGAACACGCCCACGGTTTTCACGCCGATGCAGCCGATCTCGATAACCCCCGCGTCCGCTGGCGCTATGACCCGGCCCAGGCGGGCATCTCCGCCCAGTTCGCTGATTGCGGCATTCATGCGCTCCACATGGCAAGCTTTGTGGCGGGCCAAAGCCCTCGCGAACTCTCCGCCGATTTCGTCTCATGCCTGGAAGGCCGCGCCTTGGAGGATGACGCCACGGCAAATTTTCGCATGGATGGCGGCGCAATTGTGCGCCTGTGGACCAGCTCAATCGCCATTGGCCGCATGCACGGCCTGACGCTTCAGGTGTTCGGTGAAAAGGGCGGGCTGCGCTGGGCCCAGGAATGGCCCAATCAACTCTATTGGACACCGCTCAACGGTCGCACTCAGATCATGGAGCGGGGCGGCCCCGATCTTTCACCCGAAGCCGACCGCGCCTCACGGGTAACCATCGGCCACGCTGAGGGCATGCCCATGGCATTCGCAAATATCTATGCCGATCTTGCCGAGGCCATCACCGCCAAAAAAGAAAATCGCGCCATAAATCCCCTGGCCGACCATTACCCCAAAGCCGTAGACGGCCTCCGCTCCATAGCCGCCATCGCCGCCGCCGTGGAATCAGCCAGGAACAAAGGCCAATGGACAGATGCAAGGCCACCCTCGTTGCGATGAAAACGTCGCTAGTTCTTTATGACCGACTTCCTGATAAACCAGAAATACAACCAATAGGGCAGAATCCGCGCCAGCTTAATGATCGCCACGAAGCGCCAAGGGTAGGCGATCTCAAATCGTTTCTCGGCCAGCCCTGCTATTGTCTGCCTTGCAGCCTCTGGAGCTTGCATGAGAAATGGCATGGCAAAATCATTTTGAGCTGTGAGCGGCGTTTCCACAAAGCCCGGGTTGATGAGGCTCACAGTAATGCCTCGCTCCCCCAATTCGGGCTTCAGGCTTTCTGCGAGATTGATAAGGGCAGCCTTCGAAGGGCCATAAGCCGGAGCCTTGGGCAAGCCGCGATAACCGGCAACTGAGGCGATCCACGCCAGGTGCCCGGTGCCGCGCTCCAGCATCAGGGGCATAAGCCCGGCAAGGCAGTTCACGGTTCCCATGTAATTTGTGGCGATTGCTGTTTCAAAAACAACGGGGTCAAAATAGTCAATTTCAACTGGCGTGTAAGTGCCCGCCGCGAAGAGCGCCAAATCGATGGGCCCCAAGTCCTGTTCGATATTCTTGATGGTGAGCATCACTGCGGCCCGGTCCGTCACGTCAACCGGATAGGGCTTTACCTTGGGGCCAAGACCGGCAAGCTTGCCGGCATTGCGGGCCGAGGCTGCAACGGTGACGCCACCCGCCGCGAGTTGAGTAGCGATCTCGCGCCCAATGCCACTGGAAGCCCCCGTTACCCAAACGACTTTCCAGGGCGGTGTCGTGGTCATATGCCGATAAGCGGTTGGATAAGTCTTGCGGACCAAGATTTGAACCGCGTCGGAGCTTCGGTTGCGACAAGGCAAATACAGGCAAGGTCTTTCTCGACGATTGGCTGGTGTTCGATATTCTCGTCAAGATCGGCCACATCGCCTTGGGCAAAACGCCCGAACTTGTCGTTATAGGCGCCCGAAAGAATGAGTGTCATTTCCTCGCCGCCATGACCATGTTCAGGCATCGCCTTTCCTGCCCCAATGCGCATGAGGAAAAGCCTCCCGTGCGATGCTGCTGAAAGCGGCAGGTCGAACATGGCCAATCCTGGCGCCTTGCTCTTCCACTTGAGATCGGCGAGAGCAACACCGCCCAGAAACTTTGCCAGTGGGGCAGGCACCTCGCCTTGCGAAGGCGTACCATATGGAAAGCGGTGCAGTGTCGCCGTGTCAATCATGCTCATTGTCCGGGCTTTGCAATCTTGTGAAATAGCGGTGCCTTCAAGTTCGCCCAACAGCTCTCCGCCGATGAGCGATGCCCGCCGTACCGCTTCCTTGCAGGACGGGCACCAGGCGATGTGACTGGCGGAAACCACACCGAAAGCCGGGTTGAGCGTGCCTGCCGTGTAAGCCAGGATTGTAGCTGCATCCAAATGATGATCGATATTCAATTTATGGGCTCCAGTGTCTTGCGTAAACGCGCATAGGCCAGCCGCATGCGCGATTTGACCGTGCCAAGCGGCAGGTCGAGGCGTGCAGCGATCTGGTTCTGCGACATGTCTTCGATAAATGAGAGTACAAGTATCTGCTTTTGCTCCGGTGGAATTTCTGTCAGCGCGCGGGCCACCTGTACGTTTTCCTGCCGCCGCATCAGCATCTCGTCATTGCCAGGTTCATCGGAGGGCGGATCATAATCAATGAGCTCCGATAGTGGCACGGAAGCGTCTTTCCTAATCCGGTCGATACGCAGGTTTTTTGCAATGGTGAATACCCACGTCAACACCGAACCCTTGGCTGGGTCATAAAGTCCGGCCTTGGTCCACAAGCTGATCATGGTCTCCTGTACCAGGTCTTCCGCCTGTTCAGGCGAGGCACCCCGGCGGATCATGAAACTCTTGAGGCGTGGGGCCACGGCATCAAAGAGCTCGCTGAACGCGTCCCGGTCAAGGTTTTTGGCAACGCTCAAAAGAAGGCGCTGGGCGGCTTGGTCTTCCCTTTGCCGCCATGTCCGTTTATCCTTGGTCAGCATGTCTGAAACCAGCGCAAGCACAGCAGTCTTTTCCTTATATACACTGGCCTGTTACGGTGAATTGCCATTTTTGGATCACTCTGCCTCCCAAACATCAAAAAAATAGCTGGCCTATTCGCTGATCCAATTCGACTTCGCCTTACGTATAGAAAGGCTAAAGCATAAAATGGAGCGTAACTTTTTTGAATTCAATCAAAATTGCGGTCGTTGGTTCTGGAATTTCAGGCCTTTCGGCAGCCTGGCTATTGTCGCAGCGCCATACTGTAACGCTGATTGAGGCAGAAAATCGGCTTGGCGGACATTCCAACACAGTCGATTGCAAAACCAAAGAAGGCCTGGTTCCGATAGATACCGGTTTCATCGTTTACAATTGCGCAACTTACCCGAACCTGGTTGCGCTTTTCGATTATCTCAATGTTCCAACCGCCCGGTCCAACATGGGTTTCAGTGTTTCCCTCAACGGCGGAGCCAGTGAATATGCCGGTGACAGCCTGCTGCAGATGTTTGGCAATGCCGGAAATCTGGTCAGCCTCCAGCATTGGAGAATGCTCTGGGATATAACCCGTTTTTTCAGAACCGCGCTAGGTCAGTCGCGGCATCTCCCGGAGAATGTAACCCTTGGCCAGTTTTTCAAGGATCAAAGTTACTCGCGGGCCTTTATGGACCGCCATCTATTGCCGATGGCCGGCGCCATATGGTCGTCCGAACCGCACCACATGATTGATTTTCCGGCCCGTTCTTTTTTGCGCTTCTTTGACAATCATGGACTTCTCAGATTCACCAACCGGCCTCAATGGCGAACTGTCGTTGGTGGCTCGCGTGCCTATGTTGAGAGATTGACTGCCGACGGACGTTTCGAAACCCGTCTGGGTTGCCGAGTTCATAAAATAGACCGTCTGGCAAAAGGTGTCGTGGTTCATGGCAGTGAAGGATTTCGGCAGGAATTTGATCAGGTCGTTATCGCCACCCACGCGGACCAGGCGCTCGCAATGCTGGGCACCCCCTTCGCGCGGGAACGAAAATTCCTCCGGGCATTCCGCTACGCCCGCAACCGCGCCGTTCTGCACCGCGACAGGGCATTGATGCCACGCCGCAGCCGCCTGTGGTCAAGCTGGAATTATGCAACAGAAAATGCAGATCCGCACCAGCCGAGTTCGGTGACCTATTGGATGAATGCCCTGCAGCCGCTTGCCACTTCAACGGATTTTTTCGTCAGCCTAAATCCCCGGCGCGAACCTGCCGCAGATCTGACCGAGCGCGAGTTTTCCTATGACCATCCGATGTTCACCAGTGAAACAGCGAAGTTGCAGGAAAGCATGTGGTGCTTGCAAGGCCAGCACCGCACCTGGTATTGCGGGGCGCATTTTGGGGTGGGCTTCCACGAGGACGGATTGCAGGCAGGCCTTGCGGTGGCCGAACAACTGGGCGATGTCATGAGACCGTGGAATTTGCCAAATCCGTCCAGCCGGATTAACGTGGCCCGACCTTATACAGTTCTTGAGATTGCACCGCTTGAGGCTGCCGAATGAACCCGGCTAATACATGCCTCTATCGCGGCGAGGTGGTGCACCGGCGGCTTTTGCCCCTGCGTCACGAATTGCGCTACCGGGTATTCAATCTCTTCGCCGACATCGACCAATTGCCGGGAGTGGCCAAACGCCTGTGGCTGTTCAGCTACAACCGTTTCAACCTGTTCAGCATTAGTGACAGCAGCCATGGTCGGGGCGACGGCACGCCGATCAGGGATTGCATCTGGGCGCTTGTAAAGGCTGCGAACCCGGATCACGAAATCACCAGGGTATTCATGTTTTGTTACCCCAAGGTGTTGGGTTACGTTTTCAACCCACTCACCGTGTATTACGGTTTCAGCGCGGACAATGAGCTCCGCCTCATGATCTATGAGGTGAACAACACATTTGGCGAGCGCCATTCCTACGTCATTCCGGTGGATGAAAGCCAAAGCCAGTCCTGCAATAAGAAACTCTATGTTTCGCCATTCAATGCCGTCGATGGCCGCTATGATTTCAATGTCCAAAACCCGGCCGATGAGCTCAAACTTGCAATCACATTGACAACAGGTGAGGGGATTTGCCTCAAAACCTGGTTCTCAGGCAAGAAACTGCCGTTGACGGATGCCAATTTGCTCAGGTCTTTCCTAAGCCTTCCCCTGCTGTCACTCAAAGTCATCGGCGCCATTCACTGGGAAGCGGTAAAACTGTGGGTCAAGGGAATGCGGTTTGTAAAGCGGCCGCCACCGCTGGAGCCGCCAGTTTCAATCGCAAAGAAAGCAAACGATTTGCTCAAGAGGCCGCAATGACCAGATACTTCCTATCCTACCTGATCACGTTGTTTGTGTTTGTGGCTATTGACCTTGTTTGGCTCATGTGGCTGGCGCGCTCCACTTATGTGGCCGAGATCGGATCGCTGTTGAGGAAGGAGCCACTGCTCATTCCCGCCATCGCTTTCTACTTGCTCTATTCTGCAGGGCTTGTGTTCTTTGCGGTTTCACCTGGACTCAAGGCAGACTCAATTGTGCAAGCCATGGTCTTGGGGGCCTTTCTGGGACTTATAGCTTACGGCACCTACGATCTCACCAATCTCGCAGTGCTGAATGGCTTCACTGTGCGCATCGCAATGATTGATATGGTCTGGGGTGTGGTGTTGACGGGCACAACGGCAGCGCTTGCCGTGGCGATATCGCGCAGGCTTATTTAATCCCATACTTCGCCAGGAAAGCCACAACGGCTTCACTGAACTGCGCCGGGTTTTCAAAGCTTGGGAGATGCGCGCAGTTTTTCATGATGAGGGATTGTTCGATGGGCAGTTTGCTGGTGAGCCACAGCGACAATGCCCGCACATGGGCAAAATCCCCCGCACCCCAGATCAAATAGGTTGGCACGCGAATCTTGTGCATGTGCTCCAAAGCCGATGGCGGTTGCTGTTCCATTGTAAGTGCTGGATGCTGCAAGGCCTTCCCGTTCATCTCCAGGAAGGCCTCCCTCAACTTGCCGCCAACGCGCACTGGCGTGTTCATGGGTCCGTCAAGCCAGATCCGCGCCTCAATCTCATTCACCCAGTCGAGATCTCCCGCGGCCTCAGCGGCTTTCATTTTCTCGAAAAGATCTTCGATGTCCGGCGGGTAGGCCTCGGGAGGCGGTGAACCCGTAATGGATGTTGAAATCAAAACCAATGCTGAAACCTTCTCGGGATTTGCCAGCGCATAATCAATGGCGATGCGACCGCCCTGCGAACAGCCGATGAGCACCGGTTTCTTGGCTTCAACATGCTCAATGATTTTCGCCAGATCCTCAACATGGCTGAAAGCTTCGTCCGGCGTTGTCGTATCGCCAAAACCACGACGGTCGTAGGTTACAACCTTGAAGCGACCGGCAATTGGGGGAATTGCCTGCCTCCACATGCGGCGGTCACACACGCCCGCATGCAGCATGATGACACAAGTGCCTTCTCCATGCACCTCGCTGCAAAGTGTTGCACCGCCACTTTGTACCTCGAAACTCCCCATCATAGCCTGCAATAATGACGAGTACCGCCGCAAAAGGAAAGAGCTATGTATGCTTAATCGACCGCCCTTGAGCCGATCCCATAAATCAAGCTAGAAGGGCAGCATGACTGATAGTTTTGATCCTCGCGCCTTTCGCTCTGCTCTTGGTACTTTCGCAACAGGCGTAACAGTCATAACCACCGTCTCACCCACGGGCGAAGTCATTGGCAATACGGCGAGTTCCTTCAATTCCGTATCAATCGACCCGCCGCTGATTCTCTGGAGCCTGGCGCGCAGTGCCTTAAGCTTTAATGTTTACCTTAACGCCAAATACTTCGCCGTTAACGTTCTGCGCGAGGGCCAGGCCAACCTTTCCACGCGCTTTGCAAAATCCTCCGGCGA
Organism: Rhodobiaceae bacterium; assembly: GCA_031409595.1. Lineage (GTDB taxonomy): Bacteria > Pseudomonadota > Alphaproteobacteria > Rhizobiales > Aestuariivirgaceae > Aestuariivirga. Next base: position 9,051 of record JANNXN010000091.1, read on the forward strand.
TAAATGGAACGGCATTGACTATGAAACCTGGGATACGGGCTGCCCCATCCTGCCAAGCGCGCTGGCCATATTTGAATGCAAGACCACATTCACCTATGATGGCGGCGACCACGCAATTTTTGTGGGCCAAGTCATGAAATTCGACCACGACCCAAAAGGCAAACCCCTGGTCTTCTGGCGCGGCGGCTATCACCGGACGGTGGTTTAGATGTTCCTTTCTGTTTTCGAACTCTTCAAAATCGGCATTGGGCCCTCAAGCTCTCACACCGTTGGTCCCATGGTGGCAGCACGGATGTTCTTGCGCACAGCGAACCCGCCAACTGCCACGCGCGTAAGCGTGTCGTTGCATGGCTCATTGGCATTTACCGGCAAAGGGCATGGCACTGACCGCGCCTGCGTGCTGGGGCTCGCCGGACATGCACCCGATGCAATTGAGCCTGACCAGGTGGAGCGGGTTTTGGCAGAAGTGGCAAGCGCCAGGCAAATCACTTTGCCCAGTGGCCAGCGACTGGATTTCGATCCGGCGAAGGACGTCATTTTTGATTATGGGCCAGCCCTCAAGGGGCACGCCAATGGCATGATCTTCACCCTGTGGAATGCCGCGAACGAAAAATTGCACAGCGAAACCTATTACTCCATTGGCGGCGGCTTTGTGCAAACCGAAGCCGAGCGGCTGCTTTCCAAATCCCAGGACAAGGTTGCGGCAAAACCCAAGCTCGAGGTTCCCTATCCATTTTCAACCGCCAGGGAAATGCTGGAAATGGGCCAGGCATCCGGCCTCACCATCGCTCACATGAAACGCGCCAATGAAACCACCGTCATGTCAAATGCCGAGCTGGATGGTGGCCTTGACCGCATCTGGGCTGCGATGAACGCTTGCATGAACCGCGGGCTGACGATTGGTGGCCAGCTTCCGGGCGGCCTGAAAGTAAAGCGCCGCGCCGCTGATATCTTCGCCAAGCTCAAGGCGGAGCAGGGCAGCAATTCCATCGCCGCCCACCAGATCATGGACTACCTTTCGGTCTATGCCATGGCCGTGAATGAGGAAAACGCGGCAGGCGGCAAAGTTGTAACCGCCCCCACCAATGGCGCCGCAGGGGTGATGCCAGCCATCGTTCGTTATTATCTCGACCACTGTCAAGACGCCGACGCAGCAGGCATCCGCACCTTGCTGCTCGTCTCCTCGGCCATTGGCGGCATCATCAAGCACAATGCCTCGATCTCGGGCGCGGAAGTGGGCTGTCAGGGCGAAGTGGGCTCAGCCTCCGCCATGGCGGCAGCAGGTCTTTGCGCGGCCTTGGGCGGCAGCAACGAGCAGGTGGAAAACGCCGCCGAAATTGCGCTCGAGCATCACCTCGGCATGACGTGTGACCCGGTGGGCGGCCTGGTGCAAGTGCCCTGCATCGAACGCAATGCCTTTGGTGCCGTCAAAGCCGTCACCGCCGCCTCGCTGGCGCTTCGCGGCGACGGCAAACATTTCATGCCGCTGGACAACTGCGTTGAAACCATGCGCCAGACGGGGATCGACATGAGCGACCGCTACAAGGAAACCTCAACCGGCGGGCTGGCGGTGAATGTGGTGGAGTGCTGACTTGCAGGTATCACCGGATTCACCTTTTCATCTGACGCTTGGCACGGGGAATCATGAAAGTGCCAATTGTTCTGATATTGGGACGACCCCAACAATATTCCTGACGGAGTATGAAATCCATGATCCAGCAAAACGTGTCAGCCATCAGCCATAAAGCGGACGTGTTGGAACTATTTCCGTTCGTCTCAAATTGACCCAATGCGGTCCGGGGCTGCTGAGCAAACGGTGGGTCGAAAGCGAGCGCTCGTCGATCTGCTCATGCTGTAGTGGGGGTGACAGAAACGGACATTCAGACGGTTTCGGCAGCAGGCCTTCGCAACGGCTCCTTGCGGACGCCGACTGTTTGAATTAGATTGATAGAAAGTGTGCTCGTTGGTCTTGGATATGCGACCCGGTCTTCCCGATGCAACACGTGACTTCGTTCGAATTTGCCGGCCACATTCTCGACCTGCAGCAAGGGAGGTTGAGAAAGGGCGGTGCTGATGTTGCCCTTCGTCGCAAATCACTCTCGCTCCTCACTTACCTCGTTCAGAATTCCGGCCGCGTCCTTGGAAAAGACGAGCTCGTCACCGCTATCTGGCCCGACGTCGAAGTATCGGACGATTCACTCGCGCAATGTATGAAAGACATTCGCAAGGCGTTGGGTGCGGAGGGTGCCGGGTTCATCCGAACGGTTCCGAGGCGCGGCTATATTGTGGATGATATCCGAGTTCACCCGCTCCGCGACGAACTTGCTGCCCCCAACCCGTCGGTGGCGGTTCTTCCCTTTACGGTAATGAGCAGCGAACCTGAGCAGGAATTTTTTGCGGACGGCCTTGTCGAAGATATCCTCACGACGCTCTCGAAGCTGTCGGGCCTGTCTGTCATCGCGCACCACTCGAGCTTCGCCTACAAAGGTGGCACGGTCGACATTCGCCAGGTTGCTCACGAACTTGGCGTGCGCTTCGTGCTCGAGGGCGGCGTGCAGAAATCGGGAGACCGGCTTCGCATCACAGTTCAGCTGATTGACGCCGCTTCAGGGACCCAGGTTTGGGCAGAGCGGTTCGACCGGAGCATGAAGGATCTTTTTGCAGTCCAGGATGAGATCACCCTGACGCTTGCGACTGAGATGCAGGTGAGATTGACCGAAGGGGAACAGGCACGCCTGCGCTACACGACGACAACGAACGTTGACGCGTGGAACCTTTGGATCCGGGGGCTGAACCATTCTCGTGGCTCACACACGGATTTCCATGTTCAGGCCTGCCGCTGTTGGGAGAAAGCGCTGACGCTCGATCCGAACTCTGCGCCGCTGATGGGCATGCTCGCGTTCAGGTACTTCTCTGATGCCCGGCACGGCTGGACGGGGGCAACCCGGGAGGCATCGTTGAGTAAGGCCGAGGCTTATGTTGAGCAGGCGCTCGCTATCGATCCCGACAATCCCGACGCACACCGCGCCGCGGCCGGCATATTGCTTTTGAGACTGGAGTTCGAAGACGCCGCTATCGCCGCCCGCAGGGCCGTCGAGCTCGGACCAAGCATGGCAGATGTGCTGGCATTTTCAGCTTTCGTCCTGACGTCCTGCGGGCGGGCGGGCGAAGCCATTGGCCACGCTGAAAAGGCCATTACGCTGAGTCCCAAACACCCTGCGTGGTATCTTGGCGTTCTGGGCAACGCCTATCGGCTGGCTGGTCGCCGAGACGCAGCCCTTGCGGCGTTTCGCGGCTACCACACGCGTGAGCCGGGCTTCGGATTGGCCGACATCGTCATGATACAGGAGCAGACGGGTCTGATGGAAGAAGCCCGTGCAACGGCAAAGCAACTCGCGATCCTTCGACCATCGTTTACGGTCGCGTCTTTCACGAGAACGCAGTTCCGCAGCGACAGCGAACAATTGGCGACAGATATTGCCTCGCTCCGCGCGGCGGGCGTCCAAGAGGGCTAGGTAGGGGACTCATTCATATCCACTGAGTTGCGACGGCGACGAGAGCGAGGGCTGCGAGGTGGTTTCTGGCGAGGCGATCATATCAAGTTGCGAACCGCCGGACGTCCTTCAGTCGGTAGAACATGCTCTCGATGGCGTCGCGGTTGCGGTAGAGAAGCGGCCAGAAGCAGCTTTTCCATCTGCGGTTGGCGTTGGGCGGGAAGTCTGGCATCGCGCCGCGCTCTTCGACTTGCTGTCGGATCGCGCCTGCGTCAGATCGATCCTGGGTTGCGCATCGCCAATATCCGGCACGTGATTGACACTCACCTGCGAGCGGAAGATTTTGCCAATTGGCCGATGGTCTACGAAAGGCCGGGCTACCGGAATTATAACTATTGTCACGCCCGCGCTTGGATTCTGGGACCGCACTTAGCAAATTTGTACCCTTCGTAACGCCCGCCCGGTCGAACTACCCTTTGTGTGCTTCTCAGTGGGTGCGAAGCCGCTCATCTGAGAAAACCAGCCCTCACCTTTTTTACTTGCTCTTCGAAAACAATGGCGCAGACTTCGCGATCGGTGGAGGACAGAAATCCTGTTTGGACCTTTCGGGCGCAGAGAAAGAGCGACGGCGGTGGAATCTCATACTCGTCGAGGCAAATCCGGTCGAGCATGGCGCCCTTTTGACCGTCCAGCATCCAAGTCAGGCAGCGCCTGAACATCGGATCGTCAAGCGACTGCTGGCGCGGCTCGGCTGCGCTCGTGCCGGACAGACCGAGGACGAAAAGCATCGACAGAATCAGAATCCGCATTGGCAGCTCCTTCGGAAGCCTGACGCTAATTGGCATTAGTCCCGATCTCGACTGCTGGCAGGCCCGCTGTCCCGCTTGGCATTGGCGCCTGCGTTCAAACGTCGCTGCTAGATTGGAATCGCCGAGGCCTCGCAGTCGAACTTGTCAGTTCGTCGTAGCATCGATCAGAACAGTGCAAATGTCCTGACAGTGGGTTGAAAATCCCAGGAAATTTGCATGAAACGGCCCCAGAACTCAGCCAAACGCCGCTTCACGACAGGTGCGCTGCATTACGGGCGATCGGAATTCACGACGGATTTAAAGACCGACCTCGCTACTTTTGCTTCGAGGAAGAAGCGTTGGTTCCCCGACCACGGCGAGCACCTCATCAAAAATGCTGTCCGGCAAAATGGCTGCGGACTTTGTCCGAGCAATCTCGCCCTGTCTAAGGCCGGTTACCGCGCTGACAGGGCTGATTGCGCAGTTGACCTGACCTGCTTCTTCTGTACCAGGCGATATAAGAACATGCGCACCGCCTGGCCAATTCAACTCGCGGCTAATTTCTGCTTCCGGCCCATTTGAGGCCTAACGACGGGTTTGCTGGGTGTCCGCTTATCCCCGCCAAGCTGAGTTTCAATCGGCCCTGGGCGGCGCCAATGAGCAGGTGAAAAACGCCGCCGAAATCGCCCTCGAGCATCACCTCGGCATGACGTGTGACCCGGTGGGTGGCCTGGTGCAAGTCCCCTGCATCGAACGCAATGCCTTCGGCGCGGTCAAGGCCGTCACCGCCGCATCGCTGGCGCTTCGCGGTGACGGCAAGCACTTCATGCCGCTCGACAACTGCGTCGAAACCATGCGCCAGACCGGCATCGACATGAGCGAGCGGTATAAGGAAACCTCAACGGGCGGGCTGGCGGTGAATGTGGTGGAGTGCTGAGAGAGCGCCTTAATCACGACAGCGGATTGATCCGAGAAGTTTGAGCCGGGTGTCGGGCCTGCCCAAATGGCATTCCCAGACAACCACGGTTCTCCAACCCATTCGGCGCAACTGCGCAACGACACGCCTGTCCCGTTTTTTGTTGCCCGCCAGCTTCGCTGTCCAGTATGCGCTGTTGGTCTTCGGCTTCCGCGAACCCCGGCTGCAGCCATGGCCATGCCAGAAGCAGCCATGCACAAAGACCGCAACCTTCGGGCGCGGGATGGCAAAGTCGGGCCGCCCGGCCAGGTCGCCGCTGTTGCGCAGGAATTTGAATCGCAGCGAGAGCAGCCAGCGCCCAACTATTTCTTCAGGTCCGGTGCCCGATGACTTGATGGCCCGCATGATGCGTGACCTTGCTTCACTTGGAGCCTTCGTCTTCACTTTCTTCAGGTGCGATTTCGACGGCACTTTGGCCTCCCATCGCGTTGAATTGTTTTTCTGCAAGCCATTTGAGCCGGGCCGCCTGCGTCATGAAAGTCCTCCGCAGTCCGGCCTTCACTTCGCGCTCGGCGATAGTCTGCGCAAGCCGGGAGATTACCTGTGCCCGCCGCGCCGCGCGGGTGTCTGGGTGGCCCCGGAGTTGAAGAACGGTTTCCGAAACCACGCGTCCTCGCAGCGGCTTGGGAAGTTCGCACGACTGTGTCGGCCTGGGCGGATCCTTTTCGTTCAGGATGGCCTTGAACGCGCTTTCTTTCTTGGCCTTCGCATGAACGAGGTATTCAAGCGCATCAAGATGTTCCTTGGCTTTCCTGTAGTCCGGGTGCTTGGCATTGACGTCCTGATGCTCGGGCAGGGGATAAACCTCAATTTCAAAAACTTCGAATGGATCAAGAACCGACATGGCGACAGCGTCGGTGCGCTGGTTTGTCAGATGCCTGCCAATTCTTCCCGAAATCTTTTCCTTGGTTTGGCCAACATAGATCGGCTCGCCGTCATAGTCATAGAAAATGTAGACGCCCCATTTATAACTCCCGATTGCCTCGGATTTTCCAGAACCCGGATTGTGGTATTCAGTTTGATAGAATGCTTTCAGGGACGCGCGCAGTTCCTGTGTCTCGAAGGGAGATGCGTCAATGCGCGAAGGCATTTTTGCCAATGATGGTTACTCCGCTGCGATGAGCACTGGCTTTTTCGCGCGCGCCATGTTCTCAAAGATGGGGTCCAGAAGGTGTTCGCGAACATAGGCCACCACCGGCACCGCCAACCCGTCGCCAAATACGTGATACCCGTCGTTGTAGTTGGCGGGCACAACATAAGTGTCCGGCACGCCCATGAGTCGGGCGGCTTCCCTAACCGTCAGCAACCGTGACCGAACGCGATCGCCTTCAATGATGAGAAGCGTCTGGCGGCTCGATCCACCACCCGGCGTTCTCAGGCAGCCCGCAATGCCGTCAAACCTGACTTCTGCTCTTTGCACGCGCTTGCCCGCTTCAATGCGTGTCCGCCTGTAGACGGTTCCAGCTTTGCGAACCTTCGACAGGGCTGCGGCCTTGACCTTGGCTTTGTTCGTTTCCGACATCATCTCCAAAAGCCTGGCCGTTTCCTCTGCGGTGTGCCACTTCATGACTGCACTGTCGTCTTCCAGCAACTCCTGGAGTTCAGGCCTGCTGGGGGGTGGAGGCGGCAGGCGCCACCAGCGCCATCTGGCCGCAACGTGGCGCGGAAGTTGGGCAACGGCGCTTTGCAGGGCAGGTGCGTGCCAAGGAAGATATGGCCCCGCGAAAAACAGCCTTTCGGGTGCATCCACCCCACGCGCTATGCCGACTATGAAGAGGCGCGGCCGCGACTGTGGCAAGAAATGCATTGCGTCAGCAACGACGGCACCGAAGTCATAATCCAAACTGGCAAGCGCCCTGCAAACCTCCTCGAAGTCCGAGCCGGCATTCGACGTCAGCATGCCGCAGACATTTTCCAGCACAAGAATTGCAGGTGCACGATTTTCGGTTTTCAACTTTTGGATGGCGGACCAAAATCCCCAGAACGCGCCGCTTCGCTCTCCGGAAAGGCCGTCTCGGTTGCCGGCGAGCGAAAGGTCCTGGCATGGAAATGAGGCCCAGGCCAGCGTCGGCGAACCCGGCATTTCATCGGGCCGAAGGTTGAACACATCTCCTAGCCTGAAGTCGGCCTCGCCGAAATTGGCGGCATAAGTTTGAGCCTTCTTTTCATCAATGTCATTCGCCATGAGGCAATGCCACCGCGAGCCCAAGCCGAGCCGCGCCATTCCGCCGCCTGCAAAGAATTCGAAGTAAGTGCGATTCATCACCTGCAGGTTCACAGAATGTTCTTATTCAGTCAAGCGGCAAATGGCGCAATTCAACAACTGCGTGGAGACCATGCGCCAGAGGTAACAAATTTGGAGAGGCTACGCCCCAAGCGTCCTCAAATGCGCCACCAATCCCGCCGTTGAACTGTCCTGCCCCTCAGTTCCAACGCGGCCTTCCATCACCGGCTGCAAACCGGTGGCCAGTTCCTTGCCGAGTTCCACGCCCCACTGGTCAAACGCGTTAATGTCCCAGATCGCCGCTTCGACAAAAACCCGATGCTCATAAAGCGCAATCAATCGACCTAGCGTAAAGGGGTCGAGCTTTTTATAGACGAGTGTCATCGATGGCCGGTTGCCGGTGAAAACCCGATGTGGCGCCAAACGATTGGCTTCCGTCTTGTCCTTGCCCATCGCCAACAACTGCGCCGTGGCTTCAGCCAGCGTGCGGCCCTTCATCAGGGCCTGCGACTGCGCCAGGCAATTGGCCATCAGCAGGGTGTGATGCTCCGCCATGCCCTTTTCATGGGGCTCCGCTGCAATCAAAAACTCAACCGGAATGATATCGGTGCCCTGATGCAACAATTGGAAAAACGCGTGCTGGCCATTGGTGCCGGGTTCGCCCCACACCAGCGGACCCGTGGCGAGCTTTGAAGCCGCTCCCGATTTGGTCACCCGCTTGCCATTCGATTCCATGTCGAGTTGCTGCAAATAGGCAGGCAGCCGTGACAACCGCTGGTCATAGGGAATGACGGCGCGCGACGGATATTTGCAGATATTGCGATGCCAGATGCCAATGAGCGCCATGAGCACAGGCAGGTTTTCGGCCAGATCTGCCTCCCTGAAATGTTCATCCATCGCATAAGCGCCTTCCAGGAAGCGCCTGAAATGTTTGGCTCCTATGGCAATCATCACGGGCAAGCCGATGGCCGACCAGATCGAATACCGCCCGCCGACCCAATCCCAAAACCCGAATGTCCGGTCAGGCCTAATGCCAAAACTGGCAACCTTGTCGAGTGCCGTTGAAATTGCGGCAAAATGTGATGGCACAGCGGCCTCACCCAGCGTTGCCACAATCCAGGCCCGCGCGGTCTTGGCGTTGGTCATGGTCTCGATAGTGGTGAAAGTCTTGGAGGCAATCAAAAACAGCGTCGTCGCCGGGTTCAAGGTCTTGAGCGTGTCCGCAATATGCGCACCGTCCACGTTTGAAACATAATGCAGCCGCGGCCCATAATGATAGGGCGCGAGAGCCAGTGTTGTCATGGCAGGCCCCAGATCAGAACCGCCAATGCCAATGTTCACAACATCCGTGAATGGGCCGCCGCGAACCTCATCCGAAAATCTGGCCATGGCCGCCAGCACGCCACGCACATCGCCCATCACGTCGCGGCCCGCCACCATCATGGGTGCGGTTGATTGGCTCCTGAGGGCCATATGCAAAACCGCGCGTTTCTCCGTGCTGTTGATGATATCGCCCGCCAACATCTGATCGCGTTTGCGGGCCACATCGGAAGCCTTGGCCAAATCCGCCAGCAGCTTCATCGTCTTCGCGGTCACCGCACACTTCGAATAATCCAGCAACAAATCATCCTGCGCCGCCGAAAATTCCGCAAACCGGTTTGCATTCTTCGCAAAGGCCTTGCGCATATCAAAAGGCGCCAGTGATGCGCGGTGAGTGTTGAGGGTCTTGAGTGCTTTGCTAACTTTTTCAGATTGCGTCATCGGTTACCTCGCCGAAATGACGTTAGTAGGGGGCGGCGCCAAGTGCAACTCAATCAAGCCGCCTGCCGCAGTGCCTTGCCGCTCAGCAGGTTGTCAAACAATGTCCGGCTCATCTGTTCCAGTTCGGGCATCAGCGGCAGCGCTCTGGCCCGCACGCGTGGATAGGCGCCAGGCCCCAGCGCCTCATTGAGCCAGTCGATATATTGCGGAATATGCGCCCAGCGCTCCACCAATTCCGGCGTCAGCTCCGCATGAAACTGCGTGGCCAGCAGCGTATCCGCCACCGCCATGATTTGCACTTTGGTGATCGGTGACGTGGCCAGAACCTCGGCACCCTCCGGCAATTCAGTCACTTCCGCATGATGCCACTGCATCACATTCAATTTGGATTTCAGGCCGCGTGTCACACGGTTCTTGCGGCCAAGGCCCGAGAGCTTGACCTCGCCAATGCCAACTTCCGGCTTTTTGGCCAGACCCACCTTGCCGCCCAACGCCTCCGCCAGAAGCTGCAAGCCCAGGCAAATCCCCAAGAACGGTCGGTTGCGGTTGAACGCCCATTCCTTGATCGCCTGCTTTTCAGCCATGAGCCAGGGATGCGCCGTGGTTTCCCAAACATCCATGGCGCCACCCATCACCAGCAAAAAATCATAAGGGGCGAGAGATGGAATGGCCTCGCCCCGATGCAACATGACAACATCAACCTCCGCCCCGCGCTCGCGCAGGAAATTGCCGAAAAGTCCGGGAGGTTCGTCATCCATGTGTTGAAACACAAGGGCTTTGCTGATCATTTTTCGGATCCTGATGTCAAACAAAAAACGCTACATAGGGCGTGGGTCACGAATCACAACACGTAGAATTGTCGCAGTAGCGTGCTATAGGAATTTTGCAAACAGCATCTTAATGAAAGCTCCAAACATGCCCAATCCGATCATCGCCGAAGTCACCCGTGGTGGCATTGTTGAAAGCCGCCACACTGGAGCCTTCTGCGTGGTTGACGCGGCGGGCAGGGTTCTCAAATCCGCTGGCGATATAGAAGCGCCCGTCTTCCCGCGCTCCGCCATCAAGGCCTTCCAATGCGTGCCCATCATTGAAACAGGCGCTGCCGATCATTTTGGTTTCTCGGAAGAAGATCTGGCTCTTGCCTGTTCATCCCACAATGGTGAGGCCGAACACGTTCGCGTCGCCCGTTCCATGCTGAACAAGGCAAACAACAGCGAGGAGCACTACGAGTGCGGCGCCCATTGGCCCATTGAAATCGAGGCTCATCATGAAGCGGTGAGAACCAGCAATGCCGCCCTCCAGGTTCATAACAATTGCTCCGGCAAGCACGCAGGCATGTTGGCCCTCTCACGTCAGCTTGGCGCTGACCCCAAAGACTATGTCAAGATCAATCACCCCGTGCAGCAAACCATAGCGGGCGCAATCGCCAGATATTGCGACGTCGATATCGCAAAGCTGGCCTGGGGCATTGACGGATGCTCGGTTCCAACCTGGGCATTTCCGTTACGCAATATGGCGTTGGGCTTTGCCCGCCTCACGCAGACACCAGCCGGCATCCGCATAACCACCGCTGTCAGAAACCACCCCTTCATGGTGGCAGGCACCGGCCGCTTCGATACCAAGCTGATGCAAGCCGTCCCTCGCGCCTTTATCAAGGCCGGGGCTGAAGGCGTTTTCTGCGGCTGCATCCCCCACGCCGGTTTGGGCATCGCCATCAAATGCGACGACGGAGCCGGCCGCGCCGCCGAAATCGCCATGGCCTGTGTTCTGGCAACGCTGGATATCTGGACGGCGGATGAAAAACAAAAACTGACAGAGCTGGCCAAGAACGAACTCAAGAATTGGCGGAAAATCCACGTCGGGGAAATTCATGCAACTGTTGCTGGCTGACGATACTCAATGCCGGGCTTGGGCTTGATTGAAGGGAAATTCTGAGGAGACAGGAAATGATCCGCTTCACAATAACTTTGTTGACTATGGCCTTTCTTTTTTCGCCAGCGCTCGCCCAGCAGACCGAACTCACAATCATGTCCTATAACATTTGGGGTGGTGGCGCCAACGAGCAAAAATCCATCGATGAAACCCTGGCGGTTATCAAGGCGGTGAATCCCGACATCATTGGACTTCAGGAAACCCGCGTTGAATCTGATCCCTGCACGGCTGAAGCCTGCCCCGCCGCAGGCGAAAGCGTCGCCGGAAAACTCGCCGCCGCGCTTGGCTATCAGGTTTATGAACAGACAGCGGTGAATGACGCCCTCTGGGCCAACGCGATCCTCAGCCGTTATCCGATCAGCAAGCCAACACCTAATGATTTGGGAGTGAAAATTGATGTGAATGGCCGCAAGGTGCACGCCTTCAACATCCATCTCGACGATTCACCCTATCAGCCCTACCAGCTGCTCAACATCGAATATGGGCCGTTTCCCTATTTGAAAACAGCGGACGAAGCCATCAAGTCAGCTACCGACACCCGTGGACCAGCACTCAAACTTCTCTTCGATGACATGACGGTTGCAGGCGATGCCGAGGCCGCATTTGTGTTTGGCGACTTCAACGAACCATCACACCGGGACTGGACCGAAGCTGCCGCCAAAGCGGGTCGCCATCCTCTTACCGTGGCCTATCCAACTGTAAAGGCCATCGAGGAGAAAGGCTTCGTTGATACCTTCCGCGCCGCATTCGCTGATGAAATGGCAAAACCTGGCTTCACCTGGACACCAACTTCCGACCCAACCGCCAAAGATGACCATCATGACCGGATCGATTTCGCCCTGGCGCGCGCCAGCAACCTGCAAGTAGTTGCCGCTGGAATAGTAGGCGAAAAATCGCCCGAAGCAGACATCGTCGTAACCCCCTGGCCCTCAGACCACCGAGCCACCTACGCGAAGGTGAAGTTTTAGGGCGGCGAGATTTTTACGCAACGTCGTTTGCCCAGCGCTTGAATTCCCCATACAAAATCTGTCGTCCCGGCGAAATGTTTAGCCCGGGGACATAGCTGACACCTGTTCGGAGACATGGTTGACAGATTTTGGATAGGGAAAAAAAACTTTCAGGCAGCATTAGATGTGTGAGTACAGTAGCTCACAACTGGCGCGAGGACATTCGGTGACCTCGTTCAGCTTGATTGCACTTCAGGATATGGAGACCTGGGCGTAGCCGAGTTGTCGACTAAGGTTATCCAGCAGTTTAAGTGCAGCTTCAGGAATATTTGTTCCAGGCAAGAACACCGCCGCAGCGCCCATGTCTTTGAGCGTCTGCACATCTTCGGGCGGAATGACGCCGCCGACGACGATCATGATGTCAGGTCGACCCATTTTCTCCAGCGCCGACTTGAGCAGGGGAATGTGGGTGAGGTGGCCTGCGGTTAACGTCGAGATGCCCACCATGTGAACATTTTCTGTGATCGCAAGGCTTGCAACTTCTTCTGGTGTTGAAAACAGCGCGCCAATT
>JANNXN010000092.1:0-43587 GCA_031409595.1 Rhodobiaceae bacterium
GTGTAGCCCATTTCCACCGCCAGGAATTCCTGGCCATCCAGAATGAATGGCATGGGTTTGTGGTGGCAGTTCATGTTGCCCACAATGTCGCCAGTTTCTTTTGAGGCGATGGCGCGAACTGACCATGGCGCGTAGGTGGGGTCGGCCATCCATTGGTCATAGCGCAGTTGATAGACCCAGGAATCCTCAAACCATTCTTCGGTCAGATGTTTGCCCACCAGCGCCTTGGTTGGCTTGATATTGCCGGCCGCGGTGCTGGCAAGGGCTGCGAGCGGCACAAGGCGCAGGACAAGACGGTCAGTTTCGATGTGGATCACAGGGCAGCCTTCAAGTGTCTGGCGAGATTACCTTTGGCACCAGCTTCCACCCCATTCAAGCCCAGCCATTTTGCCATGAGATTTAGCTCTTGCGCCATGGCTTCGGCGGTTTCTTGCGGATCGGCGTGAGATTCCATGTGAGCCGCATTGGCGCGCAAGATGCCTTCCTGGCGGTCGGCCTTCAGGCAAATACGCCCGGCAAAGCGATCACCCAGCAGGAAGGGCAAAACATAGTAGCCGAATTTGCGTTTTTCGGCTGGCGTATAGATTTCGATGCGATAGTGGAAATTGAAAAGCCGTTCGGCGCGGGCGCGTTCCCAGACAAGCGGATCGAAGGGTGACACAAGGGCTGTGCCTCCCGCTTTGCGCGGAAGTTTGGCGTCGCGATGGATGTAGGCCTGGTGTTTCCAATCTTCCACGGAAACTGCAATGAGTGTTCCATTTTCAACGAGCTGTGCGAGCGCTGTTTTGGTTTCAGCCACAGGCAAGCGGAAGTAATCGCGGAGATCGAACTCTGTTGCAACGCCCAGGGCGCGGCCTGAAAGGTCCAGCAATGTGGCGAAAGTATCTGCTTCAGTTGGCGTTGGCAGCGCCAGGATTTCTGCGGGGATAATATTTCCTGTGAGGTCGTAGATGCGCTCGAAGGAAGGTCTCGCTGCTGTGGTGACGAGGCCCTGATCAAACAGGGTTTCGAGCGCCATTTTGCCTTTGCTCCAACCCCACCAGCCGCCAGCGCTTTTGCCGCCGTCGGGCAATTCACTCACGGCTGTGGGGCCATTGTGCCGGACGAAATCAAGAACGGACTTCACATAGGTTTTTTCCTGTTGGGCAAACTCATTCATTGAGCCGTAAGTGCCGTTGCCATTGAGGGCGCGGTTCATGCGCCAGCGCATCAGGGGGTGAAGCTTCAAGGGAACAAGGCTTGCCTCATGCGACCAGCATTCGAACATGGCGCGTTTTTTGTTGCTGAAGGTTCGAGCATCGAGCGTTGCGTGATCATAGTGGCCAAGCCGGGAAAACACGGGCAGGTAATGGGAGCGCACAAGCACGTTGACGCTATCGATCTGCAGAAGATTGATCTGGTCGATCATCTTGCTGATTTTTGCCCAATTGGCTTTTCCATCGCGATTGGGAAAAGTGAAACCCTGGGCGCTAAGCGCCACACGGCGGGCTTCAACAATTGACAGCGAAGATTTCATTGAAGGGTCTTTTCCAGCGTTTGGTGATAAGGCGCAAAGCCAAAGTCATGATAGGCGGATATAGCACCAGAATTTTGGGAGAGAACGCCAATGCGCAAAATTTTACGGCCCGCTGCTCGTGCCTTGTCTTCGCTGGCCCGCAAAAGCGCCTTGCCCACACCTTTCCGGCGCGCCGATTGGGTAACCACAAGATCGTCGACTTGAGCGTAGGTGTAGGCTATCTCGTCGCTGGTTCCGTCTTCTTCGCACTTTGTCAAAATGGTCGCGTAGCCGAGCAAAACACTGGCAGCTTCTGCCACGAGAATTAAACCTGCATGTTTCGCACACTGCTTCTTTGTTTCTTCAATATACCAAGGGCCAATGTCTTCCGGGGGTTTCCCCCATTTGTAGAGCGGAAACTCAAATGCTTGCAGTTCGCGGATCAGCCCGACGAGTTGAGTTTCGTCGCTGTCCTTGTATTCACGGATGGTGAAGGCGGCAGTTATGCGGCCTCATCGTGCCAGACGGCGGCTTCGGGATTGGCGTGGCCTGCGCCGAGTTTGGCGTTGTGTTTGAAGAGCGTCGAGCAATAGGGGCAGACGATTTCTTCGGCCGCGCCCAGGTTAAGGAAGACATGCGGGTGATCATAGGGGGGCTTGGCGCCCACGCACTTGAACTCCCTTGAACCGATTTCGATTTTGGAAAGCCCCATGTCGTTTTGATAGTGGGGGGTGGATGAAGACGCCATGTGAACCTCGAAAAGCCTTGTGAGGACCAGCAAATAGCATATCTTGTCGGGCATGCACAAATTCAATTCATCTGGCGTGGAAATTGCTTTCGATGATGAAGGGCAGGGGGAACCAATCCTGCTCATTCACGGATTTGCCTCCAATGGGCGGGTGAATTGGGTGGATACGGGGTGGGTCAGGACGCTGGTTACGGGCGGCTACCGGGTGATCACCATCGATAACCGGGGCCATGGGGAAAGCGAAAAGCTTTATGACCCGTTGCTCTATGCGGCCGCTGAAATGGCTGAGGATGCGCGGCGTTTGTTGGATCATTTGGGTATCGCGCGCGCCCATGTGATGGGCTATTCCATGGGAGCCAGGATTTCGGCTTTTCTCGCGATTGCCCATCAGGGCCGCGTTGCCACCGTGGTGCTGGCCGGTTTGGCCGAAAACATGATCAAGGGGGTTGGTGGCGGGGCCGAAATTGCCAAGGCACTGGAAGCGGCTTCAATTGACGAGGTTGAGGACCTGGGCGCGCGGTCGTTTCGTCAGTTCGCCGAAACCACACGCAGTGATTTGAAGGCATTAGCCGCCTGCATCAAATCCTCACGGGTCAGGATCACCGAGGCGATGCTTGGCGGCATCACATTGCCTGTTTTGGTTGTGGCTGGAGAAAAGGATGATATTTCAGGGCCGGTGGGGCCACTGGTTAAGGCCATTCCGGGGGCCATTGGCCTCACATTGCCCAATCGCAACCATATGAGCGCGGTTGGTGACAGGGGCTACAAGGATGCGGTTTTACGCTTTCTACAGGAACATGCGCTAGGCCTTGATAATCCCTAGAAGCACTCCCCATATCTAGTTGGATACGCTATACTGCCACCCATCAGGAGAAGTTTTGTATGCGCCAATCCACCAGACCACATGCCGTTGAAAAGCTCGATCCCATTTGGGACCGGATGCGGCGGGAAGCTGAAGATATTGCCCACAAGGAACCAGTTCTGGGCGGGTTTATCTTTACCGCCATTTTGAACCACAGCACATTTGAAAAGGCTCTGGTTCATCGCCTGGCGCAGCGTTTGGGCAATGCGGACCTGAGTTCCGATCTGGTTGTGCAGGCCTTTGAGGACGCCATTGAGGAAGAGCCGGAAATTGGTGTGGCAGCGCGCGCGGATATTCTGGCTACGTTTGAGCGTGATCCCGCCTGCAACCGCTACGTTGATCCCCTGCTTTATTTCAAAGGCTATCAGGCAATTCAAACCCACCGCATGGCGCATCGCCTGCTGCACATGGGGCGGAGTGATTTCGCCAGTTATCTGCAAAGCCGCTCGTCGATGATTTCGACGGTTGATATCAATCCGGCCGCCAAAATCGGCAAGGGCATCATGATTGATCATGGACATGATATCGTGATCGGGGAAACCTGTGTGGTTGAAGACAACGTTTCCATTCTGCAGGGCGTAACGCTCGGCGGTACGGGCAAGGAAACGGGTGACCGGCATCCGAAAATCCGGCATGGCGTGTTGATTGGCGCTGGCGCCAAAATTCTTGGCAATATTGAAATTGGCCATTGCTCGCGGGTTGCTGCCTGCTCGGTGGTTTTGCATGATGTTCCGCCCAATCGCACGGTCGCCGGAGTGCCGGCAAAAATCGTGGGCTATGCTGGCTGTGAAGAGCCCGCGCGCGCCATGGATCATCAGGTTGAGGATATTGCGAACCCGCCGGAATAGCGTTAGATGGCATGTCGACATCTTTAGGAGACTGCCACTTTGAAGCCCGAAGAACTTGCTCAACTCACCAAATTCTTTCGCAAAACGTTTGACTCCGCCACCATTTCTGTGCGCAAGCGCCCGCAGAAGACCGACAGTTGCGAAGTGTATGTTGGCGAAGAGTTCATCGGCGTCATCTCCAAGGATGAGGAGGATGGTGAATTGTCATATCACTTTTCCATGGCGATCCTGGATATCGACCTGGAATAACCGCTAACTCCCCTACGGCCCATAACTTGCTGCTCTTTCCCTTACGATGCGGGAAATGTGCCTTTTTGGCACGGGTTGGTAAGGGTTTGTTATGGACGTTGTTTCAATTGTCTACATCTATACCATCATTGTTGGCATCGCGGCTGCAGGCATAACGGGAAGTGCCTGGGCGTCCTTCACCGGCACAAGGCCCGGATTTCAGCTGCTGTTGGAACCCGGTCTGTCAGCGCCGGTCAGGGCCATGGTGGTCGTCATAAGTGCGCCACTTCTGATCTTGCTCAGCGGTTTCAGACAACTCGACGCGCAACCCCTTATCGGCGGAACTTTGATTGCGTTAAGTTTGGGCTGGAGCTTTTTGCAAGGCGTCTTTATCCTGACCCAGTTCTTTGGAATTACGTGATCGGGATTGATTGATGACAATTTATGCGCTGGACGGCATATCGCCTGAGTTGCCGGAGGCTGGAAGCTATTGGATAGCACCTGGCGCCCACGTCATCGGGCGGGTGAGGCTCAATAAAAATGCCAGCGTGTGGTTTGGCGCGGTGTTGCGCGGCGACATGGAACTCATCGTAGTGGGCGAAGGCAGCAATATACAGGACGGCTGCGTGCTGCACGCGGACATGGGGTCGCCTCTCACAATCGGCCGGGGCTGCACCATTGGTCATCAGGCCATGCTGCATGGTTGCACGATTGGCGACAATTCGCTGGTGGGAATTGGCGCCACTATTCTCAACAATGCGGTGATCGGGAAAAATTGCCTGATTGGCGCTCACGCGCTGATACCCGAGGGCAAGACTATTCCAGACAACTCATTGGTGATGGGAGCGCCCGGCAAAATTGTGCGCGAGCTTGATCAAGATGCCATCCTGCGGCTTGCCAAGTCCGCCGAGGGTTATGTTCGCAATTGGCAACGTTTCGCCAAGGGCATGACAGCGGTCTAACTTTTACGCGACTTTTTTGATTTTGCCGCCGCCGCAGAATCCGCGATAATTTTATCGGTATTTTCCAGCAAGACAATCATGGCTTTGCGGGCTGCAGCATCGTTGCCGCGGGCCACGGCTTTCAGGATGACTTCATGCTGGGGAACGAAAATATCTGTCCCGGTGGCTGACGTTGACGTGGTCTCAAACATGCTGGTGAGGGCGGTTTCAATCATGACGCCGAAGGGCGACAGGAGAGGGTTGTTGGCTGCTGCCAGCAGGGCCAAGTGGAACTTGACGTCGGGGCCTACGGATTCCCGCCCGCTCTTGGCGCTTTGCATTTCCACGAGCGCATCACTTATGGCGCGCAGCTGGGCTGGCGAATGGTTGAGTGCTGCAAGGGCCGCAATTTCGGGCTCAAGAATTTTGCGGACCTGCTGAACCGAGGCAAAAAAGTCCTGTGGCGTCATGGATGCGAGATGCCATGCCAGCACATCGCGATCGAGAATATTCCAGTGTTCCCGAGGTTCGACGCGCGAGCCAATTTTGGTGCGGGATTTGAGCAGGCCCTTGGCGTTAAGCGTCTTGATGGCTTCCCGCACGGTGGTGCGGCTTGCTCCATATATGCGGCACCAGTCAGCCTCGTTGGGCAAGATGGCCCCTGGCGCATAGACGCCTTTCAGGATCTGGCTGCCAATGCTTTCGGCTACTTTGCTGTGCAGGTTTTCACCGCCGGATGACTTGGATTTTTTCATTCGTGCCAGTTCCCCATGGTCCCTCTTTATTACACAAATTAGGATTGCACGGCAGTTGTCAATCTCCTAACAAGGGGCTTTCTGGCAGTTGCCGGAAAATGGTTAGTAAGCAGCCAAGCTGCAAATGGGAGAAATACATGATTAATCGTAGAAATTTGTTGGTCGCTTCGGCCAGCTTGAGCGCATTGCTCGTGGCCGGTTCGGCGCATGCGCAGGACAAGGGCCTGATCGGCATTTCGATGCCGACAAAATCGTCAACCCGTTGGATTTCCGACGGCGAATCCATGGTGAAGGAATTCACGGCCTTGGGTTACACCAGTGACCTGCAATATGCCGAGGATGATATTCCAAACCAGCTCGCCCAGATTGAAAACATGGTCACCAAGGGCGCCAAGGTTTTGATCATTGCGGCCATCGATGGCACAACGCTTTCGGATGTTCTGCAAAAGGCGCATGATGCGGGCATCAAGGTGTTCGCCTATGACCGCTTGATCAGCAAGACCGAAAACGTTGATTACTATACAACTTTTGACAATTTCGGCGTTGGTGTTCTGCAGGGCAACTCGCTCATTGAAGGCCTCAAGGCATCAGGATCTGGTCCTTACAATGTTGAGCTGTTTGGCGGCTCGCCAGATGACACAAACGCTTTCTATTTCTACGACGGCGCGATGTCTGTTCTGCAACCCATGATCGACTCGAAGGAAATCGTCATTGGTTCAAGCCAGATGGGCATGGATACGGTTGGAACGCTGCGTTGGGACGGTGCGGTTGCACAGGCCCGCATGGATAACCTGCTTTCTGCCAATTACACTGACAAGAAGGTCAATGGCGTTCTGGCGCCCTACGATGGCCTTTCGCGTGGCATCATCTCGTCCCTCAAGGGCGTTGGCTATGGTTCGCCTGAGCAACCCATGCCGATCGTTACCGGCCAGGATGCCGAACTTGCATCGGTTAAGGGCATGATGGCTGGAGAACAGTATTCAACCGTGTTCAAGGACACGCGCGAGCTTGCCAAGGTAACCGCCAAGATGGTGGATACGGTGCTGCAGGGCAAGGAACCGGAAATCAACGACACCAAGACCTACAACAATGGCGTCAAGATTGTGCCATCCTACCTGCTGACGCCCTATTCAGTTGGCAAGGCCGACATTACCAAGATGTTGGTTGACTCGGGCTATTACACGGCAGACCAGATTAACAACTAAGCCAAACTCTCCCCTTCCCCCCTCGCGGGGGAAGGTGGCGCGGAACGCGCCGGATGAGGGGGCCTTTGTTCAGTCAGTCCTGTCGTCTGTTCGACTTGCTGAACCACCCCTCATCCGTCTCGCGCCAAAAGGAAGCGCGATCCACCTTCCCCCGCAAGGGGGGAAGGAAGCATATAGAGACCTTTCATGCAGCCAATCCTTGATATGCGGGGCATTACAAAGACGTTTCCGGGAGTCAAGGCGCTCACCAACGTCAATCTCAGTGTCATGCCCGCCGAAATCCATGCTGTTGTGGGTGAAAACGGCGCCGGCAAATCGACGCTGATGAAAGTGTTGTCGGGTGTCTATCCGGCGGGCAGTTATGATGGTGAAATCCATTTCGACAATGCAGAGCGAAAATTCGCGACCATTGCTGACAGTGAAAACACCGGAATCATTATCATCCACCAAGAACTCGCGCTCGTTCCCCTGCTTTCAATCGCCGAAAATATTTTTCTGGGGCACGAAACTTCCACGCGAGGCGTGATCGACTGGTTTGAAGCCTTTGCGCGCACCAAGGAGCTGCTCAAGAAAGTCGGTCTCAACGAACATCCCAATACGCTGATCACCAATATCGGCACGGGCAAGCAACAGCTTGTTGAAATCGCCAAAGCGCTGAACAAAAAAGTAAAACTGCTCATACTTGATGAGCCGACATCGAGCCTTAATGAAACAGACTCGAATGCCCTGTTGGCGCTTCTGAGGGAGTTCAAGGCACAGGGGATTTCTTCAATCCTGATCACCCACAAGCTCAACGAAGTTTTGAAAGTCGCCGACCGAATCACAATTCTGCGCGACGGCATGACCGTGGATACGCTTGATACCCACACTGCCAAAGTGAGCGAAGACCGCATCATCAAGGCCATGGTGGGGCGCGAGTTGACGGACCGGTTTCCACCGCGTGACGTAAAAGTGGGCGAACCCATGTTCGAAGTCACCAATTGGAGCTGCTATCATCCCTTGCATGCAGACCGGCAGATGATCAAAAATGTCTCCTTGTCCGTTCGCAAGGGCGAGGTCGTTGGAATTGCCGGATTGATGGGCTCGGGCCGAACCGAACTTGCCATGTCCATCTTTGGCAAAGCCTATGGATTGAAGATTTCCGGCGAAGTGAAAATCAAGGGAAAGCCGGTGGATGTCAGCACCATTCCCAAAGCCATCAAGGCAGGTCTCGCCTATGTTACCGAGGATCGCAAGACTTATGGCCTCGTGCTCATTGACCATATAAAACACAATGTAACGCTGGCTAATCTTGAAGACGTATCCAGACATTCAGTCATTGACGAGGTTAAAGAACTTTCTGTCGCCAATAGATACCGCAAAGATCTGGCGATACGGTGTTCGGGAGTGTTTCAAACAACGGTCAATCTGTCCGGCGGCAACCAGCAGAAAGTGGTGCTGTCAAAATGGTTGTTCTCAGGACCAGATGTTCTGATCCTTGATGAGCCGACGCGCGGCATTGACGTGGGCGCCAAGTATGAAATTTACGGTATTATCAACAAGCTTGCGGAGGAGGGGAAGGCTGTGATTGTCATTTCATCGGAGATGCCAGAACTGCTTGGCATCTCGGACCGCATCTATGTGATGAATGAAGGAAAATTCGTGGCCGAGATGACTGCCAAAGAGGCGACGCAGGAGAAGATCATGCGCGCCATCATGAAATCCTGGGACAACTGACATGAGCGACGTTTCAACTGCCACACAAGCCAGGCCGGATTTTATCCGCTTCGTTAAAAGCAACATCCGCGACTATGCGCTGCTATTGTCACTCCTCGTGATCATGGTGTTCTTTCAGTACACCACAAATGGAACGCTGTTCAAACCCGTCAACATGACGAATTTGATCCTGCAGAACAGCTATATTGTGATCATGGCGCTGGGCATGCTGCTTATCATTGTTGCGGGCCACATTGACTTGTCCGTGGGGTCAGTGTCGGGCTTCATCGGGGCAATAGCGGCAGTGCTGATGGTGTCCTACAAGGTTGATGTCATCACTTCCGTTATCGTTTGTGTGGCGCTTGGTGCGTTCATTGGAGGGGTTCAG
Organism: Rhodobiaceae bacterium; assembly: GCA_031409595.1. Classification (GTDB taxonomy): domain Bacteria; phylum Pseudomonadota; class Alphaproteobacteria; order Rhizobiales; family Aestuariivirgaceae; genus Aestuariivirga. The sequence continues at coordinate 9,166 of JANNXN010000092.1, forward strand.
GGTTATTTTACGGCCTACTACCGAATACCTGCCTTCATCGTGACGCTCGCCGGCATGCTGGTTTTCAAGGGCCTTGCGCTCACTGTTTTGGGTGGGGCCTCAATTGGGCCGTTCCCGAAATCCTTCCAGCTTCTGAGCTCCGGTTATGTGCCGGATATATTCGGCGGTTCCCTGTTTGGCATTCCGTTCAACATACTGGCCATGGTGACGGGGGCGGTGGTGACGGCGCTGATTGTGTTTTTCAATTTCCGGGAACGGCGCAATCAGCAGGCGCACGGTCTGGCTGAGGAACCGAACATCATCTTCCTGATCCGCAATCTGCTGGTTGCCGCAGCTTTCCTCGGCTTTGCGTTTTTGATGGCGCAGTATAAGGGCCTGCCCAATGTTCTGGTGGTGATGTTTGCACTGATCGCCCTGTTTGTGTTTCTGACGACCCGCACCACCATGGGCCGCAGGGTCTATGCCATGGGCGGCAATGAAAAGGCAGCCAAGCTATCGGGCATCAACACTGAGCGGCTGACATTTCTCATTTTCGTCATCATGGGTGCGCTTGCCGGGCTGGCCGGTCTGGTGTTTGCCGCTCGCCTCAATGTGGCGACACCAAAGGCTGGCGCCGGATTTGAGCTGGAAGTGATTGCCGCCTGCTTTATTGGCGGTGCAGCCACAACGGGCGGTGTGGGCAAGGTTATTGGCGCTGTGATCGGCGCTTTCATTATTGGCGTCATGAACAATGGCATGTCGATCATGGGCATCGGCATTGACTGGCAGCAGGTCATCAAGGGGACTGTGCTTATGCTCGCGGTGTTCCTCGACGTCTATTACAAGAACAAGGCGTGATCCCTAGAAAGGGTGGAGCCGGTACAGGGTGGGACTGTACCGGCTCCTTAAGCCCGGCGGTTGGGGGATTGGGGGGACGCCGACCGGGCCTAGCTCGTCATTAGTTGGGCTTGCCTGTTGAGACAGAGCCATTGTTTGAAACGGTTTGCTTCACCAGCGCCACCCATTGCAGGGGGTCGGCCCGTGACTGACGTTTCAGGAATTTGTAATTTGTATCGCTCCACTGCAGCACCGTGTTGCGGCGGTTATCGAGCACGAAGTCACCGCTGTCGGTGGCAACCGTCAGAACTGCATGGCCCTCACCTTTTTCATCCAGCACAACTGTGATGAGCAGGGCTTCGGGCGCAAAGCCCAGGTTCTCGAGCAGGCGTTTCTTGAGCAACAGGTAATCTTCACAATCGCCGGCACTGGTCGGGTAGGCCCAATGCTCTGGCTCGCCATAAAGCTCCTGATCGCTGACGGGAGCAATTTGGGTGTTCACATAAGTGTTGATCGCGTGGATGCTGTTCCAGCGCTCAGGCGACATCGTGAGTTGAAAAGTCTTGCCGCCCTTGGGCAGGCATTCCTCGGGGCTTGTTTCACAAAACTTCACGTAGCCGATGGGCGGCAGCGTATTTCCAAACTCAATTGCTGAAAGCAATCTGGTTTGACCAGCAGAAGGCTTCGAAGCTGCATCGGCCACCGCGGTGATCGACGTGCAATAAAGCAAAACAATAATTGCTGCCCCTAGTGGGGTCTTGGCGCTCATTTTAATCCCCGAACCAATCTCTCTCGGACACGAGCATCGCACGAGACGCATTTCAGTTCGGTTCAGGTTGGTTGCTTAAGTATATGAAAATGCGAAGTAATATAGTCTCAATTTATTAACTATACGAAGATCGGATGGGTGAGTTTGGGAGATTTCGAGCCTCTGAGCGCTGCCCTATCTCAGGGGTTGCTTTCAAGTTAACGCCCTGTTATTCCCCGCAGCATTCGCAAATGACGTGCGGTCGTGGCGGAATTGGTAGACGCACTACCTTGAGGTGGTAACGGGGAAACTCGTGGAGGTTCGAGTCCTCTCGGCCGCACCATTGCGTATTTATGCAGCAAATTCAGAATTTTGATGGGCAAGTCGGAGAATTTGCATCACCTATATTTGATGCCCTGATGGGTTTTTGTGTGTCCTCAATTGCCTCGTCATTCATTAGAATATCGGTTGATCATTGTTAAGAATTTACAAGGACAACAGTCATGAACAGAACATCGCCCTTCTTCCGTACACTCGGTTTAATCCTGACACTGTTTGCTGGCGTTTACTTTTCCGCAGCAGCGCGCGCCGGGGAATTTTTCGAAAAAGATGGTGTGGCAATGCGGGGGTATGATGTTGTTTCCTATTTCACCGACAAAAAACCCGTGCAAGGTTCGGCGGATTACAAATTTGAATACAAGGGTTCAACCTTCCATTTTTCCTCACAGGCCAATCTGGACTCATTTTCTGCAAAGCCGGAGCAATATGCGCCGCAATATGGCGGGTTCTGTGCATTCGGCACGGCAAGCGGCTACAAGGCTGCAACTGATCCGGCAGCTTTCACAGTTGTTGAAAACAAGCTCTATTTGAATTACGACAAGAATGTTCAGAAGGACTGGAGCGTTGACATTCCAGGTTTCATCGTCAAGGCTGACGAGAAATGGCCGGAAGTTTCAAAGCTGACGGATGTTTATGAGTGACCCATGCTTGAACTTCGTCCAAATTGCGAATGTTGTGACCGGGATTTGCCGCCTGAAAGCCTTGATGCCAGGATTTGTACTTATGAGTGCACGTTCTGCGTGAGCTGTGCAGAGACGGTTCTGATGGGTGTTTGCCCAAATTGCGGGGGCAATCTTGTTGAGCGGCCTATCCGGCCTGCCAACATGTTGCTCAAGCACCCTGCTTCTACCAAGCGCGTGGTAAAAGACCGCGGCTGTATGAAACTCGCGTCCTAGGCCAGCCTTCGCTCGCGCCATAAGTCTCTGGCGCTTTCGAGGACGGCGGCCAGGGTTATCAAACAAACTCCGGCGATTTCGCGGGGGCCGAAGGGTTCGTTTGACAGTATCGCTGCGCTGATGGCGCCGGCGCTGATTTCGGTCATGTAGAGGATGCCGACAATGGCCGGGCTGAGTTTTGGCACGGCCCACATGGACGCGTAGACTCCCGTCATGGCGACCAGAAACAAGAATGGCAGCAGCCACCAGAGCTGTGCCAGCACGAGGGGCATGGGGGGCGCATTGCTGGCGCCGGTGAGCGCAATGAGGGGCAGCAGCAGAATGCCGGTCCAGATGAAATTCAGGGTGAAGGTTTCGATGGGTTTTTGCTCGTGGTGAAAGCGCAGCAATACTATTGATGAAGCCCAGGCGAGGCCTGCCACAAGGGCTGACCAATCACCGATGTTTTCGGGCCAGGGAAAACCGCTTTCAACCCGCAGAATGATCATCATGCCGGCAAAGGCCGTTGCAATGGCCGTCCAACGGATGGGGGTGAACGCTTCTTTCAGAAAGATGCGGGCCAAGAGCATTGACCACACGGGATTAAAATAAAACAGCACCATGGCGCGCACGATCTCCGTGTGCAGCACCGAAAGGGAATAGAAAATCTGGGTTACGCCCAAGGCGATCCCGATGGCGACAAGCCAGCGGCCACCCACGCGGTGGTATTTCCAGCGCCAGACCAGCAGGGGGAGAATTATCAGGGCTGGCACCGCATTAAAGACCACGAAGGCCCAGAACTTGTCGATTCCGGCCATATTCAGCGCGCGCAAGGGAATCCAGAATATGCCCCATGCCACGCCTGAAAGTGCAACAGCAATTTTTGCCCAAATTTCAGTCCGCATAATTTGCCGTTCTTGCTTGCACTTCTTTTGAGAATCCTCTTGAGAAGCATGTCATGGAATGAGCACAAAGCTCAAGGGTCAGCGACATGTCAGAGCAACAGGGCGATATGCGGGTGGGGGATGAGTGGGGCTCAATTGCGCCGGATTATCTGGCGCGCGTTGAGGGTGCACTCACGGCCAATGACACCAAGCAGGTTCGCGCCATTACGCGCGAGTTGCACGCGGCTGACCTCGCTGATCTCGTCGAACACCTTGAGCAGGAAGACCGGGTTAAACTCATTGCCGCACTGGGTCGCGATTTTGATGTGGAGGCCCTGGCGGAGCTTGATGAGGTTGTGCGTGATGAACTCATGGAGGCGCTGCCCAATGATGTGATCGCGTCCGCCATCAAGAAGCTCGATACGGACGACGCGCTCTATCTCATTGAGGATATGGACAAGGCCGAGCAGGAAGAAATCCTCTCGAAGGTTTCCAAGGAAGACCGGGCAGTGCTCAATCGGGCGCTGGAGTATCCGGAAAATTCCGCTGGCCGCTTGATGCAGACGGAATTTGTGGCGGTCCCCGAGTTCTGGACGGTGGGGCAGACGATTGACCATGTGCGCACCGCCAAGGATATTCCCGAGAGCTTTGTTGAAATATATGTCGTTGATCCCGGGTTTCATCTGAAAGGCGTTTTGCCGCTGGCGCGCGTCTTGCGTTCGGCGCGGGACAAGAAAATCGCCGGCATCATGGATGATGAACAGACGGTGTTTAACGTCACTGAAGAGCAGGAGGATATTGCCTACAAGTTCGAGCAATACAATCTGGTGTCGGCGGCGGTGACCGATGACACCGGCCGCTTGGTGGGCACGCTGATGGTGGATGACATCGTGGATGTTATTCAGGAGGAAGCGGAAGAAGATATCCTGCATTTGGGCGGCGTAGGCTCTGAGGAAACCATTACGGACACGGTCTGGCAGACAACCCGCTCGCGATTTTCCTGGCTGTTTGTGAACCTGCTGACGGCAGTTCTGGCCTCCTGGGTGATCTCGTGGTTTGGCGGCACCATTGAACAGATGGTGGCGCTGGCCATCCTCATGCCGATTGTTGCATCGATGGGCGGCAATGCCGGAACGCAGACGATGACGGTTGCGGTTCGCGCCCTTGCCACGCGCAATCTGGGGCCCCTCAACGCCATGCGCGTCACCTTGCGTGAGTGCTCCGTGGGGCTCATCAATGGCGTGTTGTTTGCCGTGATCATCGGGTTGTTCGCCTGGGCCTGGTTTGGTTCGGACAAGTTGGGGCTAGTGATCGGCGCCGCCATGGTGATCAACCTGATAGCCGCAGCACTCGCTGGAATACTGGTGCCATTGGCGCTCGACCACTATGACATCGACCCGGCCATCGCGTCCGGAACCTTTGTGACGACGGTGACAGATGTGGTAGGTTTCTTCGCGTTTCTTGGGCTGGCGGCGATCTGGTTGTTGTGAGGATTTCGGAGAGGTGTGATGCCAGTTCCTAAATTGATGGCTGCGGTTCAGCTGGTTGGGCATGGCGGCTTCGACAAGCTGGTTTATTCGAAAACAGTGGCAGTTCCTGCCGTTCAGCCAGGTGAAGTGCTGGTCAAGGTGCTGGCCGCCGGCATCAACAATACGGATATCAACACCCGCATCGGCTGGTATTCATCGACGGCGCGAACCAGCACAGATGAGGCATTGGCCTCGCATATATCGCCACCTGATGGTGACTGGACGGGGAAGGGCCTTGCGTTTCCGCGCATTCAGGGCGCCGACGTTTGTGGTGAAATCGTTGGCGTGGGCAACGGTGTTGCGGCAAACCGGATTGGCCAGCGGGTGATTGTTCAAAGCTGCCTGCTGTCGTTGCGGGCCGGTGATTTCATTCCGTGGATTGGGTCTGAGCGTGATGGAGGTTTCGCGCAGTTTGTTACGGCGCCGGCGGCTGACACCCATCAGGTTCAGAGCCGCCTGACGGATGCGGAACTTGCTGCAGTTCCTTGCGCATTTGCCACCGCTGAAAATCTCATCGCCCGCGCTGGCGTCGCCAAAGGTGAAAGTGTCTTGATTACGGGAGCCTCGGGCAATGTCGGGATTGCAGCCATTCAATTGGCGAAGCGGCGCGGCGCGCGGGTTGTGGCCATAGCAGCGGCAGGAAAATTCATTGAATTGAAGTCGTCTGGCGCCGACAGTTGTATTGAGAGAGGGGCAGGCATTGCGGCCGGGTTGGGCGGCAACAGCATGGAGGTGGTTATTGATGTGGTGGGCGGGCCGCAGTGGCCGGAATTGCTGGACGTCATCAGGCCGCGCGGCCGCTATGCGGTCTCCGGTGCGATTGCCGGACCAATTGTAGAAATGGACTTGCGCAAGCTTTATCTCAAGGACTTGACATTGTTTGGCTGCACTTTGCAGGACCCCGGCGTGTTTCCAAATCTCATCAGCTACATCGAACGCGGTGAAATCAAGCCGCTGGTTGCCAAGCAATTTTCTTTGCATGATATTGTATCTGCCCAAGAAGAGTTTCTCTCGAAGAACCATGTTGGCAAGATCGTTCTCATTCCACCTCCGCCTTTGGATTAATGGGGAGCAAGACAATGGCTGAACTCACAATCACAACATTCCTCACGCTTGATGGCGTGATGCAGGCGCCGGGTGGGCCGGATGAGGATCGCAGCGGCGGATTTGCGCATGGCGGGTGGCTGGTGCCGCATTTTGATGGCGACATGATGGAAATCATAAACGGCATCTTTGAGCGTGGCGAGGCCTATGTGCTGGGGCGCGGCACCTATGAGATATTTGCCCATCATTGGCCAAATGTCCCTGAAGCGGAGCAGGATATGGTCGCCAGGAAGCTGAACACGTTGCCCAAGCACGTGGCATCGCGCACCTTAAAGTCCCTGGCGTGGAATAATTCCAAACTGTTGGGCGACGTTGTCCCAGAAGTCACAGCACTCAAGGCGCGCTACACTGGCGAAGTGCAGGTGCATGGCAGTCCGGGGCTTGCCCAAACACTGATCGAGCATGATCTCATCGACGAGTATCGCCTACTTGTGTTTCCGGTTGTGGTTGGCGGCGGCAAAAAATTATTCGGCGCAGGCGTGCGTCCCGCAACGATGTCGCTGGTCAGCACGCGAACCACCAGCACCGGTGCGGTGTATCTGGTTTATCGCCGCGCTGGTGGATTGAAAACCGGCATGATTGGCACTTGACCATCATGATTGGCATTTCCTGGCTTCTTCCTGACACACCAGAGATCGCCATTTGCGCGCGGTGGCGCATTGACGCATTTTCGGACGTGCTGACCAATAGTTTCGAGCAGGAGCTTGTAACGCTCAATGAGTTTGCGTCGGTCAAGAAGGGGCAGGCGGGTTTCGTTGCTCATTGGGATGGCCAGCCAGTTGGTGTTTGTCTGCTCGTTCCGAAGGAGATCGAACCCTGCCATCCGGTCAGCCCTGGCTTGCAGGCTTGTTTGTGGCGCCTGAATTTCGCAAGCGCGGCATTGCGACATCGCTGATTGTTGCCGTTGGACAAGAGGCGCTGCAACAGGGAAACGACCGCATTTATCTTTATACGGATGAATCCGAGACGTTCTATGCCAGGCGCGGCTGGATTGTTGAAGAGCGATGCATCTGGCACGGGATGCCGACATTGCTGATGTCGAAAAAATTGGTAAACTAACCAGGCCCGTTGGCGCCGATTTGAATGGGTTGTCATGGCTGGATATTCTCCAACACCACTGCTCAAGAAGCTTGGCTACACTGAAGCCCAGGCCAAGTGGTTGATTGCGCCTCCGTTAACTTTACCGGAGATTTCAGAATTTGCAGAAGCAAAGGTTTCGACGGGCGCCAAAATTTCTGGCGGCGGTCGGAGGTTTGACCTGGTGCATTGGTTTGTGAAATCGCGGGCAGAATTGGAAACAGGCATCGCAGGTGTTGCAGACGCCATGAGGCCTGACGCTGTGTTATGGATTTCATGGCCGAAGAAAGCCTCCAAAGTTCCGACCGACATTACCGAGGACGTGTTGCGCGAAGTCATCCTGCCCACGGGGCTGGTCGATATCAAGGTTTGCGCGGTGGATGAGGTGTGGTCGGGGCTGAAGTTCATGTGGCGCAAGGAGTTGCGGTCGGCGCTCTAACGGTTGGACAACAAATACCAGCCAAACAGAACAACCCATAACGCGTCAAACGCTATGGCAATTCCGGCTTGGTGACCCAGGTAACGGCTTCCTTCCGAAAGCACCAAACCGATGAAAACGATTTTGCTGGTTCCGGCGACTGTCAGGGCGAGGGAACGAACAGCGGGGTTGTAAGCGCCATAAATGAGCATGGCGCCCACCAGGGTCACCAAAATGGCCCAGTTGCGGACGATGAGATTGGCCAGCGGGCCATCCAGTGATTCACCAAAATTGGACAGGAGGGCGGTCTGAGGTGCAATTGCGGCAAAGCCCACAGTCAGGGTGAGTACACCGGAAATGAGCATGATCCACTTGATATATGCTGTGGCAAAGTTCATGAAATCCTCGGCCTTCTTCATGTTGGATATGGTTAAGCTCTTAATCTGTTTATGGTTTTTTGCACAGTGATTGAAGGCTGTGCCCCAAGAGCTTGCAATTTGACTGAATTACGCCTAGAAGGCCCCCAAATTCCATACCAACCCTGATCAGGAGCACACGAGCCTATGGCGCGCGTCACTATTGAAGATTGCATTGATAAGCTGCCGAACCGGTTTGAACTGGTTCTTCTCTCGGCCCACCGCGCCCGCATGATTTCGCAGGGTGCGACCATTACGCTGGACCGCGACAACGATAAGGACCCGGTGGTTTCGCTGCGTGAAATCGCCGAGGAAACCATCAACAAGGATGATCTTCGCGAGGAGTTCATTCATGCCATGCAGAAGCATGTTGAGGTGGACGAGCCAGAGCCCACCGTTGTTCCATTGCTGACGTCCGGCGTGCCGGGAACGGTTGGCGAGCAGAGCGCTGCTGCTGTTGATGAGGAAGAAGTCGCCTTCGAACAGATGACAGAGGAAGAATTGCTCCGGGGTCTTGAGGGGTTGCCCCCGGCGGAAAGCCCAGGCAGCCAGCGCAACGGCTACTGAGTTTTCCAATTTTAAGAATAATTTGGCCGGACCTCTCGCGTCCGGCCTTTTTTATCGTACTATGATCCCATGATGCGACAGTATGAGCTGGTAGAACGGGTCGTTAAGTATGATCCTGATGCGGATGAGGATCTCCTCAACCGCGCCTATGTCTATGCCATGAAGGCGCACGGAACCCAGACCCGGGCTTCGGGAGAAGCCTATTTCAATCATCCTCTGGAAGTTGCCGCCATTCTCACCGAGATGAAGCTGGATGACGCCACAATTGTTGCGGCTCTCTTGCATGATACCGTGGAAGACACGGAAGCCACGCACCAGGAAATTGAGGAAAAATTTGGCAAGGAGATTGCCGCTCTGGTGGATGGGCTCACCAAGATCAAGAAGATTGACCTGGTAACCAAGGAAGCAACGCAGGCTGAAAATCTTCGCAAGCTTCTGGTGGCCATGTCGAAAGATGTGCGTGTGCTGATGGTGAAGCTGGCGGACCGGCTGCACAACATGCGCACGATTTCACATGTCAGTCCGGACAAGCGCGTTCGCATTGCGCAGGAGACCATGGATATTTATGCGCCCCTTGCTGGCCGCATGGGCATGCAAACCGTGCGCGATGAGCTGGAAGATATTTCGTTTGAAGTGCTCAATCCTGATGCCAACAAGACCATTCGGGAAAGACTGGCGCTGCTGCATGAGGAAAGTGGCGATGTGCTGCGCGAAATTGAAAAGGCACTGGTCACCAAATTGGCGGAAAATGGCATCAGGGCAGATGTTTATGGCCGGGAAAAGCGGCCCTATTCCATCTGGGGCAAGATGGAGCGCAAGCATTTGTCGCTTGGGCAGCTTTCAGACATCTTCGGTTTTCGCGTGATTGTCAGCACGGTGGACCAGTGTTACCGGGCGCTTGGCATCGTGCACCGAACCTGGCGGGCAGTGCCTGAGCGCTTCAAGGACTATATTTCAACGCCGAAGCAGAATGACTATCGCTCGCTCCACACAATTGTGATTGGCCCTCACCACATGCGGGTTGAAATGCAGATCCGCACCAGGCTCATGCATGAAATCGCCGAGCGGGGCGTTGCGGCCCATGCGTTGTACAAGGATGCGCCTGATGCGCAGGAAGCCCATGATGGCTTTCGCGCACCCGCGGCAGAATCCAATGCTTACCGCTGGCTGAGACATCTGGTGGAAATGCTGCAGGAAGGCGAGAGTCCGAAGGAATTTCTGGAGCACACCAAGCTTGAACTTTTTCACGATCAGGTGTTCTGCTTTACGCCCAAGGGCGCGCTCATTGCGTTGCCGCGGGGTGCAACACCCATCGATTTTGCCTATGCGGTTCACACTTCAATTGGTGATAGCTGTGTTGGCTGCAAGGTCAATGGCCGGCATACGCCACTGGTCGCGGTGCTCGAGAATGGCGATGAAGTCGATATCATTCGCAGCGATGCACAGGTGCCGCCGCCTGCCTGGGAAGCGATTGCGATCACCGGAAAGGCACGCTCGGCCATCCGGCGCGCCACACGCGCTGCCATGCGAAAGCAGTTTGCCGGCTTGGGCCGCGAAATTGTTGAGAAGCTCCTGTCCAACCAGGGCAAGGCGCTTGTGGAGAAGGAACTCATTGTTGCGGTGCCGCGCCTGGGCCACAAAAACCTGGAAGACGCCATGGCAGCTATCGGGCGTGGCGACATATCAGGTTATGACATGCTGAAGGCCATGGGGCTCACCGTTGAAGCAAGCCAGATCAGGAGTTCGCGGCGCAAAGCTACTGGAAAAAGATCGGCTGCTTCGGATCCGGTTTCCGTGCCTGTGCGGGGTTTGAATGCGAATGCCGCCTTGAACATCTCGCGCGATACGGGCGCGGTTCCCGGCGAACGCATTGTTGGCATTGTCATGCCAGGGGAGGGCGTTACGATATTTCCGATTTTTGCCAAGGCCCTTGAGCAGTATGATACCCAGCCCGAACGCTGGATTGATCTTGCATGGGATGAGGCGGCTTCAACGCAGAAGTTTCCGGCGCGGATCAAGGTGGTTATTCTCAACGAGGTCGGCGCACTTGCCCAGGTCACGCAGGTCATTGGCGATCAAGGCGCGAACATCGACGAACTGCAGATGATGGCGCGGCACGGGGTGCGCGACTTTTTTGACCTGGATATTCTGCTTGAAGTGCATGACGCGCGGCATTTGAATGATATCATCATGGGCTTGAAAACCAAAAACGCGGTGAGCGCTGTTTCGCGGGCTACGGGGTAGGAGATGCTGGATCACGAACAGGTGCTGGAGGAATTTCGCGCGGCGGGCGCGTTGCTTGAAGGGCATTTCATTTTATCATCGGGCTTGCACAGTTCCCGCTACCTGCAGTGCGCGCGGGTGCTGATGGATCCGGCGCGGGCTGACCGGCTGTGCAAGTCACTGGCCGCAAAAATACCGCAGGCCTTGCGAGGCCAGATTGATATTGTTGCATCTCCGGCGATGGGCGGCGTTGTTGTGGGCTATGAGATGGGGCGGCAGCTTGGCGTTCCGGCCATTTTCTTTGAGCGTGTTGACGGCAAGCTGAGTTTAAGGCGCGGATTTGACATTGCGAAAGGCGCCAGGGTTCTGATGGTGGAGGATATTGTCACCACCGGGCTTTCATCGCGCGAATGCATTGCCGGCATTGCGGCGGAAGGTGGCGTTACGGTGGCTGCTGCCTGCCTGATCGACCGTTCCGGCGGCAAGGCCGATTTGGGGGTGCCGCTTTTTCCACTCACAAGCCTGGAGGTTCCGGCCTATCCGGCAGATGCGCTGCCTGCCGAGTTGGCGGCAATTCCAGCCGTGAAGCCCGGCAGCAGGGGGCTCAACAAGTGATCATCGGTTTGGGCAATGACATGGTGGATATCCGCCGCATCGAGAAAACCCTGGAGAGATATGGTGATCGCTTTGTGCAACGCCTGTTCACCGACATAGAACAGAAGAAGTCAGACCGGAGGGCCCAGCGGGTAGCCTCATATGCCAAGCGATTTGCCGCAAAGGAGGCCTGTTCGAAGGCTTTGGGAACCGGCTTTCACCGGGGTGTGTTTTGGAAGGATATGGGCGTGGTGAACGAACCTTCGGGAAAGCCCACATTGAAATTAACCGGCGGCGCCAAATTGCAACTCGAGAGGATCACTCCAAAGGGCCATCTGGCGCACATCCACCTGACCATCACCGATGATTTTCCCTATGCGCAAGCTGTTGTAATTATTGAGGCACTTCCAGCGAGCTGACCCGCAGACTGTGATTTATTCGCAACAGTCATGTGGCTTGCATGCTGCTGCATTGCAACTCATATGAGGTTGGCGCTATAGCCAAATCCAGCCCCAGGCAAAGAAAGACGAAACAATGACTCCCGCCCCAGACATACGCCAGAAGCCCGATGAAGGAATTTGGGAAACGGTCAAAGTTATCATCCAGGCGTTGTTGATTGCTTTTTTTGTGCGGACGTTTTTGTATCAGCCGTTCAATATCCCGTCGGAGTCCATGTATCCGACACTGAAGGTTGGCGACTATCTTTTTGTCTCCAAGCTGTCCTATGGCTACGGCAAGTATTCCTTCAATTTTTCGTTTGGCGGGTTTGGCCAAACCTGGATCAGTTGCTGCCCGGTTGATTTTGCGGGCCGCATTGTTCTGCCTGATGCGCCTGAACGTGGCGATGTTGCAGTATTCAAGTTGCCGACTGACACCGAGATTGACTACATCAAGCGCGTGATCGGATTACCCGGCGACCGCATTCAGATGATTGATGGCGTTCTTCATATCAATGGAGAAAAAATCCCGAAGGTGCGGATTGAAGATTATGTGGATAGCGAGACTAGTGGTCCCGGCGGTGGACATGCGGTTGCCCAGTACGAAGAGACGCTGCCAAATGGCGTCAAGTATCATGTGCTTGATGAAGATCCCAATGGCGCTGCTGACAACACAGATGTCTATGTTGTGCCGGAGGGCCATTATTTCATGATGGGCGACAATCGCGATAATTCGCAAGACTCTCGCTTTCAAAATGTTGTGGGTTATGTTCCAATCGAAAATTATGTTGGGCGCGCGGACGTAATTTTCTTTTCTATTTCAGGCGGCACCGCTTTGTGGGAAGTTTGGAAATGGCCCTTCGAGATTCGCTGGAGCCGGTTTTTGAATTTTCTATAGGCTCCCAGGTTTTGGTCCGATTCACGCAAGCGCAGTATGACGAGATTGCCAGACGCCTTGACTATCAATTCAAGGACAAAGCGCTGCTCCGTCATGCGCTGACCCACAGCAGCACCAACAAGAAGCAGGATGATTACCAGCGCCTGGAATTTTTGGGCGACCGGGTCTTGGCGCTGGTCATTGCTGAAGAATTATACACCGAAAATCCATCGCACCGCGAAGGCGACATGGCCAATCTTCACAGCAACCTCGTGCGGGGTGAAATTTGCGGCGAGGTTGGCAGGGATATCCTGATCAGCGATTTCATCATTGTTGGTGAAAGTGAGCATAAGAAGGGCGTGAACCTCAATGCCTCAGTGGTTGGCGACGTGGTGGAGGCCATCATCGGCGGCATCTATCTGGATGGAGGCCTCGATCAGGCAAAGGCCTTTGTGTTGCGAAACTGGGCGCGGCATATCGCTGAGCGCAAAACGGTCAGGAAGGATGCCAAGACTTATCTGCAGGAATGGTCGCTTGCCCGCGGGCTGCCCATCCCTGAATATAAGATGTTAAAGCGCGAAGGATTGGAGCATAGTCCGGTTTTTACGGTGGAAGTCATAATCCAGGGTAAAGCCACGATCGAGGGGCAGGGACGCTCCAAACGGCTGGCCGAAATGGATGCGGCTCACCAATTTTTGACGCGCGAGGAAATTCGTTAATGACAGATGTGTCCACGCGGTGCGGCTTTTGCGCCATTATAGGCGCGCCGAACGCGGGAAAATCAACGCTGGTCAACCAACTGGCAGGCTCCAAGGTCTCCATTGTTTCCCACAAGGTTCAAACAACGCGAGCCAGGCTGCGCGGCATTTTCATGGAAGGCGTTTCGCAGGTTATCGTTGTTGATACGCCGGGCATCTTCGCGCCGAAACGCAAGCTTGATGAGGCCATGGTTGAGAATGCCTGGAGCGGTTCAACCGAGGCGGATGTGACGGTTCTGCTCGCCGATGCAAGGCTCGGTCGCAATGATGAAGTGATGCGGATCATCGAGGGCCTGCAGAAAAATGGCGCCAAGGCACTGCTCGCCCTTAACAAGGTTGACTTGCTGCGCCGGGAAGTTTTGCTGGAAATTTCCAAGCGCTTCAATGAGGCCTTTCAGTTTAGCGATACGTTCATGATCAGCGCCTTGACGGGCTCGGGCGTTGATGCTTTGCGGAAGAAAGTGGCAAGCCTGATGCCCGCAGGCCCATGGCTCTACCCGGAAGATCAGGCAGCAGATGTGCAGATGCGGTTTCTGGCTTCTGAAGTTACGCGGGAGAAAATCTATCTCCGCCTGCATGAAGAATTGCCTTATGCCTCAACCGTTGAAACTGAAACCTGGGAAGAGCAGGCGGATGGTTCAGTGAAAATTGGCCAGGTCATTTTTGTCGAGCGTGACAGCCAGAAGGCCATCGTTCTGGGCAAGGGCGGGCAGATGATCAAGCTGCTTGGGCAAATGGCGCGCGAAGAACTTGAGAAGTCCTTTGAGCGGCGGGTGCATTTGTTTCTCTTCGTCAAGGTCAGGGAGAACTGGTCGGAAGATCCCGAACGGCTTCGCATGATGGGACTTGGAAAATAAGGCCGCCGATGGAATGGCGTGATCAGGGTGTAATTCTCTCAGTTCGAAAGCACGGTGAAACAAGCGCCATTGCCGAGCTTCTAACGCCCGGCCATGGCCGTTGCATGGGGCTGGTGCGTGGCGGGCGCTCACGTATTCAAAGGCCCGTGCTGCAGCCGGGAAACTTTGTGCAGGCAACCTGGCGGGCGCGCATTGAGGATCATCTGGGAACCTTTGTTTTCGAGCCGCTGAAACTGTCTGCGGGCACAATCATGGAGAATTCTTTCAGGCTCACAGGCCTCACCACTTTGTCCAGCCTGGCGCAGACCCTGCCAGAGCGCGAGCCGCACGAACGCATCTATGATGCTTTCCGGATTGTGCTGGATGCCATCGACAACGATGACCTGTGGCCAGCCCTCATGGTGCGGTGGGAATTGGGGTTGCTTGATGAGTTGGGCTTTGGCCTGGATTTGAGCAAATGTGCGGCCACCGGAAGCCGCCAAGACCTTGCCTATGTTTCGCCCAGAACCGGGCGGGCGGTCTGCCGGCAGGCGGGCGAACCCTATCATGACAAACTCCTGCCGCTTCCGAGGTTCCTTTTGGGAGGGGCTGTCGAGGACACGGCCGATATCGTTTCCGGATTCAAACTCACGGGCTATTTTCTGGAACGCCATGTGTTTGAACCACGCGGACTGGAAATCCCGCAATCGCGCCAACGCCTGATTGACGAACTGGCACAAAGGCCGCATTGAGGGAGCGAACAGAGAAGATCATATGCTTGGACGGTTGAATCATATTGCAATTGCGGTGCCTGACCTGGAGCAGGGGGCGAAGATTTATGCGTCATTGCTGGGCGCCAAGGTTTCGGCGCCGCAGGCAGAGCCGGCGCATGGGGTTCGGGTGGTTTTTGTTGAACTGCCCAATACCAAGGTGGAGTTGCTGGAACCGCTCGGCGATAACTCGCCGATCAAAACATTTCTTGAGAAGAACCCGGCGGGCGGCATGCATCATGTGTGTTATGAGGTTAAGGACATCATGGCCGCACGGGATCATTTGGTGGCTGGCGGTGCGCGCGTTCTGGGTGACGGCAATCCCAAAATTGGCGCCCATGGAAAGCCCGTGTTGTTTCTCCACCCCAAGGATTTTTGTGGCACTCTGATTGAATTGGAGCAGGCGTGAACATTGTCAGCGGCATAGCGATTTATTTTATCATGTGGTGGCTGGTGCTGTTTACCGTCTTGCCGTTTGGCGTGCGCAATTCCGCCGAGGCGGGCGAAGCTGTGCAACAGGGCAACGAACCCGGCGCTCCGGTTCATCCGATGATTTTGCGGAAAGTGGTCATCACGACTATTCTGGCGACGGTTCTATTTGTGATATTCTATGTTGCAGTTGTGAGGGGCTGGCTGGGCTTTGAGTATCTTCCGTTTTTGAGAGACATGCCCAATCCCAACGGCTGAAAATGTAAAAGGCGAAGCTTGCGCCCCGCCTTTTTAAGTCGATGGATCCTCTTTTTTCTACCAATCCAGTGGATTGATGGGGCTGCTGTTCAACAGTTTTACCTGTTTTCCGCGCCCAGAAGTAACCTCCCCAGACTTGGGCCCACCTTAGCAGCAAACACCACAGTCTTTATTTTTGATTGCGCCGGAAGCTAGCACAAAATTTTGGCTTGTCACGTGAAAAATGAAAGTTCTGTAATATTGCGTGAACCATCCGTGCTTGTGTTCCCGTTTGTTTCCCTTAAAAGGGCGCAAACACGGCTTTCACGGGGATTCTCATGCGTCTTTCGCAATATTTCATGCCCATTCTTCGCGATGATCCGAAGGAAGCTGAGATCGTTTCGCACCGGCTGATGCTGCGGGCCGGCATGATCCGGCAAGAGGCGGCGGGCAATTATTCGTGGCTGCCTACGGGCTTCAAAGTGCTGAAAAAAATCGAACAAATCGTGCGCGAAGAGCAGAACAGGGCGGGCGCGCTTGAGGTTCTGATGCCGACCATTCAGCCCGCTGAACTCTGGAAAAAATCGGGCCGCTATGATGCTTACGGCAAGGAGATGCTGCGCATCAAGGATCGCCATGACCGCGACATGCTGTTTGGCCCTACCAATGAAGAGATGATTACCGATATCTTTCGGCAGGGCGTGCAAAGTTACAAGGATTTGCCGCGCAATCTTTATCATATCCAGTGGAAGTTTCGCGATGAAGTGCGGCCGCGGTTTGGCGTCATGCGGGGGCGCGAATTTTTGATGAAGGATGCTTATTCGTTCGATATCAGCCGCGAGGCTGGGCAGCATTCCTACAACAAAATGTTTGTGAGTTATTTGCGCACCTTTGCGCGCCTTGGTTTGAAAGCGGTTCCCATGCGGGCTGAAACCGGACCGATTGGCGGCTCGGATAGCCATGAGTTTTTGATTCTCGCAGAAACGGGCGAGAGTGGCGTGTTCTTTGATCGCGACCTGCACGACATGAATTGGGAAAAGTCCGGCGTGAATTATGATGATGTGGCAGGGGTTGCAGCCATGGTTGAAGGCTTTACATCGCGCTATGCAGCAACAGATGAAAAGCACGACGCGGCGGAATTTGAACGGCGCGTGCCGGAAGCCAAGCGGATGACCGGGCGCGGCATTGAGGTGGGGCACATTTTCTTTTTTGGCACAAAATATTCAGAGCCGATGGGCTGCGAAGTGCAGGGACCGGATGGCAAGAAGCTGTTTGTTCACTCGGGTTCCTACGGCATCGGCGTCTCGCGTCTTGTGGGTGGCATTATAGAAGCCTCGCATGACGATGCGGGAATTATCTGGCCGGAAGCCGTAGCGCCATTTCAGGTGGGGCTGGTCAACATCAAGGTTGGTGATGCTGCGGTTGATGCGGCATGTTCCAGGATTTATGAAGCGTTGCTGGCCAAAGGAGTTGACGTTCTCTACGATGACAAGGAGGGTGGCGCTGGCGGCAAGTTTGCCGCCATGGACTTGATTGGCCTGCCATGGCAGGTGATTGTGGGGCCCCGTGGATTGAAGGAAGGCATTGCCGAAGTGAAAAACCGCAAGACGGGTGCGCGCGAGAATGTTGCGCTGGATCAGATTCTTGGGCGCTTTGGGGCGTGATGGCTGAAACTCTGCCAGACACCAAACCGTTTTCCGGATTTGAATGGATGATAGCGCTGCGGTATTTGCGGGCGCGGCGGAAGGAAAGCTTCATCTCCGTCATCTCGCTGTTTTCGCTGTTGGGCATCATGTTGGGTGTGGCGACGCTGATTGTCGTGATGGCGGTGCTGAATGGTTTTCGGGCAGAACTGCTGGACAAGATATTGGGCTTTTCCGGCCACGCCACAATCTATCGGCGCGATGTGACGCCCATACCTGATTTTAAGGAACTTCAGGCGCGGCTTGAAAAAGTTGACGGTGTGAAGCGGGTGATCTCACTGGTCGAGGGGCAGGCGATGGCCTCCTCTCTCAAGAGCAGCACTGGCGCGTTGGTGCGGGGCATATCCGAAGCGGACATTTCCAAAGTTCCCAGCCTGAACAACGACGCTCTGATAACGGCCCTGCAGGAGCCGGGTGTTCCTGATGCCACGGCAAGTTTCAAGGGATTTGAGAAATCCGAAGGCATCGCCATTGGTGAGCGCATGGCGTGGCGTCATCAATTGGGTTTGGGCAGCATACTGACGATCATTTCGCCCAATGGCCCTGAAAGCGTCATGGGCACCGCCCCCCGCATTCGCGATTTCATGGTGGTGGCAATCTTCAAGATTGGCATGTCGGAATATGATGAGAACATCATTTACATGCCCTTGGCAGACGCACAGGAGTATTTTGTTTCAGAAGAGGGGGTCACCGCACTCGAGGTGATGGTGGAAAATCCTGACGGGATTGACACGATCAAACCGCAACTGCAGGAAGCGATTGGCCCGGATCTTTGGCTGCAGACATGGAAAGACCGAAATCAAGCGTTTTTCAACGCCTTGGCGGTCGAACGGAATGTGATGTTCCTGGTGCTGACCATGATCATACTCGTGGCCGCACTCAATATTATTTCCGGGCTCATCATGCTGGTGAAAGACAAGGGGCATGACATTGCAATCTTGCGCACCATGGGAGCAACGCGCGGCGCCATTCAGCGGATATTTTTTATTACGGGCGCTGCCATTGGCGTCATTGGAACACTGATGGGACTCGTGTTGGGCACAACCATTTGCCTGAATTTGGAAAGCATCCGGAAATTCGTGGAATGGCTGTCGGGCGTTGATCCCTTCAATGCGGAAATCTACTATCTCGCGCAATTGCCCGCGGACATGGATCTGGTCCAGGTGATTTGGATTACGTTGATGTCACTGGGCCTGTCATTTCTGGCAACACTCTATCCGTCGTGGCGCGCTGCCAAGCTCGATCCGGTCGAAGCGCTGAGGTATGAATAGCGATGCAGCCAGCGCTTGAGCTTCGCCATGTTGACCGCTCCTACTCCGAAGGTGGTGGCCGCCTGGATATTTTCAAAGGCCTGAGGCTGCAGGTTCATGCTGGTGAGATTGTAGCGTTGGTTGGCCAGTCGGGCGCTGGCAAGTCATCGCTTCTCCATATCGCCGGATTGCTGGAAGCGCCAACGGCTGGCGAAGTCTTCATTGCGGGGCAAAACTGCACGGCCCTTGATGATGCGGCGCGCACCCGGGTTCGCCGCATCGGAATTGGTTTTGTGTACCAGTTTCATCATCTCTTGCCGGAATTCACCGCACTTGAAAACGTCATCATGCCACAATTAATTGCGGGAGCGACAAAGGTTGCTGCGATGGTTCGGGCGAAGGAACTGTTATCGAGACTGGGATTGTCTGAAAGGTTTGAACACCAGCCAGCGCAATTGTCGGGCGGCGAGCAGCAGCGTGTGGCCATCGCCAGGGCCATCGCCAATCGGCCGCTCCTGCTTCTGGCGGACGAGCCCACCGGAAATCTGGATCCTGAAACATCAGGTCGCGTCCACGAAGAATTCATGCGCCTGATCAAGGAAGAGGGACTGGGCGCCCTAATCGCCACCCACAACATAGCCCTCGCCAAACGCATGAGCCGGATCGTGAGCCTGCAATCGGGAGTTCTTGTGGATGGCCTGGTTTGAAGTTATCGCCTTCTCCCGTGCTCGGGATTGACCCGAGTATGGGAGAAGGTGCCCAACGGGCGGATGAGGGCCCCTTGACCCAGGGCTCATATCCAGCCTTGATGATGTGATGGCCTACTTGAATGCAAAGTCACGGGACCGCGCGCGAGCTTTGCGAAAAGATGACACCGAAGCAGAACGCAAACTTTGGGAAGCAATCCGAAGTCGCAGACTCGCTGGCTTCAAATTTGTAACGCAGCTTGCGGTTGGACCCTGCTTTGCTGATTTTGCGTGCAGGGAATGCAAATTAATTGTGGAAATTGATGGCGCCACACATGGAAGTGATGTGGAGATGCGCTACGATGAACGGCGTACCGCATTTCTGCAAGGGCTTGGCTTTCGAGTCCTGCGGTTTTGGAACGATGATGTTTACAAAGGCATGCCAGAGGTGTGTGATGCGATTCTGCTGGCGCTTGGAGAAGAAAAGTAAGGTCCCTCATCCGGCCTTCGGCCACCTTCTCCCATACTCGGGTCAAGCCCGAGCACGGGAGAAGGCGATAACTGGAAGGTACTACTGATTTTATGCCCACAGACTCAAAACCTCCGACGTTCATTCACCTTCGCGCGCATTCGGCTTATTCGCTGGCTGAGGGGGCATTGCATATCAAGCAGATGGCGGGGCTGGCCAGGGATGCTGGCATGCCGGCACTGGCGATTACGGATTCTGGAAACCTGTTCGGTGCTTTGGAATTTTCAGAGGCGCTGAGCGAGAAGGGCATACAGCCCATTATTGGTTGTGCGCTGCGGGTTAATTTCAGCGAGGTTGCCGCTGAAAGCGCTGCCCGGGCACCCCATGCAGCGCGCAAGTTTCCGCCGATTGTGCTGCTTGCAAAAGATGAGACGGGTTACCGTAACCTGATGAAGCTGTCGAGCCGGGCTTACCTGCTGACGCCTGAAAATGAAATTCCGCATGTGTCGCGGGACTTGTTTGAGGAGTTGAGCGGCGGTCTGATTTGTCTTTCGGGCGGGCCGGAAGGGCCCATCGATGAGGCGCTGGTGCAGGGGCAAAGCGGGTTGGCGCGGCAACTGGTGGAACGCCTCCGGAGCGTGTTTGGAGATCGCTTTTACATCGAGCTGCAGCGCCATGGAACTGATGCGGAGCGGGCCAGTGAACCTGGCCTGATTGAATTGGCCTATGAGCTGGATATTCCGCTGGTTGCCACCAACCAGGTCTATTTTGCCAAGCCCGACGATTACGCGGCCCATGACGCGCTGATTTGCATTGCCGAGGGTCAGCTCGTATCCACCGATGACCGCAGGCGTGTCACGCCTGAACATTATTTCAAGACGCAGCAGGAAATGGCGGCGCTTTTTGCGGACATCCCTGAGGCTATCGAAAATACAGTGGAGGTGGCACTTCGCTGTCACCACATCGTGAAGGGTCTCAAGCCAATTCTGCCGCGCTTTGCCGAGGGTGATGAGGGCGAGGAATTGCGGCGGCAGGCCAAAGAGGGCCTCGCGCACCGCTTGGCGACCGTCGGCATGGCAGATGGATTTCTGCTGGAAGATTACGAACAGCGGCTTGATTTTGAATTGAGCGTCATCATCAAGATGAACTATCCGGGGTATTTCCTGATTGTGGCTGACTTTATCAAATGGGCCAAGGCGCAGGATATTCCCGTGGGGCCGGGGCGTGGTTCGGGGGCCGGCTCGCTGGTTGCCTATTCACTCACCATTACCGATCTCGATCCGCTGCGGTTCAATTTGCTGTTTGAGCGGTTCCTCAATCCAGACCGTGTATCGATGCCCGACTTCGATATCGACTTCTGTCAGGATCGGCGCGATGAAGTGATTGACTATGTGCAGGGCCGCTATGGGGCTGATCATGTGGCGCAGATCATTACATTTGGAAAACTGCAGGCGCGCGCCGTGTGCCGCGATGTGGGGCGCGTGTTGCAAATGCCCTACATGCAGGTTGACCGGATTTCAAAACTCATTCCGATGAACCCGGCCAATCCGGTGACGTTGGGGCAGGCCATTGAGAGTGAGCCCAAAATTCAGGAAGAGCGTGACCGTGACCCCACGGTGCGCCGCATGCTCGATATCGGCCTGAAGCTTGAAGGGCTGTATCGCCACGCTTCAACGCACGCTGCAGGCATTGTGATTGGCGACAGGCCGTTGGAAGAACTTGTGCCGCTTTACCGCGACCCCCGCTCGTCACTTCCGGCCACGCAGTTCAACATGAAATATGCGGAAAAGGCCGGGCTGGTGAAGTTCGACTTTCTGGGTTTGAAAACGCTCACGGTGATTGACAAGGCGCAGAAGCTTATTCGCAAACGCTTGCCCAGCTTTGATATCGCAAAAGTGCCGCTTGATGATGCGCCCACCTATCACATGTTGGCGCAAGGCGACACGGTTGGCGTGTTCCAGTTGGAAAGTTCCGGCATGCGCGATGCCGTGCGCCAGATGCGCGCCGACAGGTTTGAGGATTTGATTGCGCTCGTGGCGCTCTATCGCCCCGGCCCCATGGCCAATATTCCAACCTATTGCGCCAGAAAACTGGGCAAGGAAAAGATCGAGTATCTTCACCCCAAGCTTGAACCCATCCTGAAAGAAACCTTTGGCGTCATCACCTATCAGGAGCAGGTGCAGCAAACTGCCAAGGATCTTGCCGGCTATACGCTGGCGGAAGCTGATCTCCTGCGCCGCGCCATGGGCAAGAAAATCAAGTCCGAAATGGATGACCAGCGCGAAAGGTTCCTGAACGGCGCCACCGAACGGGGCGTTGATCGCAACATTGCCATCCAGATATTTGATGCTTGCGCCAAGTTTGCGGAATATGGCTTCAACAAGTCTCACTCAGCGCCTTATGCCTACATCAGCTATCAGACGGCCTATCTGAAAGCCAATTATCCGGTTGAGTTTTTGGCGGCGTCAATGACGCTCGACATGGGCAACACGGACAAGCTGCAAGTGTTTCGCGATGAAGCTGTGCGGGTGGGCGTCAAGGTGGTGTCGCCATCGGTTAACGCGAGCGCCATTGATTTCGGCGTGCGCGACGGCATGATTTTTTATTCGCTGGCGGCGCTCAAGAATGTGGGCGTTGGGGCCATTCAGCATTTGATTGCCACGCGCGAAGCGGGCGGGCGCTTTGTGTCGCTGGGTGATTTTGCCCGGCGCATGCAGGCCTCCATGCTCAACAAGAGGGCGTTGGAAAGCCTCGCCAAGGCCGGGGCCTTTGACGAATTGAACGCAAACCGCGCGCAAGTTCTGGCGGGTGTTGAAACCATTTTGGCCACTGCCAGCCGCACCAGTGCTGAAACAGAAGCTGGCCAGAATGATTTGTTTGGCGCTGCAACAGGCACGAAGGAAGAGCTGGTATTGCCGAACCGCGACAGTTGGTTGCCGATGGAGCGCCTCGCCAATGAATTTGAGGCGGTGGGGTTTTATCTCTCGGGGCATCCGCTGGATGATTACATGAAGCCGTTGATGAAGCTGGGCGTTGATACATGGGCTTCATTCCAGCACAAGGCATTGACCAAGGGCGCCAGTGCCGGAAAGCTTGCAGGCACGGTTACGCACCGGCAGGAACGACGATCGAAGTCCGGCAATAAATTTGCCTTCGTCGGTTTTTCTGATCCGACCGGACAATTTGAAGCCATTTGCTTTTCAGACACCTTGGCCGCCGCACGGGATTTGCTGGAGCCCGGCAAGGCTGTGATCGCCCGCGTCGAATGTGATGTGGAAGGTGAAGAAATCAAGCTGCGTTTGCAGGGCGTTGAAGTATTGGACAAGGCAGCGGCCACAATTGTTCAGGGTCTCACAATTTTTGTGCGTGATGGTAATCCATTGGACTCGATAGCGCTCCGCCTGGCAACCGGGGGCAGGGCGCCCGTGCGCATGATCCTGCAAACCGAGTCAGGCCGTGAAATCGAAATGTCCCTCGGCAACAAATTCGCCATCACCCCACAGATCAAGGGAGCCATCAAAGCGATCCAGGGCGTGGTGGATGTGCATGATTTCTAGGGCATCGAGTCGTCATTCTGGCGCAAGCTCCCAGTCCCTCATTCCAGCATAAACCCCCAGTCCGTCATTCCGGCGCAAGCCGGAATCTGGCTGCGGCTATTCCTGAACGAGATTCCGGCATGCGCCGGAATGACGAATGTTTCTGGATATATCCGCCATCAGACACTGTGTGATGAGGGCCTCGCCTTGCCGCCCTTGCCCTATGGCTCCGGAATTTCGCAGTTCTTTGCCAGTGTGAAGACTACGGCTCCTATTTCACCCAGTTCCAGCCTTGCCTTGTCGGAGAGCCAGAGCCAGCTCCAGCCCCAGTTCCATCTCAGGGTCAGGGCCCTGGCGGATTTGAGTTCGGCGATGTCCGGGGAGTTCCTGCGGGTCAGGATGCGGTTGTTCGGGCTGATGATCCAGGTCTCGACCCGTCGTGCCTTGCTATCGACTTTTGCATCGAGTTCAATTTCGCCACTGCCTGCCACGGCGTCCTCAAGTTGCAGGTGCTGGCGCCAGCTTGCGGGATCGCCACTGCGGCAGGAGATTGAATAGAGGGGCGCGTAGTCGGGGCCGAGATTTCCGGATGTGATCAGGTTTGTGGCAGCAAGTGAGGCTATGTGAACGGCAGTTCCATCGGTATCTGTGAAGTTGCCCACTGTCCAGAAACCGATGTCCTGGGCCTCCGAGGCGTTGGTCATCAACAGCGTTAACAGACTGCAAAGATAAGCTTTTCGCATTGATTTCATGAGATAATTATTGTTGTTTTTACGATGGGCTAACCCATATTAGCTGGAGATTTGATTTATGCACACTAAAGCGGGTAAAAGCCGCTGATTCAAGTTTTTGACGCGCAAGCAAGATCGGAAAATTATGAAACCATTTGCCATAGCCGGCATTCAAATGCAGCTCAATCATGGTTCGAATATCGATGCCATGCGAGCCCGCATTGATCTCACCATGCACCTTTACCCTTGGGTGCAGATGGTGATGTTTTCTGAACTCGCGGTTTATGGTCCGCTGTTGCAGTACGCCCAGCCCCTTCCTGGAAATGCCGAAGCGGAATTCCAGACCATGGCCAGGCATCACGGCATCTGGATCGTCAATGGTTCGATGTATGAGCGCCGCGACGGGGGTATTTACAATACGACATCGGTGATCAACCCGCAGGGCGAAATCATCGGGCGCTATCGCAAGATGTTTCCATTCGTGCCACTGGAGCAGGGCGTGCAGCCCGGTTCGGACTTCCTGGCATTTGACATCGATGGCGTTGGCAAGTTTGGCGTTCTGAATTGTTATGACATCTGGTTTCCGGAAACCTCGCGGCAACTCACGGCCATGGGTGTTGAAGTCATTCTGCATCCGGTGATGACGCACACGATTGACCGTGATGTTGATATTGCGATCAGTCATGCAACGTCAGCAATGATGCAATGTTATGTCTTTGACGTGAATGGATTGGGCGCTGGCGGCAATGGCCAGTCCTGCGTGTTCGATCCATCCGGCCGCGCGCTTTATCGCGGTGATACGACTGAGCAAATTATTCCGATCGAAATTGATATGGAGCAGGTTGCGCGTTCGCGAGAGCGCGGCATTCGGGGCCTCGGCCAAATGACAAAATCATTCCGCGATCGCCCCGCAGAATTCCCGGTTTACCAGAAGGGATTTGATGCGGGCTACCTGGAAAGCCTGGGGCCGGTTGCAACACCGCGGCGTGTTGATGCGCCGCCGCCGGGCAATGTGCAATCGCTGCCACTGCGCCGCAGCTTCGTGAAGTAGAACTCAGCACATGATCAATTTACATTGACGCTAAAATACAACCGTTATTCCCGCGTGCGCGGGAGTCCCCCGTGAACTATTCGCAACTCATTGATCCAATTTGTTGACTTTTGCATTTGTAGATTTCGATATTGCAAGAAAGCAACGCCTTGAGGCCGATTTCCTTGCAAATTGATTTTGTGGTTCACGAACGGTTTGAAGTGTGATTCACTGCGGCTGGGCAGTCAGCCGGAGGGTCATGCGATGAAGCCACGCGAGCGCGTCGAGACGGGAGCGCAGGACATGTTCCGCTCGCGCCTTGATCAGATCATCAACCTGAAGCACGAACTGGTGCGGCTGTCGAAGACGGTGTCGTGGAGCTTTATCGAAACGAAATGCGGTGAGGTTTATGCCGATGGCCCCGGCATGCCACCGCTGCCCACACGGCTGATGGCAGGGCTTGCGATCCTCAAATACACCTTCGATCTCTCCGATGAAGAGCTGTGCGACCGCTGGGTGGAGAACCCTTACTTTCAATACTTCTGCGGGCCGAGGAGTTCTTTCTCCATGAGTTGCCGTTTGACCGTTCGTCACTGACACGCTGGCGGCAGCGCATGGGCGAGGAACGGGTTGCGGCACTTCTGCAGGAAAGCCTTTCGGTGGCGATCCGGACTGGAGCAATGGCGCCGCAAGACACACGCCGCGTAATCGTCGACACGACCGTGCAGCCGAAGAACGTGATGTTCCCCACCGATGCCAAGCTCCTCAACCGGGCCCGCGAAAAGCTGGTGGCACTGGCCAGGAAGGTGGGGCTCGACCTGCGCCAGAGCTATACGCGGGTGGGCAAGTTCGCCCTGATCAAGCATCAGCGTTATGCCCACGCCAAGCAGTTCAAGCGGGCGGGCAAGGCTCTACGCAAGCTCAAAACCTATCTTGGCCGCACCATCCGCGATATTGGCCGGCAAATCATTGGCGATGATGAACTTCAGGATATCTTCCGGCTGCCACTGCATCTGGCTTCGCGGGTTCTCGATCAGCGCAAGGCGCGAAGCGCGGCAGCAAAGAAAAGCCTGCCCTCGACTGGATCGAGGGTCTACAGCCTGCATGCCCCGGAAGTGGAGTGCATTGGCAAAGGCAAGGCCCATGCGCCTTACGAGTTTGGCGTCAAAGTCTCGATTGCCACCACGTTGCACCGCTCAAAGGGCGGCCTGTTTGCCCTCCATGCCAAGGCGCTGCCGGGCAATCCTTATGATGGCCACACGCTGGCAGAGATCATTCCGGACATGGAGAAGACCATCGGCAACTCCATTGATCGTCTACTTGCTGATGCCGGATATCGTGGCCACAATGCGCCGCCCACCCATACGTTCAAAATCTACACGACAGGCCAAAAGCGCAGAATGACACCTGCGATCAAACGCGAGATGAGACGCCGCGCCGCCGTCGAGCCGCTCATTGGCCACATCAAGAATGAGCACCGCATGGAGCGCAATTACCTCGCTGGAACCCAAGGCGATGCGATCAACGCCGTCCTCGCTGCCGTGGGCTACAACTTCCGTCTCCTCCTCACCTGGTTGAGGCTTCTCTTGCGTCTAATGCTGGTCATGCTCTCTGGCATCCTCAAGCCGCTCCATGCGTGAAAAGTGAATTGTTCACGGGCGACGCGGGAATGACGTAAAAGAGTATTCGAGTTAGTCAAAACTGATCACACTTCTAGAACATCTTATTGGTGTCGTGCATTGGCGGTGGTTCGGGAACTAACGTTCCGGTGACTGGAATTGCTGCAAACTCGGCATTGATTGCCTTGACCCAGGCTTTGGCGCGGGGCGTCAGCTTGCGATCATCGGTTTGGAAGCGGCCACGCGACACCAGAATGCCCAGATCAGCGCCGTGGTAGCGATAGTCACCGGCTGTATAAACTCGCAGATAATAAGCCTCGTCTTCGTCCGAGACGAGAAACCAGTCGATTGATTTTCGCACCAGTTTGATGTTGCCATCTTTGTCCATGCGGTAGATGCCCGAAGCTGGCGCCTTGGTTATCATCTCGACGCGGTCAACCGGATATTTGAGGATGAGTTGGCTCCAATTGTCAAATTCGGACCAGCGCTGCTGCACTTTCCCCAGATCAAGTTCCCAATTCACATCCATGAACTCCAGCAGGTGGAACATGTAGATGGGGCAGCCGCCATAGGTTGATGTGATCAGGTTGGTCAGCGGTGATGCGCCGGATATGCGGGGGTTGATCTCGCCAAGATAGACTTCGCGGGTATCTGTATCGATCAGAAAATCCATGCAGAAAGCTCCCTTGTAACCGGCGGCATAAAGCCTGTCGCCGAGCTTCTGCGCCATTTTCTGAACCGCCTTGCGTTCCATTTCCATGCCGCCTGTGAACACGTCATTGCCGCACCAGCCGCCCTTGTAAGGTGTCACTTCAGGAAAGCCGGTGATATCCGTCTGCATGGGCCCCACCAGCGTTCCGTGGCGGGTGGCCACAGCCTCCAAAGTTCCTGGCAGGTGGTTGATGCGGCGCATGACTTTCAACTGTTCGCCAACAATGTGTTCGGCGTTCTTGTTCCAATCGGCGGCGGATTTGACAAAGAAGGTTGTGCGTCCGGAATCGCCGTATGGGGTTTGCACGACGAGATCATTGCCCAGCCTTGCTCGCGCCGCCAGCTTCATGAGCTCTTCGTAAGTTTTGGCTTTGCCCATTGTATTGGGTGCGCTCTTGATGCCCGCTTCATTGCCGAGTTTTGTCGTTATGATTTTGGAGTCGATGTGCTTGCGAAGCTTGGCTGGCGGCAATGCGATTTTTTGTCCCAGCTCTTTTGCGAGCGCCTCGGTTTCTTCGTCGAACATGACCAGCATCAAAAGGCCTGGCCCCCGGTCAGCGAGACGCTGGCGCACTTCCTTGTGGCGTAGCAGGTAGTTGTTTACATCTTCAATCGATTTGAATTCGTGCGGGCCGTGCTCGCGGGGAACGGTAATCTTCGGATGGGATCCATCGAAACTGTCGAAGAAGTTTATATATTCGAACTTGTTGATCCAGCGGCCAAGACCCAGAATATTGTAGGGCGTTGGCGATAGGAAAGTTATCGGCGTCTGGTTCTGCCTGAAAAACGCGAAAATCTCCGAAAGGTTCGTCAGTTTTGGTTTTTTTGCAGCTTTGGCCACAGTCATACTCCCCAGCATTTGCCGGAGAGTTAAGCTCAAATTCGCGCAATAGAAAAGCCGCCAGTTTTTGGGCCGAATACGGGCAGTCCGCAGTTTAGCGATATTGCCCGTTCTGGAAATGGCAGGGCCTAGGCGTTTCCAAATGCCTTGGTGAACTCGATGCCCACACCATTTTCAATGTGGCGCACGATCTGGCCCCTTATTCTGCCCAGCATAATATAGGTGCCCAGGCTGGGCCGCACATCGATCGTTACGGCGGCGCCAGAAAGCGAGATATCCTGGACTTCGCAGTCAAACACGCGGCCATCGGGCAATGTCATTTGTGACTTGTTGTCGCGTGGCTCATAACGCGGGTGCCGGCGTGGATAATCCGAGCCAAATTGCCGTTGGTTCAGCCATTTTATGCGGGTTTCGAGTTTTTCCTGTCGGCTGCCTTTGATATCGAAGGCAATATCAAATCCGCCGTCAACGGGCTGGCCCGAGATTGCTTCGACGCGGCCCAGATCTTCAAGGTATGCAACAATGCCTGTGCCGGGCGGAACTTCCGTATCAGTGAGGAAAGTCGCCCCAACAACGGCTAAATTAGTGACCTTGCAAGCGTGTTCGGACATGTCCGGCAGCATAAAGCGGCCAGACAAGGAAGGGGTGTCGAAATGACCATTTGATCCTGGTTCTTCATATATTCGGGCGGTAACACTCATGTCGTTGCCTCTGGCTTCAACCCGCATGATCCATCTCTCCCGAAAGCGTATTCGAACTGTTTGGGCTCGAATGGTTTCTTACTAGCGTTCCGGGTGTAAAATCCGCGTTAACGAACGCGGCTACCTGTTAGTTAATGCCACCCTCAATAACTTTGAAATTGCGCTTTGGGACGCTGCCGTTGAGGCTGGCTACAAGCTTGTCGCCGGGCAATGGCTCGGTCCAAATGGTGCGGGCACTTGTGAGTTCAAAGCCCGCAATGCCTGTGTAACTGTAAGTGGAAAGCTCCTTAAACGTAAAGATGCCGCCAAAAATGTTAATACGGGACTGGTTCTGGACCTGGATAGGCAGCCCAATCATTTCGGCTGCTATGATTTGGCCCTCAGTGGTGGTCAGGCGCATGCGGATGACGCAGGGTTGCAAATTGGTAACCACTCCGTCAAAAAGCTTTGTGATGGTCGTGCGCTCGAAGTCTTCCCAATCTGTCAGTGCGTCGCTGCCAGTAAGCTCTTTCTTGAACAGTTGACATGTCAGGGTGCCTGCCAGGCGCCAGTTGTAGCTTTGGCCAGGCCTATCGCGCTCCAACATGATCAGGTTCGGCATCAGGGCGGAAATTTGTTTCAAATTGAGATCGAGTTTGCTCGGCGCGGCTTTTTCGGCGCGAATTCCCTCCCAATGACGATAGAGTGCGCGTGTGCCGGGATGAAGAATGTGGGTTTCGGCCGCGCTTAGCTCGTGTATATCGGTCACTAACATCTCTTGTCCTCGTCTTGGCTGGCGGCACTTACTGGTTTGTGCCGACGATGGGATTTTGAGATGTGTTCTGCAGGAGCCGTGCCAATTCGCGGCGGGAATGGTTAACAATGAATGAGCATCTAGGGCAGTCCGCAAGTCAACCGATATTCAAAGCGCCGGGCATTGTCGTGGGGCTGATAGCTGTTTTGGCTGGCGTGCATCTCGCGCTGCAGATTGCAGGCGAGAATTGGCAGGGCTGGAGCCTCTATGTGTTCGCGTTCATTCCCGCCCGGATTTCGGGAGCCCAGGTTTTCCCGGCAATTTATGGGTCTGAAGTCTGGTCGTTTTTGACCCATGCCTTCCTGCATGCGGACTGGCCACATCTGCTGTTCAACAGCCTGTGGCTTCTGGTATTCGGTTCGGTTGTGGCGCGAAGGCTGGGGCCGCTGAAGTTTCTGGTGCTGGCAGCGCTTTCAGCTGTCGGCGGTGCAGTTGCCATACTTGTGCTGCATTGGGGCGAACGTGTCATTGCAATCGGCGCATCAGGTGCTGTTTCGGGATTGCTGGCTGCCGCCATTCCGCTGATGTATGGCCATGTCGTTCACGAGGGCGTTTCCGGCGTTGGCCGCTTATCCCATATCAAGCCGCTCAGACCCGCAGAAATCCTGACAGACCGGCGGGCGTTTTTCTTCACACTGGTTTGGATTTTGCTGACGCTGTTTTCGGGCGCCAGCAACGGCTTTCTCGAAGGCGGACAAATTGCATGGGAGGCCCATCTCGGGGGATTTGTGGTTGGACTGCTGGCGTTCTACTGGCTGGATCATGCTAGCGGGTCAGTCTGAATTTCTGCTTTTTGAGCCTTGACCAGACATATACTGGACACGACTGAACCGACACGAATGACCCGTTGCGGGCATGAGTCCGTTCTTCACGAGGTCTTGAGGTCAACACGCCAGCTTCATTGAGGAACACCTTGCTCGTCCAACGGGATGGGCTCTTGTTAGTTCACGGGATTGATCGCGCTGATCACCCAAGAAGAACTCTCCATGACGATCCCATCATCCGAGAGCGTCTGTCGGCTGATCGCCTGGGCCAGCGCCGCTTCAATCTCCAGCCTCTTTTCTTCGGCAAGTGCGCCCGCCTCGCGGAACACTTCGCCAGCCGGACCTATAGCCAGCTGGAAGGCGATCGCATCGCTGACGTCCTTGCCGACCAGCACCGGCGCATCGACGCGACGGAATTCGATCTCGCCATAGCCTGCGGCGGTCATCATGGCGCGGACAGTATCCTCGTTGGTCATCGAAAAGGGTCCCGGCCCGCAGGTCTGCGCATCTTCACCGGGCGGCGGCAAGAAACGCAGTACGATGTCTTTCGCCATCGATAGCCAGGGATTATCCGCGCGCGTGCGCCAGACGATGTGAACCATACGGCCACCGGGGCGCAGGGCCTTGCGCATGTTGCGCAGGCCAGCGACCGGATTGGCGAAAAACATGGTGCCGAAGCGGGCGAAAACGAAATCGAACTGGTTGGTCGGCAACACGATCTCGGCATCGCCGCGAACGAAACTGACGTTGGTCAGACCGCGCGCGCGCGCTTCACGGCGAGCATCATCGAGGAATGCGTCGCAGCAGTCGATACCGGTCACGCTCCCGTCCGGTCCTACGAGTGCTGCCAGCCTGATGGCAGTGTCGCCAAAGCCGCAGCCAACATCGAGCACGCGATCCCCTTGATGAACCGGCAGCGTGGGGAAGATCGCTTCACTGTGCTTGCTCAAACCGCCAACCAGGATGTGCTTGAAGCGGATGAACTTGGGAGCGAGCACCTCGTTCCAGAACTGAACGAAGGCCGTGTCGGTTGGAAGTGGTGCGATGGTCTGATCGAGCTTGTTCATGTCCGAAGCCTCCTCATTCGCGAAACCGACATCCACCGGATGACGGGTTTGTCAATGCTGAGCCTTTCACAATGAGGCCATTTTGGCAAGACCCCCCACGACTACCTGGGCCGTCACGCCTCAAAGCCTGTGACTTCGGCCATCAGGACGGCAACATAACGGCCATGGTGCTTAACTGTTTTAAGCCGGCTCCTGGCCCATCTTTGCAAGTCAGGCTGACCCACTGCCTGGATCATCAAAACCTTTCACCTCGGCCCCGGTTGTGATACACTATTTCCGGTGAGTATTGCTTGCAAGTACAGGGAGGAAAGCATGGCTGTTTCCCACATTCTTGGCGTCAAAGGCCGGGCCGTTATTACTGCTGGCCCAAAAGAAACAATCGAGAACACGACACACAAGCTTTCAGAACACCGTATCGGCGCTGTCGTGGTTGTGGATGAAAGAGGCTCAATCGCTGGCATCGTTTCAGAACGCGATATTGTTCGGGCCGTTTCCAAACATGGGGCCGCTGCCATGGCAATGCCGGTGTCGAGCGTCATGAGCAAGATCGTAAAAACCTGCAAAGTTGGCGACAGCGAGCGGGAACTCATGACCCTGATGACCGAGAACCGGATCCGTCATTTGCCAGTGGTAGATGGCGGAAAACTGGTCGGCATGATTTCAATTGGAGACGTGGTGAAGTTCCGCATCGAGGCGATTGAGCGTGAGGCAGAGGAAATGAAAAGCTATATCGCGTCGGCGGGATAGGGCCTACTTTTTGTAAACCAGCTTTGGGTCAAACAATTTTTCGTTGTTGGTGAATTCAAGTTTGCCATCGGCTATCTTGCGATAGAAGCACGACCTGCGGCCCGTGTGGCAGGCAGCCCCCAGGCCTTCTGGTATCACTCTCAGTTGCAACACATCCTGGTCGCAGTCTGTCAGGATACTGGTCACGGCAAAAACTTCGCCCGACGTTTCGCCCTTTTTCCAAAGTACTTTGCGGGAGCGGCTGTAGAAGTGCGCGTGCCCGGTTTCTCGCGTCACGTCAATTGCTTCGCGGTTCATGAACGCAAACATAAGCAGGCTGCCGTCGTTGGCGTCGGTTACGATTGTTGGAATTAGGCCGTGCTCGTCGAACTTCAGGCTCAGGGTCGTGGTTTCGTCGAGCCCGCCCGCCATTACAGTGAGAAACCGCCTGCGGGTGCGCGCACCAATTCCATGAAGCGGGCTTGCGTTGCCGGGTTGGTTTTGAACTCACCGATGAATTGCGTGGTGATGGTAGCCACGTTGCGTTTTCCGATGCCGCGCATGGACATGCAGGTGTGAACGGCTTCAATCATCACGGCCACGCCCCTTGGCTTCAGGGTTGTTGCAATCGTATTGGCGATTTGGGCTGTCATGGTTTCCTGGGTTTGCAGGCGGCGCGCATAGATTTCTACAACGCGGGCCAGCTTGGAAATTCCAACGACAGACTCAGTCGGCAAATAGGCCACGTGCACGCGGCCCACGAACGGTGCGATGTGATGCTCGCAATGGGAGTTGAACTCGATGTCGCGCAACATGACAATGTCATCATAGCCGCCAACATCGGTGAATGTGCGCCCCAGCGCCTCTGCCGGGTCCTTGTCATAGCCTTCGAAATACTCGCTGAACGCCTTGGTCACCCGGCGAGGGGTATCCAGCAGGCCTTCGCGGGTTGGATCATCGCCAGCCCAGGCCAAAAGTGTGCGCACGGCCTCCTCGGCTTCTTCCTGAGTTGGCCGCGTGGCCTTGGGTTTTGCCGATTCAAGCTGAAATTTCTTAATTATAGCGTCCATGTATCTCTACTCTTAACTCTCTGGCATTCCCATATCATGCGGTGCTAAATCTAGCAAACCGTCCGGCCTTTGGGATATGCTAATGATTAACGAGATTTACAACCGAAAAATTCTGGAATTCGCAGCTGATATACCCCGTTTGCAACGCTTGGGTAACCCGGATGCGACGGCTGTTGCCCATTCCCGCCTTTGTGGATCAAAGGTTTCGGTTGACCTTAAGATGGCCGATGGCGTGGTGACGGATTTTGGCCAGGATGTGAAGGCTTGCGCGCTGGGGCAGGCATCCTCGTCGGTTATGGCGCGCCATATTGTAGGCTCCACCGCGGACGAGCTTCGCGGCCTTAAGGACCAGATGTATGCCATGCTCAAAGAGAACGGTCCGGCGCCAACCGGCAAATGGGCGGATTATGAGGCTTTCATCCCGGTGCGGGATTTCAAGGCCAGGCATGCCTCGACGTTGCTGACATTTGACGCTGTTACCGATGCCATTTCGCAGATTGAGAGGAAGCATGAGCACGCTTGATCCCAAGACCCTTGTTCCACGCAGCGGAACGATTTACCCCAAACAACTGGCCGGGCCGCTTGAGGGCCGTGCAAAACGGGCACTCGGCGATGTTTTTGGCCTCACGCAGTTTGGCGTGAATCTCACCACCCTCGCGCCGGGCAGTTGGTCCTCCCAAAGGCATTGGCACGAGAAGGAAGATGAATTCGTTTACGTGGTCGATGGCGAGATTACCCTGGTTGACGACGCTGGCGAACACGTCCTGAAACCCGGCATGTGCGCTGGCTTC
>JANNXN010000093.1:0-7167 GCA_031409595.1 Rhodobiaceae bacterium
CACGAAGTCGATGAGGTGCTCATCGAATGCCACGGGCTTGCCTGGGATGCGCTGAAGCCCGACACAAGCTGAGGCGCTGTCCACGCAACCCTTCGCTTCTCACTATCCCGGAAACGGCATAACCGTTTCCACCCCCGGCAAAGCTGTGCCCGACGCTCATTGAAAATTGAATAGCGAAAAAACCGCGCGGCTACTTGCTGGCCTCTTCCAGATAAGCCAGCAGGTTCTCCAGGTCCTCCGGCTTCTTGACGCCAGCGAATGTCATCTTGTTGCCGGGGATGTATGCCTTGGGATTTGCGAGATAGGCTGCAAGCGTGGTCGCATCCCAGGTGATGCCGGAAGTCTTCATGGCGTCGGAATATTTGAAACCCTCCAGCGTTCCGGCCTTGCGCCCCATCACGCCCTGGAGCGATGGCCCCAGCCGGTTCTTCGGCGTCGAAATCTCATGGCAGGCCTTGCACACGGTGAATTTCTTGGCGCCCAAAGCAGCCTCCCCCGCCCACGCAGATTGTGTATATATTACAGCTAGATAGGTTACGACGCTCAACCACTTCATCAAGTTCATGAAAGCCTCCATTAAGTACCACCCCCACAAAGCATGCGTGCCAGGAGGCAACCTTGATGTGGATCAAGTGCTCAGCTCAAGCCCCAACGCCCGTGCCGATAGAGCACGTGACACCGGTGCCGCCCATGCCGCAATAGCCGTGCGGGTTCTTCGCCAGATATTGCTGGTGATAATCTTCGGCAAAATAAAATTCTTTCAACTCGCCAATCTCCGTTGTGATCATGCCAAAGCCCTTGGCGGAGAGCGCCTTCTGATAGAGGGCCTTGGATGCCAGCACGGTCTCCCTCTGCGCTTGCCCCTTGTAATAAATCGCCGAGCGATATTGCGTTCCCATATCATTGCCCTGGCGCATGCCCTGCGTTGGATCATGCGCCTCCCAGAACACTTTGAGCAGCGCCTCAAGGCTCACCTTGGAAGGCTCAAACACCACCAGAACAGATTCAGTATGGCCCGTAGCGCCCGAGCAAACCTCTTCGTAAGTGGGGTTGGGCGTAAAGCCGCCCGCATTGCCGACAGCCGTCACCCAAACGCCGGACACGTCCCAGAACTTGCGCTCGGCGCCCCAATAGCAGCCCATGGCGAAAACGATCTGCTGGGAGGCGTGGGGGTAGGGCCTCTTCAGCGGATTGCCGTTGACAAAATGCTGGCGGGCGGTGGGAATGGCATGGGCGCGCCCCGCCAAAGCGTTGCTGGCGTCGATCATATCGGACTTTTTGCGGGCGAAAATCATGAATAAGGCTCCTTCCGGGTTGCCCCCAATGTAGGGCAAGAGACCGGTCACTTCCACTCAACAAAGCTTGAACGGCAGAGTTTCATCGCTATAGTGCGGCGATTCCAAGGGGGCTCGCCCTCTTAATTTTTGCGGAGAGGTGGCCGAGTGGTTGATGGCGCCCGCCTGGAAAGCGTGTTTACGTGAAAGCGTAACGGGGGTTCGAATCCCCCTCTCTCCGCCAGTTTTAATGAATAAAGTATTGATATTATTGTCATTTACGATTTTGGTGAAAGCCGTGCCCTACCATCTGCCCTACCACAAACGCTAGCATGTGCCCCTGCTGCTTGAGGCAACCGCCTTCTGCCAGTCCGGACCAAGAACCCGCCTTGCATCTACCGCGCGCTCGCTTCCCACGTCACCCTGTTTGAACATGCGGACCATCAAGGCTTGGCTATGCGAGCCGCCTATAATTGGTACGCCGCCGCTGTATGATGTTGTGGATTGCCCTTTGTAGGTTGCGGTGTTGCCATAAGCGTTGATGGTGCCATTGGTTTGGGTATTTGCTATTACAGGCGTTGTGCCCACCACGCGCACGTCATTCTGGTAACGGCCATCTACAATCATGTAACTGTCAAAGCCTCTTTTGAGGGTTTCAATCGCGGCGCGTTTTGATGCCACATCCTGAGCGCCGCTTTGCCCGCAAATGGGAGCAGCGGTTGTGGTGATCTGGATTGTATCGCCTGCCACGTCGAGAACTGACGAACGGGCGCACCCGGCAAGCGCAAGGCAAATTCCAATGAAAACTATCAGCTTCATGTCATAACCCCACTTCCCATGGTGCCCCGCACATGAGGCTAGCTGACATTCAGCCAATTGCGCAAGTACGTCCTATGTCCCGCGCGTGAATTGGTTCTAAAATT
The DNA here is from genome assembly GCA_031409595.1 of Rhodobiaceae bacterium. GTDB lineage: Bacteria > Pseudomonadota > Alphaproteobacteria > Rhizobiales > Aestuariivirgaceae > Aestuariivirga. The sequence goes on from JANNXN010000093.1 coordinate 2,198, forward strand.
CATCCAAAAAATCATCATTGGTTTTGAAGTATAGTTTGAGCACGGCAATTGATTGCCTGAGCGCTGGCCGTGCACCGCCTTTGAAGGCGTTGCGCGAAACAGTTGATTTGCCCTCCAAAGACCTAGGCCCGGTTGCCCGCTGCCACGGTTTCCATTGCTGAATCGCCAACGCCTGCTGTGCTTTCCGTTCCGGTGTCCATCCTCGATTCATTGCCTTGCTCCAAAACTTTGTTCGGCGGATTTTTGTTTTCTTCCGCATGCGAGGGCAGCGGCATAGTGCCGTTGTTCACCTGTTGCGGACCATTGGCGATGTTGGCTTGCTTTGCATAAATGACAGGCGGGTTCTTTATGTTACTCAAGGTTTCCAGTGTCATTCGGCATTGACTTTGAGCTTTCAAGGCCATTCGGAAGTAAATTTCCGAAGCTTGTATGTGTTCACGCATGTTATTTGCTGCACGACAGCTGAGTTCGCCAAACATGATGTTAAGGGCGGTAGCTTGGCTTATCAGCGTTGCCTCCACCTCTTGCATGTTGTTTGCGTTCACACGCTTTGCAGATTCAGTCAGGGCCGTGACCAAGGGCGCGATGGGAAGCATTTCGCCGCACTGCCCCTTGGCAAAATAAGCCGTTACACTTGCATTGGTGATATGAGGCCCAATAATCATTCTTGCCGCTGCAATTTGCGGGTCTTCCCCCTCCAAGCAAACGACGTGAACTTGACGTGACGTGTCTGTTGCAGGTTCTGGTTTCAGTTTTTTAACTGTCATATCGTTCTCGCTGTTCTCATGGCCCGTGCTTGCGCACGGGTCCAAGATGATTTGCTTGCCCGGTCACGCGTGGCGGCTTGCGTCATAAGCGCCGCTCGCCACACGTTCCCTAGAGCCGTGTTTGTCGTCATCTTGCAAGAAGTTTTGTCGGTTTGCGAGACTATATAAGTCGGAAAAGCATCGGCATTGCCACCGTTGGCGTTTGTGTGTGTACGCTGCGAATTGCCAGTGTCCAAATCGCGCGGTGAAGTTTTTGCACAATTGTTTTGATGTTTTTTCACTTCAAATCCTGCCCTCTCACGGGCGCGTCTGCCGATGTTTTGAGTGGTGCCACATCGCTTCCAAGCGATAATGCCCTGCTTGCGGGCTTTGATGTTGCGCGGCCCGCGAATCCTGGCATGGCTCACCACGTCCGTTCCCTTGCAGAGATAGGCCATCATGCCTTGGCCATGGGCGCGGGCGCGAATGTGAACGTCATGCCCTGCAAACGCGGTCCTGATTGCCGCGTGAACGGCATCTGAGTTTTTGGGGCAATGGCAAGCCATGTGAACGTGAAAGCCGCCTGTCGCTTCCCACACGTGAATGGCCACCCATTCGCCGCCCCAGCGCCGATGCCATTTGGAAAGGCGATCTATCGCGGCCTCAAAATTTCGCTTGGGGTCCGGCTGGCCATGAAAGTGAATAGTCACAAATCGGTTGAGAGGTGTACCAAGCCACCGCGCAAACATATCCGCCGCCGCGAGGTTTTCGATCTGCGACGGCTTCAGGCGTTTCTCGCACTTTGCCCGATTGTACCGAACGCGATTTTGCCACGGTGTGCGGGGTCCAGGTTTCTTGCGTTTTGATTTGCGGGCCATCGTGCCACCTTGTGCGGGAAAGGCGCTGGGCAAGCCTAGAAAGCCCACCCAGCCCACATTGTCATGCGTCCTATGGAGACTCGGTGGCAATGATTTCGATTGGCGTGTGCATCACGAATTTTCCATGCCAGCCGCCAACGTGCAAAACGTGCTTGGTTTCGATGTCCAAGCCATGTTTGCGTTTAAGTGACCAAACATAAGCAGGAAGCCGGAACGGCGGCCCACCTTGAAAGTCGTAAGCGACAACGCCAATTTTTGCCTTCTCGTGCAGCAAGAGAAGCGTTCGCCCCTCTTGCCCTTTGGCAGTGAAGGGCTGGCCATTTGGCAGAATGCGGGCAGTTACCTTGATGCGCTTAGCCATGGTGACGCCTCCAAATCGGCAACACCAATGACTGTGAATCGACGCGATAGCCGCTCATGTTGGTAAGTTGATAGTTTGGGATAGGTGGGCTAGAAGGGGTTTGTTCAAAATTAAAAACGCCTTGAAGCCCAGACAGTGCGCGAACACTGCTCTGGGTTTTCTTTGACTGCATTATGCGGCCTCCCCGATTTTTGAGGCCAGCCATTCGCGCAAGTCATCCATCGCGATAATCGTGCGGCGTCCAACTTTGCGAAATTTGAGATTGCCCTTGGAGATTTCGGAATAAATGGTGCTCCGTCCGCAGCCTGATAGTCGGGCGGCTTCGGGGATTGGAACTGCGAGAGGTTCTGTCATAGGTCTTTCCGTTCAATCAGTGGACGGACCATTCCGTTCACTGTGGACGGCAGATTGTCTCAGCAGACATACTTACGTCTTGGGTAACGCCCCATCTTTTTTCAGGTATGCATTACCCGGTGTTGCGGTCGCCGCCGCCTTGCTGGCTCTAATTTTCTTGACATGCTTCACAACCGCCTCAACCCCGATAGGCTCTAAACCCATTACGCGCATGGCCATCCGCACAAATTTTACGCCCCCTTCATCGGTCACGGCATCGCCTAATGTTTTCCACGAGAAGCCGTTTCCCGTGAATCGCTCATACATCCACGGCAATTTCTCACCGGCTAGTTTGACGGCCTCGCCCAATTCTGGAATTGCCATGTAGCGCTCGGGGTCGGGGTTTGCCGCATCGTGTTCCCGTCTGGCATACTCCTTCTCAATCGCGGTTCTCACCAGCTCCGAAATCAGAACATTGTTCCGAAGCCACTGGCGCAACACTGAATAGCCGCCATACTCAGTCTGGTATTGACTGGGTTGGTGAATGTCGAAGCCGTGGGACAACAACTTTTCAATGCCATCTTTGGTCGATTGCTCCACAATGTTTTTCGCCCAAAAATGAGTTGCGTTCTCAATATGCTTTTCAGCAATTGCCAACCGCTTAGGCCGGTCGTTGTCTAGCAGGGCGCTTGACCAATTCGACAGCCTTTCAAGCGCAAGGCGGATTTCTTCCAAGTCTTTTAGAAAATCACCTGCCCTCAAATGGCTCTCAATACTCTTGCCGATGGCGAAGCGGCTCGAAAGCTTCTGCAAATCCACAAACAGCCGCGCCGCACTCATAAGCGAAAGGCCATATTCATCTGCCAATTCGACCATGGCGTCACGAGAGGCTTTCCAACCGTCAACGTGTTGGTGTTCACGAATGAATTTCTGAGCCTTAAAGTGCCTTGGCAATTCGGGCGTGGCGGGGATTGAATCACCATCATTCAGCTTGACTAGGTCAGCATAAAAGCTGCGCACCTGTTTCCAATCAAGATTCCGGGGAACAAGCATTCAACACCATCGTATTGCACCTTTGAGGGTACGCTGGGCGGGCGGCGGTGTAGTTTTCCGCAGAAATGGGCAGCCCATATTATTCATGCCATTCAACTGTTGAAATCTTTGCATTCCAAGTCAGGGTAGACGGTGGAAACTGAAGCGCTTTCACCTTGTAATCTTCCAATCTCCAACACGCTGAGTAATACTCGTTCGGTTGCATGATTTTGTCGGATGAGAAATACTCGAAAAACAAATCATCGCTAAACCCTACTCGATTGGCCGTCACGTCAATTGACAGTCTATCAAGGGGTTCACTTGAGCCGTTATGAATTACCAGAGAAAGGGGAAAATTTGGGTCCGTACAAATCGATCCGCCATAGGCAGCATCAACAGACACAAGCTCCCTTTTTTTATTGTTCGCTTGGTCTTGGAGATAGAAGTATCCAGCGATAGCAGCTGCAATGCCCACCAAAGAGCCTATTGCTATCCCAGTTTGACGCGGAAACGTGAAAAGTAAAAATAGAAGTATCCCAATGCCAACAATCCAAACCATTTCACGCTGCCTTGAGCGTCCAGCCCTTGGCGGTCTCGCGGGCTTCGAATCTCGTGGGTTGTGGTTTTCTCGTTTCAAGTTCGGCCACGGTTTCAATGAGTTTGCGAATTTTGATGTTCTCTCCCATGTGTTCGCGGTACAGCGCCCGCATAAGCCTGTCTGCCCATGCGGGAACCCTCACCTTGCCTTTTTCCCACAGGGCCACCGCTTGCGCGTCATTGCCCAGCAGGCTTGCAAGGGCTGCTTGTGAAAGGTCAAGCTCATGGCGCAGGAAGCGAAACTCTGCCCCTGTCAGGCGCGGGCGATAGGCGCAAAGCCAGCGGCCAATTTCGCGGTGCAAGCCTTCGATATTGTCAAAAGCAACGCCCTTGCCATGGGGCGTTTTGTGCAGATTGTAGCCATTGGCCAGCCAGATATTGCGCAGCCCGCTCTCGGTGTAATGGTGCATTTGCGTTCAATCCTTCACATCGTAAATAGTTATAATAATCAGGCGGCTTGGCAGGTCGATGGCAAGGCCAACATGCAGCCTTCGCCCAGCGCCCATGCGCTGCATTGCCAGTTCCCAAGTGCCTTTGACGCCCAGCGCCGGGCCTTCAACAATCACGCCACGCATAAGACATTCAATCACTGCTTTCGGCGTCAACTGTCTTTGCCGCATGCGAATGCGCGCATGGTCGGTAAACACCACATTGCCGCTGTCTTTGGCCAGTTCCCGCATCAATGCCAAAGCTTTTGGCCTGGAAAGGGTAAATATAGCGGCCTTAGACATGCCTATAACTAATATAGGTTGCAACACTTAACAAGTGGCGGGCGCCAAGATGGTTCATGACGCCTTATCTTTTTTTGAGGTGAATTACATTGGCCTTCTGGCGCGGCTCGCAAAACGCCGCCCACGCGTCCATCAGCTTGCGGCGCTTCTCGAATTGGTCGCCACGCCTGTAGGCGGCTTCCGCCTTGTCGCTAATCCTATGTGCCAGCGCATGCTCGCAGGTTTCGTGGGGGAATGAGGTTTGTTCCGAAGCCCAGTCGCGGAAGCTGGAGCGGAAGCCGTGAACCGTGAT
>JANNXN010000094.1:0-42153 GCA_031409595.1 Rhodobiaceae bacterium
AAGCGGGAAAAGTGTTTGGCTTGACCGAGGATGTGACCGCGAATCTTTCCGGCAGTGTATGGGGAAGCTGGGGCAGCCGCTTGAAAGAAGATCACGTCAGGCAAAGCCAGCTCGACCCGTTCAACCTGCTGGTCGCCCGCGCCGTGAAGGCCGCCAACGAACTCATTGGTTTTCCGCGCCACCTCTCCCAGCATGTGGGCGGCTTCGTATTGACCCGTGACCGGCTCGACGAGATCGTGCCCGTGGGCCCCGCCACCATGGAGGACCGCCACTTCATCGAATGGGACAAGGATGACATTGATGCTTTGCGCATGATGAAGGTCGATGTGCTGGCCCTCGGCATGCTCACCTGCATCCGCAAGGCCTTCGATCTCATCCGCATCCACGAGGGCAAGACCTACGACCTCGCCACCTTGCCGCGCGAAGACCCGGCAGTTTATGAAATGCTGCAGAGGGCCGATGCCATCGGCGTGTTCCAGGTCGAAAGCCGGGCGCAGATGAACATGCTTCCCCGGTTGAAGCCTGCGGCGTTCTATGATCTCGTCATCGAGGTCGCAATCGTCCGTCCCGGCCCCATTCAAGGCGACATGGTTCATCCCTATCTCAGAAGGCGGAGCGGCATTGAACCCGTCGAATATCCCTCGCCCGCGCCACAGCATGGCCCGCCGGATGAGCTTTTCAACGTGCTCAGCAAAACCAAGGGCATCCCGCTGTTTCAGGAGCAGGCGATGAAGCTTGCGATTGTGGCGGCGAAATTCACGGCTGATGAAGCCAATGGCTTGCGCCGCGCCATGGCGACCTTCCGCAATGTCGGCACCATCGACAATTTCCGGGGAAAATTCGTGGGCCGCATGGTGGCGCGGGGCTACAGGCAGGAATTTGCCGAGCGCTGCTTCAAGCAGATCGAAGGCTTCGGCTCCTATGGTTTCCCCGAAAGCCACGCCGCGAGCTTTGCCCATCTGGTTTATGTCTCAGCCTGGATCAAGAAACATCATCCGGCGGCATTTGCCTGCGCGCTATTGAACTCACAGCCTATGGGCTTTTATGCGCCGGGCGAAATCGTCAGGGATGCCCGCGAACACGATGTCGAGGTGCGCCATGTCGATGTGAATTTCAGCGATTGGGACAACACGCTTGAACTTTGTCCCGATGGCTCGCTCGCCCTTCGCTTGGGCTTCCGCCAGGTCAGCAGCTTCCGCGAGGACTGGGCCAGAACACTGCTCGCGTCACGCGGCAATGGCTATAACGCCGTGGGCGATGTGGCGCGCCGTGCAAGATTATCGAAACGCGCGCTTATTATTCTGGCCGAAGCCGACAGCTTCCAGTCCATCGCCATGGACCGCCGTGAAATTCTCTGGGCCGTTCGCCGCATCGCCGATGACGATGCCTTGCCGTTGTTCGCTGCCCAATATGTGGAAGAGCAGGACGAAGAGGAGATTGAGCCATTGCCGCCCATGCCCCTGAGCGAGCATGTTCTGGCGGATTATCAGATGCTGCGCCTGTCGCTGCGCGCCCACCTGATGTTTTTCCTGCGCGATCTCTTTCGCAGCGAAGGCGTTCTGGATTGCGCAGGAATCTCGAAGGCGCCAGATGGCAAATGGGCAAGCTGCGCCGGCATTGTGCTGACGCGCCAGATGCCGGGCGATGCGGGCGTTGTTTTCATCACACTCAGCGATGAAACCAGCGTCACCAATGTTGTGGTCTGGCCCAGGCTGGTTGAAACTTTCCGCCGCGAAATCATGGGCGCCAGATTATTGTTGGTGGAAGGCCGCGTGCAGCGCAGCCCCGAAGGCGTCGTCCATCTCGTTGCACAACGCATCTATGATAGAACCCGCGAATTGCAACGCCTGTCGGAAGACCAGATGCAGGCGCCGCCCTTCGCCTCCCAGGCAGCCAAGCACCAGCACCCCCGCAACGTTCGAACCGTGCCGAAGTCACGGGATTTTCATTAGCAGGTTATGTAGTTCTGCGCGGTCCTCAAACCTTTGGTTTCAGCACGTCAAAAATCTTGCCATTCAGCAAAAGTTCAACTTCGGTTGCGGGCAGGGGCTTCTGACATTCCGAAAGTGGGTTGAGCCAGAAATTTGAGTTGGGCAACATTTCAAATATCTTGCGCGATACGGCGCCCAGGCAAACCTCTTGTTCCTTCACATAATCCGAAATGCGCTTTTTCGAAGTGAACGTGGGATGCCACTGCATGCCCTGGTATTCAACGATGGCAACATTGATCTTCTCATCATATTTCATCGAACGGCGACGGCCTGGCTCCATGGGCGTCTCCGGCGTTAAAATATAAATTTCAGATTCTAGAAGCGACTTATAAAAAGCCGGAACGGCTCCCGGATCTTTAGCCGCTGCCTGCATCAAGGTTTCAAGATCGTTTTCGGGTTCAAACACAACTAACTCCTTTGGGGTTCAGGCTACTTCTGGAAGTCGCGCAAGGTCCGATAGACCATGTTGCGGGATATGCCCAGCCTTCGCGCTGTCTTGCTGACATTCTTTCCGGTCTCATTATAGACCGCAAGCACTTGGGCAAGTTGAACATCGCGTAAATTGGCTCTGAGGTGATCGCCCCCTGACAATTCCACAATGGACTTGCGGCTGCCACGACCTTCGCCAAAACCGCTCTCCAATATGGCGTCAACGCTTGCCTCATCAATCAGGCTTCCGCTATCGACCACCGAAAGCCGCGCCATCATATTGCGCAATTCACGGATATTTCCTTGCCACTCAAACTGCGCCAGCCGATCAACGGCGCCTTCAGTCAGGCTGATGCTCGGATCGATAATCTTCATAAGATGACGGGCGATCTCCGCAAAATCCGAGCGCTCACGCAAGGGCGGTAATGTCACTTCATGTGTGTTGAGGCGGAACAAAAGGTCAGAGCGGAACCGGCCCTTGGCAATGGCGCTATCCAGATTGGAATTTGTTGCAGACACCAACAGCACATCAACAAGCCGGGGGTTGCCGCCAACCGGCCGCACCGTCCAATCATCAAGAAAGCGCAGCAACACCGCTTGCAGCGCTACCGGCATGTCGCCAATTTCGTCAAGGAACAGGGTGCCGCCATCGGCTTCCCTGAATTGCCCGATGGAGCCGCCCTTTCTGGCTCCGGTGAAGGCGCCCTCCGTATAGCCAAACAGTTCGGCTTCAATCAGGCTCTCAGGAAGCGCCGCACAGTTGACGGCAACGAAGGCGCCCTTGCGGTTGCTCGCAATATGGGCATGACGCGCCAGCTGCTCTTTGCCGGTTCCCGTTTCGCCACGTATGAGAACCGGCATCTTGCGCACTGCCGCCATGTTGACCTGTTGCACAATTTTGGAGACAACAGGATCAGTTGAGACAAACAACGTATTGGCAGCGGGTTGGTGTGCAATGCGGGGTCTGGAAACAGGTTGAGCCATTGGAAACGCACGCGAGTTTTCAATCGTTGCAACAAATTGGCTGCCGACATCGTCCTGCAATCTTACGCGCTCGTGCCGCCGCCCTTCATCAATAAAAATTCCAAATTTGGTGCGAAAAATATCTGCAAAATGTCGGCCTGGGGCTGCAGGCAATCCATGCAACAGGGCACACGCCGCCCGGTTAGCCGCAAGCACTACGCCATCAGAGTTAAGCGCCAGCAGCCCGGCACTCAGCGTGTACAGGTATTCGCCGCGATTGTGGAAAGCGATCAGCATGTTGCCGCGGTTTTTTTCACGAAACAGGCCGTTCTCAATCTGCGTCGCGGCCATCGCCACCAGCGCCTGCGTATGTGTTTGGCGCGAAACGCAATTGGAAGATGCGTCAAGGACGCCAGCCAAAGACCCATCGGGCGCGAAAATTGGTGAGGCCGTGCAGCTCAGATTATTGTAGCGCGGGAAAAAATGCTCGCCCCCATGGACAACAATATGGCGTTTCAAGTGGGCAGCCGTGCCAAGGCCATTGGTGCCGCAAAACTCCTCTGACCACATTGATCCGGGGCGAATGCTGGCAGCGCCAGAAGCATCCTCAAAGCTTCGGTCAGAGACGAAGTCGAGCAACATGCCTTCGGGTGTTGCAAAGGCAATCATGAAGTTTGAACCAGCAATTTGTTGATGCAGCGAATGCATCTCAGCCAATGCCAAGCCGCGCGTCAGTGAGTAACGCTCCTGTTCTTTACGCAAAACAGCAAGGCTCACAATTTCGGGAGGCGGCGGATGGCGCGTATCAAGCCCCAATGAAATACACCGCATCCAACTGTCATAAATATCCGGCACCAAGCTGCCAGCCGGAAGACTGCCCTGTTCGGCGAGAACCAATTGTTTTTCAAGTGTTTTATTGATAGATAGCACTGGTTGTCCCTTAGGGGTCAAGACAACATTCGTGACGCTTACATCTACTCAATGTGCTTGCCGGCGTTTCGTCCCGACCCGCACAATACACAGAACAGACTCAATTGCAATTCGGTCTTTCTGAATTTTTGATTTATGTTCCGTCACGGAACAGATACGCTTTCAATAGTGTTCACTATCGGACCGAAGCCCTTTGCCTGGCAAAAACAAATTAAACCGAAACATGTGGTTAAGGATTTGGCACGATCTTTGCTTCTGACGTCATCAAGGCCCGTGTTTAACAGGGCCGTCTTGAGGAAGATATTTTAGTTAAGTCGTGTCGGATCTGGTTATCGCCACCGCAAGTGGCGAAACGGGAACCTGTGTAAAAAATGTGGGGGACTACTGAATTGGGTTGGCCACGAGAAGCAATAATCTCAGGCCTGCCCGCATATCGATAGTGTCCTGAAGGGAAAATTAAAAAAGGAGGACAATATGGATCTTATTACATCTCTAGCTGTGGTCATCGGCATCATGGGGGGCATTGCAACATGGGCCGCCATTACTATTGGCAGCCCCTATATTCTGATTTGGACAATTTTTGTCGCTTGGGGCAGTTTCTACCACTGCGGTGGCAAAGAAGCCGGTCTCAAGAGTTCGGCCAGCGCCAACGTCTGGGGCGTCATCTGCGCGGCAGGCGCCTTGATCGCGCTGACCTCAATTGGTGTCACCGCACTTATGGCTGGCATCTGCGTCGGCATATCGATTGTGGTTCTGATCATGGGCGCCAAAATACCTGCAATCAGCGCAATCCCGTCAGCAGTCTATGGCTATGCCTCCACGGCAGCCCTCTTCCTGCTCGGTGGTGCGGCTTACGGTGAAGGCGCCGGCGGCATCATCAAAGTTGGCGTGGCGATTGCCATTTCACTGATCGTTGGCAACGTGCTTGGCTACATCTCTGAAAAGATCGTCGGCAAAGTGGTCAAAGCCTAGTTATCCGGGCCGCATATCGGGAAAAACGAGCTGCGGCCCTTCGAAATTCTGATTGTTCCGTCGCGGAGCAAAAAAATTGAAAAAATTGTTCTCCAGCGGAGCGGAGTAGCTTCAAGACAAGTTAACAAAACTCAACGATGTCAGGCGACTATGGTTTGGCATGATAATTGCTACAGAGATATCAAAGCCGGTCTCGAACACGGCCAATAAGAAATAGAAATTCCTGGGAGGGGTTATGAAAGCAGCAGTGCTTCACGCGTTTGACGAAAAACTGACGGCTAAAGAATTTGTCAGATACGAGGACGTGGCAGACCCCAAAATCACCCGCCCAACAGATGTGATCGTGCGCATTGGCGGTGCTGGCGTGTGTCGCACTGATCTTCACGTGGTTGAAGGCATTTGGCGCAGCAAAGTTGATGTGAAGCTGCCTTATATCATGGGCCATGAGAATGCAGGCTGGGTTGAAGCCGTTGGCCCCGGAGTTGAAGGTGTCAAGGTTGGCGACAGCGTAATTTGTCATCCGCTGGTCACCAGTGGCCATTGTCTGGCCTGCCGCCGCGGCAATGACATGCATGCGCTCGACAGCTCTTTCCCTGGCATCAATGCCAATGGTGGATACGCTGAATATCTCCTCACCGGCCAGCGCTCCCTGATCAAGCTGCCCAAGTCACTGGCGCCCAAGGACGTCGCGCCCTATACCGACGCCGGCCTCACCGCCTATCGCGCTGCCAAGAAGGCGTCCCGTCATCTGTTGCCTGGCGAATATGTCGTTGTCATAGGAGCAGGCGGTCTGGGTCACATTGGCATCCAGGTGCTCGCAGCTCTTTGCGCCGCTGAAATCATTGTCGTTGACCGTTCAGACAAGTCCCTTGAACTTGCCAAGACCTGTGGCGCCCATCACTTGGTCAAGGCTGATGGCAATGAAGTTGCCGCAGTCCAGGCACTCACCAAGGGGCGCGGCGCTGAAGCCGTGATCGATTTTGTGGGCGAGGGCGAAGCCATTGCCCGCGGCCTCGTGATGACGGCCAATGGTGGCTACTATTACATCGTCGGATACGGCGGCAAGATCGACATTCCCACAATTGACATGATTACATCGGAGAAAACCATTGTTGGAAATCTCGTCGGCACCTATGCGGAGCTTGTCGAACTGATGGCGCTTGCAGATCGCGGCCTCGTGAACCTCCACACCAAAGAATACAAGCTCTCACAGGCCAATGACGCTCTGCACGATCTTCATAACGGCAAGATCAACGGGCGAGCGGTGCTGATCCCATGAGTGCGAGCGGGCGTGGTCCTCAGATGACTGAAGAGGAAGCGCTCGAACTGCAAAAGGCCCGTGAACGAATGTTGGCAAGACACAAGTTGATTGAAGGCATGATACACAACAACGAATTGCAGCAGAGAAATGAAAGTGCGCGAAACGGCGCCGAGATCGAACGCGCTGTTGCGTTGCGCGATGCCGCATTGCCCAGCGCCGGAAAAACCGAGCAAGACGAAGTCACAAGAACAACCGAGCGCCTGGCTGTTCTGGAAAAGGAACATCAGCGTCTCGTCGCCGAGCGCGAATGGCTCAATACGTCACTACAGGAGTTTGATAGTGGACCATCAGCCAATGAACATCAGCGAGCAGGACATTCATAATGGAAAAATTTGAACTCAAATCTGCCGCGTCAGCCGAACCAAATCGGTTTGGCCCAACCACGCCGGAACTCAGTGAAGAAGACAAATCAAAGGATGAATTTTTTGTGCAACTCGCCCGGATCACCGAAGCGATGGTTGCCAAGCATGGCAAGGAATTTGCGATGGGCACACTCATTCTTTCAGCAAGGTTTCTTGCCGAAGGAAAGGCCCTGATCAAACGGGACGACGACGCCGTAACAAGTGTCAAATCTACCAACGACCCTACCCACACCCACAGCAAAAACTGTGGTTGTTCGTAAGTATTTAAGTGTTTTGAGACTCTAAATTGAAACGACCATCTAAGACCAATACCGACGTAAAATAGACAGTAAGTGACGATCGAAATAGTAGAGGAGAGCAATATGTCTGCAAGTCTGACACTAAATAAAATCACAGCTCAGAAAGGCATCACCATCGCGGAAGCCGCGAACCGTGTTGCTGATCTTGGCTGGACGCCAAGCTACGTGCAGGAAGCGATGACCTTCCCGACCGACTACAAGATATCGAAGACACCACGTGACCCGATGAAGCAGGTCCTGCGGTCGTATTTCCCGATGCAGGAAGAAAAAGACAACCGCGTTTACGGCGCACTTGATGCCGCACTTCGCGGCGACATGTTCCGCAACGTGGAGCCACGCTGGGTTGAATGGATGAAGCTCTTTCTGGCAATCATTCCATTTCCGGAAATTTCGGCAGCGCGTTCCATGGCCATGGTTGCCCGTTTGGCGCCAGGTGAAGAACTCCGCACCGGCATGACCATGCAAATGGTTGATGAGTTCCGTCACTCCACCATTCAGATGAACCTGAAGAAGTGGTATATGGAGAACTACATCGATCCAGCAGGCTTCGACATCACCGAAGCAGCTTTCGGCAAGTGCTACGCCACCACAATTGGCCGTCAGTTCGCTGAAGGCTTCCTGACCGGTGACGCCATCACGGCCGCCAACGTCTACCTGACAGTTGTCGCCGAAACCGCGTTCACCAACACCCTGTTTGTGGCCATGCCTTCGGAAGCCGCCCGTAACGGCGACTATGCGCTGCCAACAGTGTTCCTGTCAGTGCAGTCAGATGAATCGCGTCACATCGGCAACGGTCACTCGATGCTGATGGCAATGATCAACGATCCATCGAACCACCAGTTGCTTGAGCGCGACCTGAAGTACGCGTTCTGGCAGAACCACGCGATTGTTGATGCTGCTATCGGTACATTCATCGAATACGGCACGACCAACCGCGACAAGAACAAGGAAAGCTATGCTGAGCTTTGGCATCGCTGGATCTACGAGGACTACTATCGGACCTACATGCTGCCGCTCGAAAAGTATGGCATCAAGATCCATCACGATGACGTAGCTCTCGCCTGGGATCGTATCGTCAAGAAGAACTATGTCCACAAAACCGCGCAATTCTTCACGGTTGGCTGGTCGGTGAACTTCTGGCGCATTGAATCGCAGAAGGAAAAGGACTTCGAATGGTTTGAGCATAAGTATCCAGGTTGGTACGCTGAATTCGGCGACTTCTGGAAATGGCATGAAAAACTGAGCGTTCCTGGCCAGACCCAGATCCTCTTCAACGCTGATGTGGGCTACGCCTATCCGCATCGTTGCTGGAGCTGCATGGTGCCTTGCCTGATCCGCGAGGACTTCTGCTACGACGACGTTGATGGCAAGACCTACACCTATTGCTCGGAAGGTTGCCGCTGGACCCACAAGGTGGCATTCGCTGCCGAGTACGAAGGCCGCGCCACTCCTGCAATGGGCCGCTTCAGCGGACGCCGTGAATGGGAAGATTGCTACCATGGCTGGGATGTGGCCGATGCGATCAAGGACTTGGGCTTCGTCCGTTCCGACGGCAAGACCATGATTGCCCAGCCGCATCTGCGCTTTGAAGCCAAGGATATGTGGACGCTCGATCACGTGCGCGGCCACACGCTCGGCAGCCCGCTCCGCGGCTTCCGTGCGCTCTCGGCCGACGAGAAGGTCAAGGCCGCAGCAGAGTATCGCAAGGGCTTCAAGATCAACCCTTGTAACTAAGCAAGACCTTAAAGCATGGGGACCGCCTCGGCGGTCCCCACCGCTCAAGTTCATTTTTTGAAAGTTAAAATTGATGTCGGCAGTGCAGGTTCATAAAGTGCGTTTCGAACCCTTGGGGATCGAAATGGAAGTCGAGGAGGGGGAAACCGTCCTTGATGCTGCATTCCGTCAGGGAATATCGCTGATGCACGGCTGCAAGGAAGGCCAATGCGGCAGCTGCAAATCCAAGCTCATTGATGGCGATATTGAGCTTTTGAAATATTCGACCTTCGCGCTCCCCGACTATGAAAGCGAAACCAATCACGTCCTGCTGTGCCGCACCCATGCCTATAGTGATGTCAGTTTCGAATTGCTGAATTTTGACGAAGACTTGCTGAGCCGTTCAATCGCCGTCAAAAGCTTCGCCGGCACCATCACCCGGATCAGCGAACTCACCCATGACATTCGCATGCTGGAAATCGAGATAGAAAAGCCGCTAAAATTCTGGGCCGGCCAGTATGTCGATCTGACGTTGACAGACAAATCAATTACCCGCGCCTTTTCAATGGCCAATGCGCCAGAGGACGGCACGCGCCTCAGTTTCATCATCAAGAAATATCCCAATGGCGCATTCTCGTCGCTTCTTGATGGCGCATTGAGTGCAGGCGATCCCATTGTGGCCAAGGGCCCCTACGGCTCCTGTTTCAGGCGTGAAGAACGCCCCGGCCCAATGCTGCTCATCGGTGGCGGGTCGGGCATGTCGCCACTGTGGTCAATTCTTGCCGATCACATCAAGAGCGGCGAGCAAAGGCCCATCCGGTTTTTCTACGGCGCCAGAACCAGTGCCGACCTTTTCTATCTTGACGAGCTCAAGGCCATCGCCGCCAAGCTCACGGATTTCAAATTCATTCCAGCCCTGTCCAACGCCACGGCGGAGGACAAGTGGGATGGTGAAACCGGCTTCGTTCACGAAGTCGTTTTGCGCCACTTGCGCGAAGAAAAACTGGCCGGTGCCCTCGATGCCTATGCCTGTGGCCCCACGCCAATGATTGATGCCGTTTTGCCTATTCTACAAATGAACGGCGTTGAACCCGACCATATCTACTTCGACAAATTTACGCCGGCAACGCGGTGACGGCTATGAAACAACCATCGCAAACACGTAAACCCTCCGGGAGGACCCAATGAGCGCACAACCCACCAGATCCGGTGCCGCTGGATCAGCGACGTTTCCAGGCTCCGACAGCCGCAAGTATAACTATTTTGAACCGCAGGGCCGCAAGGCCAGTCACTACGAAGACATGACGGTCGACGTCCAACCGGATCCAGAGCGTTATCTCCTCCAGGATTGGATCATTTCATTCCCCGATGGCACGCCAACCTATTCGAAGGATTGGACCGCCGCCAAGAGCTCGAACTGGCACAAGTTCCGCGCCGTCGATCAGGAATGGGAACGCACCCACTATCAACGCCAGTCCACAATCTGTGGCATGGTGCAAAGCACCATCGAAAATGGCCGCAAGTCCGGCGCACCATCCCGCTTTGATGCCGAATGGGTCAAAATCCTGCAGAACCACTTGGGTGCTTACAAGCACGCTGAATTCGGTCTCGGCACGTCAACAATGCAGGCCCAGCGTTATGGCTACACCCAGATGGTCAACAACGCCATTCTGACCAACTCATCCTACAAGCTGCGTTTTGCCCAGGATTTGACACTCTATCTCAGTGAAATCGGTCTCGATATCGCTGGCTTTGATGCCACAGCCGGCAAGAAGCACTGGATGGAAGATGCCCTGTGGCAGGGAACCCGCAAGGCAATTGAATCGATCATGGGTTCAAGCGACTACCTTGAGCAGTATTTTGCCACCAACGCCGTATTCGAGCCATTGGTTGGTGAATTGTTCCGCTCCGGCTTCCTCATGCAGGCTGCCGCAGCCCAGAACGACTTCATCACGCCATCGGTTGTTTCCGCCGCTGAAGCCGACTATGAGCGCAATCTTGCCAACACGATTGAGCTTTTCCACATGCTCACGAATGATGCCGAGCATGGCAAGCATAACACTGCACTCTTCAACAAGTGGTTTGACACACATGTGAAGCTTGCGCTTGATGCCGCAAACCAACTGCAGCCCATCTGGTCGCAGCCACGTGTAAAAGTCGCAGCCTTCGCAGACGCTCTCGGACGCGCCAAGAACCGCATCAAGAGCATCGCTGGGGAACTCGGCCTCAAAGTTCCGGCCGGCATCGCCTGATCCCATCAATCAATCAACAAACTCAAGGAGAAAACTGATGGCCCAAGCAGCCAATATCTTCAAAGCGATGAAAGACATCGAGTTCAAGGACACGGTCTCTTTCCAATGTGGCGTAACCATGAATGACAGCGTCGAGGCCCGTGCCATCGCCGCCGTTATGGCGCGTCACAAGAACACCACCGTCACCTTCATGCCAGCAATGATCCGCATCGATGGCGACGGCAAGATGATCTTCAAGATGGACGAAATCTCTGAGGAGCTGGGCCGCGTTATGACCCCGCATCTCTTTGAAATCTCGACATCGACCCACTATGGGCGCATGGTCATGACAGATGACAACACTGTTATCTGCTTTGGCGACATGAACGAGATGATGGAATACATCGTCTGATCTCATGCGGCAGCGATCGGATGGCTGGTGAAACAACAGCCATCCGCAACCATGATTTAAAAAAAACCTAGTGATGGGAGCAAGGGAACGCCATGTACAGGACAGCCAAGGGCGAAGAAATCTTCGTTATCGACGGACATACACATTTCTGGGACGGAAGTCCTGCCAACCAAAAGAACGTTCATGGCAAGCAGTTCATCGAATGTTTCTACGCTTATCATAACGGTCTGAGCCCCGCCGAGGAGCGTTGGCCCAAAGACAAGTTCGAAAAATACAGCGCCGAGGACATGTACAAGGATCTGTTCGTAACAGGTTATGATGACATGGCCATTCTGCAGCCAACCTATCTGACCGATTTCTACAAGAATGGCTTCAACACAACCGAGCGCAGCTCGGCCATGAAGAAGGCCCATCCTGATCGTTTCATTCTCAATACCGCTTTTGATCCGCGCGACGGAAACAAGGGTCTTGAGCACATGCACGAGATGGTGGAAAAGCACAAAATCAAGGGCGCCAAGATCTACACAGCCGAATGGAAAGGTGAATCAAGGGGTTACAGCCTGACCGACAAGGAGTCCTACAAGTTCCTCGAGGCCGCCCAGAAGCTTGGCATCAAGAACCTGCATGTCCACAAGGGCCCCACCATCCTGCCACTCAACCGTGATGCGTTTGATGTGAAAGACATCGATGATGCGGCAACCGATTTTCAGGGTCTGAACTTCATTGTCGAGCATTGCGGCTTGCCGCGCCTGGATGATTTTTGCTGGATCGCCACCCAGGAAACCAACGTCTATGCTGGTCTTGCGGTAGCCTTGCCGTTCATCCATTCCCGCCCAGCCTATTTCGCTCACATCATCTCGGAACTCCTGTTCTGGCTTGGCCCAGACAAGATCCTTTATGGCAGCGACTATGGCATCTGGACGCCGAAGTGGTTGATCGACAAGTTCATGGCATTCGAAATTCCAGCCGATGTGTCGAAGGAAACTGGCCAGGTCTTGACGCAAGAGATCAAGACCAAGATACTCGGCCTCAATGCCGCCAAGCTTTATGGCATTGATATCGAAGCCCAGAAAAAGAAGATCAGGGCAGGCGGCGGTTACGCCCATCTGTCTGAAGCTGTTCACAAGGCTGGTTGACGATATGAGCGGTCATGTTGACGTGTTACCAGACAAGCAGGCCCAGGTTTGGGCGTGTCTCGCAGGCGTGACCGATCCAGAACTCGATGAGTCAGTTACTGAACTGAAATTCGTAACCAATGCCGATGTGGATGCTGACAACCGCGTCCACATCGGCTTTCGTCTTCCCACCTATTGGTGTGCAGCCAATTTTTCTTTCCTGATGGCCGATGACATGCGCAGGGCCGTCGGAGTGCTGGATTGGGTTTCCGGTGTGAACGTAACACTCGGCGAACACATGTATGCCGACAAGATCAACGCCGGTCTGGCCCAGGGGCTCTCCTTCGAAGAGACATTTGGCGCCGAAGCTGACGGAAATCTTGACGAGCTGCGGCAGACATTCCTGGTGAAGGCATTCCAGCGTCGGCAAGTTGCGTTGTTGACCTATCTCACCGCCGCCGGACATTTGCCCGAAGCGATCATCACTTTGACCTTGAGCGACCTTGAGTGTTTACCGCTCGATGTTGAAGGTGAAAAACTGGTGCAGCGCTATTTTGAGCGGCGTCACGTCGTAGGCCCCATCCGCCCTGACGTGCTGGCCTTCATCACTGCCGAGGGTGCCGGGCTAAAGGCCGAAAGCTTCGCGACCTATTGCACGGGTCTGAGGCGCGTCAACGTCAATGCCGAATTCAATGGCGCACTCTGTCGTGGCTTGCTATCGGTGCGCTTTGATCTCGACACCCCCTTTGTTCCAAAATCGCAAGTTTCGGCGAATTCGCCAACTGCCACCTGACGTCAGGTTGCAGACCCACAGTCATTTATTTGTAAGTTGAGGATATCCCATGCCAAAAATTATGCTCCATGATGAAGCCGCCCGCGAAGCACTGGGAAGAGGCGTTGCCAAGCTCGCCAAAGCCGTGCGCGGAACCCTTGGGCCCAAAGGCATGAACGCGATTATGGACCGCCCCATCGGCACGCCGATTGTTTCGCGCGATGGCGTCAGCATTGCCAGTGAAATCGAACTGGAATGCCCGTTTGAAAACATGGGCGCCCAGGTCTTGCGCGAAGTATCCAAGCAAACCAACGAAGTGGCGGGCGACGGCACGACCACGGCAACGGTGCTGGCCGACGTTCTCGTCCAGGATGGCCTGAAGTGCCTGGCCAAAGGCGCCAACCCCGTTGAGTTGGTCGAAGGTCTGGAACTCGCCGTCCTCGAAACGATTGCAGCACTCAAGAAATCCGCCAAGGCCGTAAATGGCGCCGCAGGCTTGCTCGCCGTAGCCAGCATTGCCGCCAATGATGGCGCACTGGGCAAAATGGTTGCCGAAGCCTTCGAACGCGCCGGCAATCACGGCATCGTTGCCGTCGAATTCGGAAACACAGTTGAAACAACTTTGGAAGTGGTCGAGGGCATGGCTTTCGATCGCGGCTATCTTTCACACCACATGGTGACAGATGTTGAGAAAATGCAGGTGGTTCTCGACAACCCCTTTATCTTGATGACCGATCACAAGATCCAGACCATGGACCAATTGGCCGGTGTTCTGTCGCTGATTGAAAAGAGTGGCCGCCCGCTGATGATCATCGGCGAGGAAGTGGCGCCACCGGTCATCATGCAGTTATTGGAGCGGCGAGAAAAATCCAACTTCAAGGTGGCTGCTATTCATCCGCCTGAATACGGCCACTGGCGCAAAGCCATGCTGGAGGATATTGCCATCACCACCGGAGGCCGCGTGATTTCGGTTGACCTCGGCGGCAAGCTGGAGAAGTGCGAATTGCATGATCTGGGTTCCGCACGTCAAATCCGGATTTCTGCTTCGAAGACATTGATCACGGCTGGCAATGGCGATGCCAAGAAAATCTCAGCCCGTCGCGAACAGGTCATGCGCCAATATGATGCTGCGCCAGAAAATATCGAACGCGACAAGTTCCAGGAGCGCATCGCCAAGCTGTCAGGCGGCACAGCCATGATTATGGCCGGTGGAGCAACCCCCGTTGAACAAAAGCGCCGGACCCAGTTGATCGAAGACTCGATCAACGCAACGCGCGCTGCCATCGAAGAAGGCGTCGTTCCTGGCGGCGGCTTGGCCCTCCTAAAGATTGCGCCAGAGCTTGCCGGGTTGATCAACGGCTTGACAGGCAGCAAGAAACAGGGAGCAGAACTTCTGCAACGCGCCCTCAGCATGCCGCTGTTCTATATCGCTGCCAACGCCGGCCTGAATGGCGCTGCCGAAGTGGAAAGAGTTTCCAAAGGCACAAACGGCCACGGCCTTGATGCAAGGAATGGCACCCTGGTCGACATGGTGTCGGCGGGCATTATCGATCCCGTCAAAGTTTCTTACAGTGCCGTTCGAAATGCCGCTTCTGTTGCAGGCTTGATCCTCACGACACAAACCTTGATTGCGAAGAAACCAGACGACTTCGACCCAACGTCAGGACCAGCCTTGGGCGGCGGCGCAGAGTTATTGTGAGGAGTGAAGAGCCATGAATCAGCCCGATATTTTCCGCCTGATCTATCGCAGCCACAGCAAGATTCCTCCAGCCCAGCTTGATGCAGGGCTCGGCGACGTTTTGCGCGTTGCCCGGGCCAACAACACCACCAAGGGCATCACCGGTGCGTTGCTGGTCTATGAGGACTGGTTCGCCCAGACCCTTGAAGGCGAAGAGGAGGCGGTGCGCTCTCTCTACACCCATATCGAAAAAGACAAGCGCCACGACACAGTCAAGATTCTCGAAGAGGGTAAAGTCAGCGGCCGGACATTTTCGCGCTGGGCCATGGCAATGGTATCAGAGCATGGCAATCCGGACATTCAACTGGCCGCCACCGCCACAGGCGTTACCGAAGCAGCAAGCCGCAGCACAACGCCAGAGCAAGACCGCATTCTCAACGTGATGCGCGATGCAACCCGAGGCTATGGCCGAGGTTCATAAGAAACCAGCGTAGCACCGAGGTGCGCCAGATGTTGATCCCAAAAAAAAGCGCCCCGCAAAGGGCGCTTTTTAGTTTGGCGGGGGAGGAATTTATGAGTAGGCGCGTTCACCGTGCGAGCCGATGTCGAGGCCCTCACGTTCCTGCTGTTCGTCAACGCGCAACCCAACAGTGAATTTGCAGATCATCAGGGCCACGTAGCTGACGACACCGGAAACGACGATCGCTGTAAGAATAGCTGCGACCTGTCCATACATCTGGGCTGAGAACGAATACTCGACCAGCTTGGTCGATAAATCGGTTGCCAGATAATCGGTAACGCCCATGCCGCCCAGTGCGGGGTTTACAAAGATGCCCGTCAGAAGCGCGCCCAGGACGCCGCCGACCCCGTGAACGCCGAACACATCCAGTGTATCATCATAGCCAAGCTTCGCCTTGAGCCAGACAACAGCCCAAAGGCATACAAATCCGGCAATGAGGCCGATGGCAACGCCGCCCATCGGGCCAACCCAGCCACAAGCCGGTGTGATCGCCACAAGACCTGCAACGGCGCCTGAGGCAGCACCGAGCAAGCTTGGGTGACCGCGCGTCATCCATTCACCGGCAGTCCAGGCAAGGGTGGCAGCAGCGGTTGCCAGAATGGTGTTGAGCACCACAAGACCGGTCAAGCCATTGGCTTCGAGATTTGAACCCGCGTTGAAGCCGAACCAACCCACCCACAAGAGACTGGCGCCGATCATGGTCATCGCAAGATTGTGAGGCGCCATGGCTTCGCGGCCGTAGCCGATGCGTTTTCCAAGAACAATGGCGCAGACCAGACCGGCGATGCCAGCATTGATATGAACAACAGCACCGCCAGCAAAATCGATGGCGCCCTTGTTGAACAGCCAGCCGTTTGCGGCACTGGCTGCGGAACCATAGTCAGCAAGGACAGCGGCCTTTGCGACATCATCAGCAGCTGCTGCAAGCCTGGCCAGGAAATCGGTGGCGGAGGCTTCGCCAACAGCCGCTTTGACGGCGTCGATATTTTCCGCACTCAGCGTATAGGCGTCAGGACCAGCCCACCACCAAACCATGTGCGCCATGGGCAGATAGGCAAAGGTAAACCAGATCACCATGAACAGGAGAACAGCCGAAAACTTCATGCGTTCAGCAAATGCGCCAACGATCAGGGCTGGCGTAATTGCAGCAAATGTCAGCTGGAAAATCACGTAGGTGAATTCAGGGATATAAACTTCCTTGGAGAAGGTGGCAGCCATTGTGGAAATATCCACGCCGGCCAGGAAAGCTTTCGAGAAGCCGCCAAAGAAGGCCGAGCCATTGGTGAACGCTACGGAATAGCCATAGGCAAACCACAGGATGGATATCAGGCAGAAACAGATGAACACCTGCATCAGAACAGAGAGAATGTTCTTCGAGCGAACCAGGCCGCCATAAAACAGGGCGAGGCCTGGAATTGTCATGAGGATGACCAGCACCGTCGCGATCAGCATCCAAGTCGTATCGCCCTTGTTGACAGTTGCCGCCGCCAGTGCCGGGGCCACTGGCAAGAGCGCCGAAAGCGCCAGTCCCGCGAGAACGGGGCGCAGTTTTGATAGAAATTTCATTTCCGTGTCCTTCATTTGGATTGTTACAGTGCGGCAGTGCCGGTTTCGCCGGTGCGCACACGAATGGCCTGCTCAAGCGGCAGAACGAAAATTTTTCCGTCGCCAATTTGACCAGTCTGTCCGGCTTGCTGGATCGCCTCCACAACGCGGTCGGCGATTGCCGCGTCGACAGCGATCTCGATTTTGACCTTCGGAACGAAACTCACGGTGTATTCAGCACCCCGGTAGAATTCCGTGTGGCCCTTCTGGCGACCATGACCTTTGACTTCGGTCACGGTAATGCCCTGAGCGCCTAGGGCCGCCAAAGCCTCTCGCACCTCTTCCAGCTTGAAGGGCTTTATGATCGCAATAATGTATTTCATGGATAGTTTCCTTTCGACAGTACGGAAACGCAACTCAAGTTTCGTGCCAAATCGGCAAGTCTTCTATCCCGTTATTTTCATTGAATTATTTTTGGAAAGCGAATTTAGCCCAAGGCAAAATAGAGCAATTTTTAGGCATCAAATAAATTTTGCCTATTTTCCAGCCAGTAAAAACACTCCGCCGATCACGTAAACGGCGCATTTTGCCCATGGCGCTCGGTGGCTATCGCGTTGGCCTGAGCGAAGGTGAAGGCGCCGCCGAACAGGGCGCGGCTGGTGATGGCGCCGCTGATATTTGGCAGGTAGGACAAGGTCGAAATGTCATCGAGGGTTTTGACCACGCCACTGACAATGACGGGCGTGCGAACCTTTGCAGCAAGGCTTGTTGCATGGGCCATGGTGCTGCCCGGAAAGTCCTCATCGCGGTCAATGTCAGTATAAATAATGGCGGCCAACCCTACACTGTCGAACTGGTGTAGAAATTCGTCTGGCGTGAAGATCGTGGTTTCGGTCCAGCCATCAACCAGAACCCGGCCACCCCGCACATCGACGCTGACGACCACGGAATCGGGATAAGCGGTGGCTGCTGCTTTGACAAAGTGCGGATATTTCACGGCAGCCGATGCGATGACAACACGGCCAGCCCCCGCGTCCATCCAGGCATGGGTCTTTTCCATCGATCTGATGCCGCCACCCACCTGAACTGAGCAACTCACCGTGCGGATAATCTGCTTGATGATGTCGGTATTGTCGCCTTCGTTGAACACCGCATCAAGATCAACGACATGCAGCCATTGAGCGCCTTGCTTTGCAAGGTCGTGAGCTACTTCGACCGGATCGACATCATAAACCAGCGGACTTTCGATCCGGTTGCGGATCAGGTTGACAAGTCGGCCGTGGCGCAATTCGAGATCAGGATAAATAATCATTCTGGTCCTCGCATTCCCTGAGCGAGCAACGATCTTGCACCAGAAATCACCCAATGAAAAGATGTGCCGCCGGCGACTAGGTTTTGTATGGAAAATGACAGGCCACCTGTCTGCTGTCGGATAGTTTTTCAAGCAGTGGCCGCTCAACCTTGCAGCGATCTTGCGCCACAGGGCAGCGGGGATGAAACCGGCAACCTGACGGCGGATCTATCGGGCTTGGCACATCGCCCGTCAGCACGATGCGGCTGCGCGAACCTGATTTGGTGACATCCGGCACCGGCACAGCCGAGATCAGCGCTTGCGTATAAGGGTGGGCTGGTTTGGCAAAGATGTCCGCCGCCAACCCAAGCTCCACAATGGAGCCGAGATACATAACCGCAATGCGTGTCGAAACCTGCCGCACCACGCTGAGATCATGCGCGATGAACACGTAGGTCAGATTGAGGCGTTCCTGCAGGTCGGCCAGCAAGTTGACAATCTGTGCCTGAACCGAAACGTCGAGAGCCGACACCGGTTCATCAAGCACAATCAATTTGGGCTCAAGCGCAATGGCCCGCGCAATGCCAATGCGCTGCCGTTGGCCACCGGAAAACTCATGGGGAAAACGCATGGCATGATCAGGGTGCAAACCAACGAGATCCAGGAGTTCTGCAATGCGCTGATCGACAGCGGCAGCCGAAAGTGCCGTGTGAACCCGCAACGGTTCCGCAATCAGATCGCGCACCCGGCGACGCGGATTGAGCGAGGCATAAGGGTCTTGAAAAACCATCTGCAGCTCTTTTCGCAATGGCCGCATGTCACGCATGGACTTCCGCGAAATATCTTCGCCGTTGAAATGCAGACTGCCGCTTGAAATTTCGTAGAGCCTGACAAGGCAACGGCCGAACGTTGACTTGCCACATCCTGACTCACCCACCAATCCAACTGTCTCGCCTGGGCTGATCGAGAGCGACACGCTGTCAACTGCATGAACAGTGAGCCTGCCACGGGGCGAAAATCGGCTGCCAACAGTAAACTGCTTGCTGACGTCTACGGCCTCATATAATGGCGCCGTTGGCTTCATGTTGCACCATGTAGAAAACAGGCAACCGTATGGCCCTTGCCAGTAAGTTCAGGCACAGCACCACATTTATCAAACCGGTGCGGACATCGGGGAGAAAATGAACACCCAATCGGCCGATCAAGCAACGAAGGCGGCGATCCGGGAATGGAACGCAGGCGCCGGGGGCGCTCGCCCGTCAGGGGCGGAATGGAATCCAGTAAGGCGCGGGTATAGGGATGTTGCGGGTCGACAAACAAATCGCGCTTGCGGCCACTTTCCACAACGCGCCCGCCATACATCACCATCACGCGATCGGCGATCTCGGCAATGACACCCATGTCATGCGTGATAAACACGATGGCCGATTTGTGATTGCTCTGCAGCTTGCGCACGAGATCAAGAATTTGCGCCTGCACTGTAACGTCAAGGGCCGTCGTTGGCTCATCGGCCACCAGAAGGGCGGGATTGCAAGACAGCGCCATGGCAATAACCGCGCGCTGCCGCATGCCGCCTGACAGTTGGTGCGGATAGCGATCAACGGCCTCGGCTGGGTTTGGGAAATTCACCTCGGCAAGAAGATCGACGGCACGAGACCTGGCCGCAGCTTTGCTGATCCGTTCATGCGCCATGATCTGTTCAGAAATTTGCCAGCCTATTGTGTAAACAGGCGTCAACGCTGTCATCGGGTCCTGGAAAATCATGGCAATTTCCTTGCCACGCAGCTTCCGCATTTCATTGGGAGCAAGCCCCACGAGTTCGCGGCCGCGATACTTGATTGACCCTTCTATGACAGCATTGGGATCATTGATGAGGCCCATCACGGCAAGCAGTGATACTGTCTTTCCAGAACCGGACTCACCCACCAGCCCGAGAATTTCGCTCTGTGCCACGTCGAAATTTACGCCGTCAATCGCGCGCATGAGCCCGCGTTCG
This sequence comes from Rhodobiaceae bacterium, assembly GCA_031409595.1. Lineage (GTDB taxonomy): Bacteria > Pseudomonadota > Alphaproteobacteria > Rhizobiales > Aestuariivirgaceae > Aestuariivirga. The sequence goes on from JANNXN010000094.1 coordinate 20,541, forward strand.
GTGCGAAATGATACCCTGAGGTCACGCACACTGAGCATCAGGCAGTCCTCACGCGGGGGTCGAGCAGAATGTAGACCACATCGACCACGGCATTTGCCATCACCACAAAGAACGAGGCATACATGACAGTGGTCATGATCACCGGCAGATCCAGGTTCTGCAGCGCATCGAACGTCAGCTTGCCAACACCTTGCAATCCAAACACAACCTCGGTGAGAAGTGCCGAACCTCCCACAAGCGCGCCAAAATCCAGCCCAAACAGGGTAACAAAACTGATGAGTGAGGTGCGAAGCGCATGGCGAAGCAACACGCGCGTTTCTGAAAGTCCCTTGGCGCGGGCCGTTCTAACATAGTCCTCCTGCAGGGCCTCGATGAGGCTGGCGCGCAGCACGCGGCCATAAAGCCCGATATACAGAATGGCCAGTGTGATCCACGGTATGATGAGCGTGAGAAACCAGCCCTTGGGATCGGTTGAAAGGTTTTTATAACCAAGTGGAGGCACCCATGAAAACATCCAGGTGTCATGATAGCGGCTCTGCGTGACAAGGTTCATCACTTCGCCCAGCCAATAGACCGGCATCGAAATGCCAATGAGGCCAAGCACCATCAAAGTCTTGTCGATCCAGCTGCCCCGGGTCGCTGCCGCAGCAAGGCCGATGAGCATGCCGAAGATCACCCACAGAATGGCAGCCCCGATCACCAGTGAAAGCGTTACCGGCACCGTATCCAGAACCGCAGGAACGACCTTCCAGCCGCGATTGACAAAGGATGTGAGGTCACCCGTTACAAATATTTTTTTCATCATCGTGGCGTATTGCACATAGATGGGCTGATCAAAGCCAAAGCTCTTCCGCACCGCCTCCAGAACTTCCGGGCTGGCATTGCGCCCCGCGATACGCGCCGCAGGATCCGCTCCCGGTGTTGCAAAGAAAATCAGGAATACCAGCAGGCTGATGCCAAACATGACGAACAGCATTTGGCCAAGGCGCTGCAAAAGGGCGAGCAGCATCAGCCGCGCCCCAATCTGATCTTCGAGCGCGGATCAAGTGCATCGCGCAAACCATCGCCCAACACATTCAAGGCAAGCACGCTGAGAACAATTGCAATGCCGGGCGCCATGGCCACGGCTGGTCGCGAATATAACAGCCCCTGACCGTCCTGGATTATTGTGCCCCAACTCGCATCCGGCGGCTGTACGCCTATTGAGAGGAAAGAAAGCGCTGACTCTGTCAACATGTTGAGCGCCATCATCAATGGCACAAATACAATGAGTGTCGTGGAAATATTTGGCAAAATATCACGCAGCAATATCCGGTGGCTTGGCACACCCAGTCCGATGGCAGCAAGCACAAATTCACTCTCACGCAGCGACAACACTTGGCCGCGAATGGGCCGTGCCACGTAGGGGATATAGACAATTCCTATAATGAAAATCGGCAGCCAAAGGCTTCCCGATTCAATCGTGATGGGCCCAATCTCAATGCCATGCGTGATGAGCACGATGGAAAGTGAAATTGCCAGGAGGTAGACAGGGAAAGCCCATAAGACATCGAGAATGCGAGACAGCACGATATCTATGATCCCGCCGAAAAACCCGGCGGAAAGACCAAGAATGGTGGCAAGCGCCAGCGTCAAAACAGTAGCGGCGCCAGCAATGAGGAGGGAGGTAAGACCGCCATAGAGCAACCGTGCCATGACATCACGCCCCTGGTTGTCAGCGCCCAGAAAATAGCTGCCAAGCCGCCAGGTGGGACCGATAGGGTTATAGCCCAATCCCAGCCCTTCGGTTGATTGCTCCATCACAGGAATTTTCTGGCCATCAATAACCACAACGGCATCAAGCGTGGACCTGAAGGGATCAACGCCAGCCCACTGGGCATAGACAGGCGCCAGCAAGCACATAGTGAGAATTACAAGAAAAAGCACGAGTGCCGCCATCCCGGCCCTGTCCCGTGCCAAACGGCGAATAGCCGTGGCCCACGGACCACGGCTAGAACTTCCCTTCACAACAAGTGTCTCAGCCAACACGTCCTACTTCCGGCTTACTGCACCCAAGCTTGGGTTACCATGAAGTAGAACTGCGAGTTGAACTGGAAGTTGCCAAGGCGCTTTGATACGAAATCAAGATGCTTCGGCGTAAACAATGCCGCAGCAGGAGCTTGATCAGTGACAGCCTTGTCGATTTCAGCCCACATCTTGTTGGCGGCATCAGGGTCAGTCACACCAAGCGCCAAGGCTTCCTGCATTTTGGCATCAATGTCCTTGTCGCAGAAACCGGCAATGTTGATTGAACTGTCAGAACCTTCCGTGAAGCTTGAGCAGCCGAACAATATGTTCAAGAAGTCCGAGGCAGCAGGGTAATCCTGATACCACTGGGTGATCGACATTTGAGTTTTGTTGTTGGTGTTCTGAATATAGGTAAACTGGATATTGGGAGATATCGGCTTCACATCCACTTCATAACCCAACTCGGTCAAGACGCTTTGCAGGTAGACGCCAATGGATTTCGATACAGTCTTGTCTTCTGCAATGATTGTGACCTTCTGGCCTTTCGTGCCGGATTCTTCGACCAGTTGCTTTGCCTTCTCCATGTCAGGAGCAGACCACTTGGCGCCTGGATCCTTGGTGTAGGGACAATAGTCTTCATGGCCAGGAAATCCTGGGGGCAAGACCTGACAAACCGGCGAGGCAAGCACCGGGCCACCAAACAGGTTCACCAAAGCATTGCGATCAATTGCAAAGTTGACAGCCTGACGGACCTTGACATTGTCGAAGGGTGCAAGCCGTGTGTTCATCGGAACGTACCACCAGGCCGTCAGTGGTGTTACAAAAACCTGGTCTTTGTTCTTGGTGCCCATTTCCGCCAAACGGTCCGCTGGCGGTTCGTCAAACATCCAGTCAGCTTCGCCATTTTGAACGGCTGTAACTTGAGCTTCTTCCGTCAGGCCGAAGTCATACTGGACAACATCCGGATAACCGTCGGGCTGGGCCTGCTCGCTCCATACCTTGAAATGCGGATTGCGGCTCAGTGTCATGCCCTTGTTGGGGTCATAGGCTGAAATCATGTAGGGACCTGTGCCGGGAAGCGGGTTGGACCCTACATCTTCGGTGGGTGAATCCGCTGGCAAAATCGCCGCATGGGGCAAAGCCAGCTTATCAAATATCTCAGCGTCGGGCCGCGTCAGGTTGATGGTCACAGTGCCTGCGGCTTCATCACCAATCACGCCACCTTCCAGTGTACAGGATTTGGCATCGGCGAGGCACTTGTCAGCGCCAACGATGACCGAATAGAATCCGCCGGCAGTCGGGCTCGACACTTTGAAGATGCGCTGCAGCGAAGCCACAACGTCTTTCACGCCAAGTTCATTGCCGTTTGAAAACTTGATGCCTTTGCGGATTTTGAAAACATAGGTTTTGCCATCGTTGGTTGGCGCGGGAAATTCCTCGGCCAGATTTGGAACCTTGATGAAGCCATCAGCACCCGCAGCTTTTTGAAAGCCTACCAAACCGTCATACAGCGATTGATAAATCTGCCAGTACTGCAGGGTGTAGTTGATATGCGGATCAACTGTTCCGGCTGCCGCACGCGCAATTATGCGCATGGTGCCGCCCCGATGTTCAGCCTTATACTCAGCCCACGCTGGGCTTAGGCCGCTCAGCGCCAGCAAAGCCACTGCGGCACTTGCCAATAACCATTTCTTCATGTCGTTTCTCCCTGTTTTGTTTTTGTCAGTCGTTAGCGTCAAGAAAATCCCCGACGAGTTTCATGCATTTTTCCTGTTCTTCGACATGCGGCATATGGCTCGAATGTTCAAAGATTTCCCAAGTCGCGCCCTTTATATTGTCCTTAAACGGCTGAACGACAGCGGGCGTTGCCTCGTCATACCGGCCTGAAATCAGAAGCGTCGGAACATTAATGCGCTTGACCGTATCAATCACGCTCCACGTCTTGAGCGTTCCAATGACAAAAAACTCGTTGGGCCCATTCATGGTGTGATAGACCGTTGGATTGCGCGCCATCTGATCGAACGAAGCCAGAACTTCAGGCGGAAATGGATGTATGCGGCACACGTGGCGCTCATAGAAGCGCATGGTTGCGGCCTGGTAGTCAGGATGGTCCGTAGTGCCTGCCTGCTCGTGGATGTTCAGCGCGTCCTGCACGTCCTGTGGCATTTCACGGCGCAGCCGCGTTGCTTCCTTCACCCACAATTTCATCGATGCCGGTGAATTTGCTATCGTAAGTGACTTCAGTCCCTTTGGCCGCTGAATGCCATACTCCGCTGCCAGCATGCCGCCCCAGGATTGCCCCAGCACATGAAACGCCGACCGCAGCTTCAGATGATCGACAAGATTATTGAGTTCATCAATGAAGAGCTGCGGCGTCCAGAAATCGGCGCCCTTGTCCGGCAGCAAAGTTGAATTGCCACACCCAAGTTGGTCATAGTGGATAACTGCCCGGCCCTGCAGGCTCAACAGCTTGTAGGCATCAACATAATTGTGCGCCGCTCCCGGACCACCATGCAGAATGAATACCGGCTTCTTCCTTGAATTGAGATCGCCGGAAATCCGGTACCAGGTCTCATAGTCGCCAAACGTGGCACGCTCTTCAATGAACGCGATATTTGGCATGAATTTTCCCCTTTTTTGCCCACAGTATTGCGACGATATATTGTCTGATATTTACTTACAATGGCTTTGAAACCATTGACAGCAAAGCTCAGTCCGGTTCACCATGCAATCATGAAGTGCAGCCATACCATCCACAATCATAACTGCCATTATGGCTGGAACAACGCCAACACTCCCGTCATCCGCGTTGCCCCCGGTGACACCATAGAGTTCAACCCGCCAGACGCCTCGGGCGGACAAGTTACAGCCTCGTCAAATGCAGCCGATCTCGCCAAGCTGGATTTTGGCAAAGTGAACCCGGTCGCCGGTCCCATTTACATTGAAGGTGCCGAACCTGGCGATGCCATCAAGGTAACCCTGTTGGAATTTGGCCCTTCCGGGTGGGGTTGGACAGCCAACATTCCGGGTTTCGGCTTGTTGGCGGATCAGTTCAAGGAACCGGCCCTCCACATCTGGAAATATGACGCGACAACCCTGGTGCCAGCCCTGTTTGGGCCCGGTGGCAAAGTTCCGCTAAAGCCGTTTTGCGGCACCATTGGCCTGGCGCCAGCAGAGGCAGGAACTCACTCGGTGGTGCCGCCGCGCCGCGTCGGAGGCAATCTGGATATCCGCGATATTTCCGCCGGAACTGAGCTTTATTTGCCGGTTGAAGTCAAAGGCGGGCTGTTTAGTGTTGGCGATACCCACGCCGCCCAGGGAGACGGCGAAGTTTGCGGCACTGCAATAGAAAGCCCCTGCACAATTGCTGCGAAATTTGAGGTGGTGAAACGTGCAAACCTTGCCTTTCCGCGGTTCACAACGCCGGGGCCTGTTACCCGCCATCTTGATGCCAAAGGCTACGAAGTAACAACCGGCATTGGCCCTGATCTTATGGAAGGCGCTCGCGCCGCCGTATCCGGCATGATCGATCTATTGTCGAAACGCTACAACATGAACCCGGTCGATGCCTACATGCTCTGCTCAGTGTGTGGCGACTTGCGCATCAGTGAAATCGTCGACATGCCAAACTGGGTCATCTCATTCTATTTCCCACGAGTGGTTCTGGAATAACTAAAAATGAAGACTGGCAACTAGGAATTGGTCAACCAGCTCAACGCCTGAATCCAGAGTTTTTTGTAGCCCGGCCAGGCGACAAAAGTATTTGGCAGCCAATGCGGCCCTATGTCGGAAGTCCAAACAAGCGTGCGGCCCCGACCGTGGCTTCCCGCAACCAACAGCGGGTGTCCGCCCTGGCTATCGGGAAGGCGCGCAATAAGCTGCACATCTGCCCTGTTTTTAAGCCTGACCTCGTTCACGCCCAACAGTGCCGGCCAAGGCGCATCAAGGCCTGCAACGATGGGATGAGCAGGCATTACGACTTCCGCAACGATGCCTTCGGGCGCCTCATAGCGATCATCATAGGGCAGGCATGAAACGGGCAGTGCCTGCTCCACCGCGGTCTTGTGCCAGCGCGCCTTCCCGTCAATGCCCTGAAATGAAAAGTAACCGCCAATCATCATCAACCCGCCACCGGCTTCAGCATAGTCCCTAATGAGGTTGAGCCGGTTTGGAACCGTTTTCCCGTGCAACCAAACATCAGGATGCAGCAACAGCGTGTTCGAGCCGATGTCCGACAGCAGGATTGCATCATAGTGCTTGAGCCCATCCAGCGTCAGGGGAAAATCGAGAGCCGCTTCGTGGGCCTTCATATACGTGAGCTCAAATGGACTTTCCTTCAGGGCTGCAACCAAAGGCTCCGCACCCAAATGGAATGTAACACTCGAAAAAACATCCCAACCCTTGGTATGGTTCGCCGAACTGACCCAACTTTCTCCGACAAGCAGTATCTTTTTCTTTGGCATGACACTTCCGAATTTCGTGTGAACAGAAACTGGTTAGCCTGATATTCAGCAATCATCAAGATTTGCAAGCGCGGGGTCCATCATCGCGGCCTGATAGATATGTCCGGGATTTTCGCTCATCGCTTAAACCAAAGAGACAGCTGCAATCCGTCAGCTTTGAGCTTATAGGTTAAAGTCAGGAGCAAAAAAATGCCGCTGAAAACATCTCCCCTGATCGCCGTTTCCAGCTGGAGCGTCCACAATCTGCTGGGCATCACCTATTCAAATGGTCCAGGCGAAACCTCCAACAGCGCGCCAAATCCCACTTATGGGCCGGGAGTGCTATCTCTCCTCGATTTGCCCGCAGAACTTGCACGCCGGGGCTTCAACCGGGCCGAAATTTGCCACTTTCATTTGGCCGGTCAGGAACCAGCCTATCTCGCCAAAGTGCGAAATGCATTTGCGGGAAGCAGAGTAACGATACAGACCCTGCTGATCGACGATGGCGATATTACCAATCCAGCAACTCGGGAACGCGATATTGCGTGGATAAAATTCTGGATTGACGCAGCAGCGCTGCTTGGCGCCGAGAGAGCCCGCGTCATTGCGGGCAAGGCCACTCCATCTGAAAGCAGTCTTGGCCTTGCGGTGGAGGGTCTGAAGATACTGGCTCGTCATGGCCGCGAGCGCAGTGTCAGAATTGTCACCGAGAACTGGTTTGACCTTCTGTCCAGCCCGAAGGAAGTCCACCATGTTCTTGATGCGCTTGCTGGCGAGCTTGGCTTCCTCGCCGATACCGGCAATTGGGAAGGCTCCACAAAGTACGAAAATCTGAAATCAGTTTTTGGGCGCGCCGAACTTTGCCATGCGAAGTGCAGTTTTGGAAATAATTTTGTAATGGACACCGCCGACTACAAGCGCTGCCTCGATGCCGCGGCAGAGGCTGGCTATAAAGATCCGTACACCCTCATCTTCGAAAGTCCAGGCGATGAATGGCAGGCCCTGCAACTGGAGCACGATTTCATCCAAATGCACGCAGGGCAGGGGCCACCAGAACGGATTTGCGCACACCGGGAAGGGAATGGCCCTTGATCAGGGTCGGCATAGGGGGATGGAACTACGAACCTTGGCGCGGCCTGCTCTATCCCGACAAGCTGCCAAAAACACAGGAACTGTTCTACGCCAGCCGCCGTGTCACGTCGATCGAAGTCAATGGCACATTCTACAGCACATTCAAGCCATCGACCTTCCGCAAATGGTTTGATGAAACGCCCGATGACTTCATCTTTTCACTGAAAGCGCCGCGCTTTGCGGTCAACCGCCGCATTTTGGCTGAGGCTGGCCCATCGATCGAGAAATTCTTCGAAAGTGGTGTCAGTGAACTCAAGGCAAAACTCGGGCCTGTCTTATGGCAGCTGGCGCCATTCAAGAAATATGATGCGGACGATATTGCGGCTTTTCTTTCGCTGTTGCCACGAAACATCGATGGCCTGCCACTTCGCCATGTACTCGAAGTGAGGCACGAAAGTTTCTTGTGCGCTGAATTCATTCGGCAAGCCCGGCAAGCCGATATCGCAATTGTTCTTGCTGACTCCGCCAAATATCCCTTGGTTTCTGATGTAACGACCAGCTTTAGATATCTGCGCCTGCAAAGCACCAGTTCCGAGATCGAAACCGGGTACACACCAGAAGCGCTTGACCGCTGGGCAGCATTGGCTCGCGCCTGGGAACGCGGCGAAGAGCCGACACATGTCCCGCCTATCGAGCCTCAAGCTCCGACAGGCAGACCATGCGATATCTTCGTCTATTTCATCAATGGCGCCAAAGAACGGGCACCCGCTGCCGCCGAGGCATTTATCAGCCGCATTTCAAACTAAGCCGCACTTTCCAGTTGAGTGGGGCTCTCACTCGCCAAATTCGCCAACGCCGCTCAAGTCAAACGACACACGCATGCTCAGCATGTGACTGTCGTTTTGCATTTCATCTCGTATGAACGTGTAGGCCGCACCCAGCTCCCACTTGCTGCCGGTGAATGGCGAATTATCCTCCGATGAATAGATCGCTTCGACGGCGGCTGAATCTGTCATGTTTGGCACTCAATTCTGTAGGCGACGTGGCGTTGATGGTCTCGCAACCCGGGATGCATTTGCTGCAATATTTTGAGATCATTCAATCCGCGCCATACGGTCTTGCGGGGGCATTGATAACTTGGCTGCCAGGCTTTTCAATCGAGTCGTTTTCTCTTTTATCTGGTCCTGGTTTTCTTACGGCGAAGCGCGGTGACTTCGGCAATAATGGAAAGCGCTATTTCCTCCGGAGAAATGGCCCCGATATCAAGCCCTGCCGGGGCTTTGATGAAATCGAAGGCCTCTGCTGATGCGCCGTCGGCAACAAGTTTCTCGCGAATGGACGCCATCTTGCGGCGGCTGCCGACGAAGGCCTTATAATCGGCGTTAATATCAAGGATGGCGCGCAGTGCCGCTTCGTCACCCTTTCCTTGTGTGGATACGACGACGAAGCGTTGGGCTGTTTCTGAAACAGGCAACGCATATCCTTCAATGCGCGCATCGGCAGTCTCGAAAGCTCCCTGTTCGGGCTGGGGTGCTACAGTTGTAACGGCATAGCCCATAACAGCAGCAAGGTTTGCGAGCGCCACGGCAACTGGACTCGAGCCGCAGATCACCAGGTTGGGTCGGGGCATGACGGCCTCCACAAAAATATCCATGGTGCCCTGGCTGGGGCACATGTTTTTGGCAAAGCGCACACCCTGCAGGCTTTGGCCCGGTGTCACGCCCAGCGCTTCAAGCTCGGTCGGGGGCTGCACGGAGATGAGACGCGCCTCACCATCCTTGAACACATCCTGGGCCGCCTTCAACACGGCTCCCCGGGCGCAGCCGCCACCAATCCAGCCGCCAAGAATTGTGCCATCGGGCATGATCACCGCTTTGGCTCCAGCTTTGGCTGCGGTCACAGCAACTGTGCGCACGACCGTTGCCACCACAAAGGGCTCACCGCGTTGTTTCAACTGCGAGACCATATCCATTACATCGGTTTGGGTTGCCATGGCTTTCACTCCGTCACAATCGCGCCAGATAAGGTTCAAGCGCTTCGAGGCTTTCCAGATTATGGGCAGGCGCAAACAAATCGAGATAGGGGAGCGCCGCCTGCATGGCTTTTGCATCCGGGCGGTAACCATCCCATCCCATCATCGGATTGAGCCAAGCAATGCGGCGGCAGCGCTGGCGCAGCCGCTTGAGTTCCGAGGCGAGAACTTCCGGTGCTCCGGTGTCATAACCGTCAGACAGGATCATCACGCAGCTCCGCGAATTCAAAACCCGCCTGGCATGCCATTTGTTGAAAGTTGCAAGGCTTTCGCCAATCCTGGTTCCGCCGCCCACACCCTGGGTCATGAGAGACATGCGTTCCAGGGCGCGCGCCGCGTTCTTCTCTTTCATCGCAGATGAAATATGGGCCAGCCGCGTGTGGAAGACGAAAGCTTCGGCTTCACGGAAGTTATCGAGAATGCCGTGAATGAAGCGGATGAACACGGCTGTGTACATCTGCATGGAACCCGAGGCATCGAGCAGCACGATGAGGCGCAAGGGCTTTGGTTTGCGCTGGCGAAAGCGCAGGTCTATTGGCGTTCCGCCCACACCTATATTGCGGCGAATGGTGGCGCGTAAATCAATGCGCCGGCCTCTGTTGCGGACGCGCTCACGCCGCGTCAGCCGTGCGCGCATGGCTTTTGCGAAGCGCTCTGCCGCGGCATGGGCTTTTTCAAGTTCGCGCGGATCGGCAATTTTGCGAAAGTCAGTTGAACTTGAAATTTCGGTGCGCGATGCGCCTTCGCTTTTTGCGGTGGAACCTTCTTCAGTTTCAACACCTGATGGATTGGAAACGTGATCACTTAACTCGCTCGAACCGTTCTGGTTGCTGCCCTTTTCAGTTGGCGCTGAAAGAGTGGGTCGGGTTGACGTGGTCATGGAGCCACCCACTTTCATCAACTTCTTCATGCCGCGGCCAAACCAGTAGGAGTTGAAGAGTTCATCGAATTGCCGCCAGTCCGATGCACGCGAGCAGAACAGCGCCTTGAAGGCAGCGCGTTGGATCGCTGGCCGCTCAATGGCAAGTTCGCCTGCGAGCCTGGCCGCATCGGTATTTTCCCTGAGGCCAATGATAAAACCATGATTGCGGAGCAGCATCGCAAATGCAGAAATCCGGCCGAGTATTGCATCCCGAAGGGGTTCAATACTGCCGGCATCATGTGGCGGCAGGTAACAAGTCATGCGACTTTGCCCAATAGGCGTTCGGCCACTTCGCGGGTAAAACGCGATTTGTCTTCCTGGGTTTTGAGCAGGCACATCATGGTGTCAAAAACGCTTTCAGGATTGCTGTGCAGGTCCTTGATGTCCAGCCCAATCAGGGCTGCTGCCCAATCCAGTGTTTCAGCCACACCCGGCACCTTGCGCAAATCTTCCTTGCGGACTTTTTCCAGGACGCGGGCAATTTGCAATGCGAAGGACGCACCAATATTGGGAAGCCTGCGCTGCAGGATTGCGGCTTCGCGGTCGATGCTGGGGTAATCGACATAGTGGTACAAGCAGCGCCTGCGCAATGCGTCGGATATTTCGCGGGTGCCGTTTGAGGTCAGCACAACATGGGGAATGCTGCGGGCCTTGATGGTGCCGAGCTCCGGTATGGTGACCTGAAAGTCTGAGAGCAGTTCCAAAAGAAAGGCCTCGAATTCTTCGTCGGCGCGATCAATTTCATCGATGAGCAGCACCGGAGATCGCTCCTGCCGGATGGCTTGCAGCAGCGGGCGTTCGAGCAGGAAGCGTTCAGAAAAAATATCGTCCTCGCTGACACTGTTGCCCGACGCAGTTCGCGCCTGAATGGTGAGGAGCTGACGCTGGTAATTCCATTCATAAAGCGCTTCGGCGCGATCAAGGCCCTCGTAACACTGCAAGCGGATGAGAGCGGCGCCATGAACCTCCGCCAGCGCCTTGGCCACTTCGGTTTTTCCAACGCCGGCTTCACCCTCAAGCAGAAGCGGCCGCTGCAACAGCGCCATGAGGTGCAATGCCATGGCAAGGTCACGGTCAGCAACATAACCAGCATCTGCGAGCTTGAGACTGAGTTCGGGCAGGTTCATGGTCATGGCAGTCATTCCAGCCGGATTTGACTTCGGGTCCGGCTGGACTCCTTCAACAGCTTACTTCACCAGGCCCAATGACTTGGCCGCTTCCCAGTTGCGCCAATAGTCATGAGGCATCTGGATATGCTTTGAGCCAAGGAAGCCGAAGGCATCATTTACGGCATTTGAAAATGCCGGCACGCCCCCGACATTTGGGCTTTCGCCAACGCCCTTGGCGCCAATGGGATGATGCGGCGATGGCGTTACCGTGTGGTCGGTTTCCCAATGGGGTGTTTCAACCGCGGTTGGCATGAAGAAATCCATGAACGAGCCGGTGAGCACATTGCCGCCCGCATCGTAACGGATTTCCTGGCCCATGGCGATGGCGAAGGCTTCCGTCAGGCCGCCGTGGACCTGCCCTTCAATAATCATCGGGTTGATGCGTGTGCCGCAATCGTCAAGCGCGTAGAAGCGCCGGACTTTATAAACGCCGGTATCAACATCAATATCCATCACGCAGAAATAGGCTCCGAAAGGATAGGTCATGTTTGGTGGGTCATAATAGCTCACCGCTTCCAACCCTGGTTCCATGCCGGGAGGAACGGAATGGTAGGCCGCCCAGGCGATTTCTTTCATCGACTTGAATTTTTCCGGCAGGCCCTTGACGCGGAAACCATCGATATCAAATTGCAAATCGTCCTCATGCACTTCCAGCATGTAGGCTGCAATCATCTGCGCTTTGGCCTTGATCTTGCGTGCGGCCATGGCGATGGCGGCACCTGCCACCGGCGTTGAGCGCGAACCATAGGTTCCAAGCCCATAGGGCGCTGTGTCCGTGTTGCCTTCCTCCACCATCACGTCGGCTGCGGGAATGCCCATTTCGGTTGCAATGATCTGCGCCCAAGTGGTTTCGTGGCCCTGGCCGGTTGATTTTGTTCCAACGCGAGCGATGGCCGAACCGGTGGGGTGGACGCGGATTTCGCAGGAGTCGAACATGGCGATGCCGAGAATATCGCAGTTCTTTGATGGTCCCGCTCCTACAATTTCAGTGAAGAACGATACGCCAATGCCCATGATCTCGCGGGTCTTGCCAGCCTTGAAGTCTGCCTGCTTGCGTTTCTGTTCGGCCCGCAGCCCTTCATAACCAATCTTCTCCATGCCTTGCTTCATGGCGGTGTGATAGTCACCGGAGTCATACTCCCAACCCAAAGCGGACTGATAAGGGAACTGGTCACGGCGGATGAAGTTTTTTATCCGAAGCTCAGCGGGGTCCATGTTGAGTTTTTGCGCCAAAATGTCCATGGCGCGCTCGATGCAATAAGCAGCCTCGGTTACGCGGAACGAGCAACGATAAGCAACGCCGCCCGGAGCCTTGTTGGTGTAAACACCATCGACAGCCACATGGGCCACGGGGAAATCATAGGATCCCGTGACGATATTAAAGAATCCCGCAGGCCATTTGGATGGATCAGCACAGGCATCAAATGCACCGTGATCAGCCAGCACATGCACGCGCAGGCCTTGCACCTTGCCCTCTTTCGTAGCGGCAATCTCTGCCGTCATATGATAATCTCTGGCAAAACTCGTAGCCGTGAGATTTTCAATGCGGTCTTCAACCCATTTCACCGGCTTGCCAGTTACGATTGACGCAACAATCGCGCAGATGTAACCGGGATACGCACCGACCTTGTTGCCAAAGCCGCCGCCGACATCGGGGGCGATGATGTGGATTTTATGTTCCGGAATTGTCGAGATGAGAGATGCCACAGTGCGGATGACGTGTGGGGCCTGGAAAGTGCCCCAGACCGTGAGTTCACCCTTCACCTTGTCGAAAGATGCCACGGCCTGACAGGTTTCGAGGGGTGATGGATGGGTGCGGTGATAGGAGATCAGTTCCTTGATCGTAACATCAGCTTTCCTGAAGGCCGCATCGGTCAAATCCTTGTCGCCCACAGTCCATTCGAAGATGTGGTTGTAATGTTTGCGCTTGCCATGGGCGCCTTCAGTTTTGTCCTTGATGTCTTCGCGCAGAACAGGCGCACCTTTGACCATAGCCTTAAAAGGATCAACGAGAACTGGCAAAGCTTCATAGTCAACTTCAACAGCTTCAACACCATCCGCTGCGGCATAGCGGTCAGTGGCAACCACAAAAGCTACCTCCTGGTTCTGAAACAGGACTTTTCCATCCGCCAGAACCATTTGCACATCGCCAGCCAGCGTCGGCATCCATGCCAAATTCACGCCTTTCAGTTCGGTTGAGGTCAGCACGGCCAAAACGCCGGGAACTTTCATGGCTTTCTTGATGTTGATGCTTTTGATGCGCGCGTGGGCATGGGGCGAACGCACGAAATCGCCGAACAGCATGCCGGGAAGTTTGATGTCATCGACAAAGTTGCCTTTGCCTTGGGTGAATCGTGCATCTTCCACACGCTTGCGCTTGCAGCCCATGCCTTCGAGTTTGGCTTCGCGTTCGGCCTTATTGGGGGACATGTCGTTCATTCTGCGGCCTCCAGGAATTCCTCGCCACGAAGTTTTGCGGCGGCATGTTGAATGGCTTTCACAATATTCTGGTAGCCCGTGCAGCGGCACAGGTTTCCGGCAATACCGAAACGGATTTCTTCTTCAGTGGGATTTGGATTCTCCTTGAGCAGGCGGTGAGCCCGCACAATCATGCCGGGGGTGCAATAGCCGCACTGGAGACCGTGCATCTGGCGGAAGCCTTCCTGCAGCGCTCCCATTGTTCCATCGGCATTGGTCATGCCTTCAATCGTGGTCACATCCGCGCCCTGGGCTTGCACAGCGAGCACCGTGCAGGATTTGACCGACTTGCCATTGAGGTCAACAGTGCAGGCGCCGCAATGGGACGTTTCACAACCGATGTGGGTTCCCGTGAGCGAGAGATTTTCGCGCAGGAAATGCACCAGCAACGTGCGCGGTTCGCACAAGCCATCCATTTCCTGGCCATTGATTTTTAGTTTGACGTGAACTTTTGTCATGAATTTTCTCCTCAACCGACCGCGCGCGCAATGGCGCGCTTGATGGCGCGCTCGACATAAATGCCGCCAACGCTTCTGCGATATTCAGGTGTGCCGCGGGTATCATTGGCAGGGTCCATGATGGCGCGCGCTGCCGCCACCGCGGCGCCTATGGTTTTCTCGTCTGGCGCCTGCCCGATCAGGGCTTTGGCAGCCGCGTCAGCCAGAAGCGGCGTGGCCCCCAGATTGGTGAGCGCAATTGCGCAAGTCGCCACTTTTCCGGCTTTCATGGTGACGAGCACCGCTACGGCAGCGGTGGCGTAGTCACCAATTTTGCGTTTCAGCTTTTCATAGGCAAAGCCATGTTTGCCGGGGACTGGAATTTCAATGGCGGTGACAATTTCACCGGATTTAAGAGCTGTTTCGTAAAGGCCCTTATAGAAGGCCCGAGCTTTGACCGCGCGCGCCTTGGTTGGGCCCACAACTTTATAGGTTGCATCAAGCGCCAGCATCACGGCGGGCATGTCATTGCCCGGATCGCCGTTTGCCACGTTGCCGCCAAGGGTGCCGACATAGCGGACCTGCGGATCGGCAATCAGAATGGCTACCTCGTGGAGAATGGGAACATTTTTGGCAACCAGCGCTGATGCCAGCACTTCGTGCTGCGTTGTCATGGCGCCGATCACGATATTGCCGCCAGTCTTCTTGATGCCGCGGAGGGCTGCAATGCCAGCGAGGTCAACCAATGCGGAAGGTGCGGCCATGCGCAATTTCATCATGGGGAGCAAGCTGTGACCACCCGCCAAAATGTTCGCGTTTTTCGCTTTGTGCAATAGTTTTGCGGCCTCGGACACGGACTTCGGCCTGAAATATTCAAAAGTGCCTGGAATCATCGTGGGGGTTCCTCCTCGTTCATGCGCCTCTCTTGACGGAGGTCGGGAGCGAATAAGGCCACGGGACAATGGCAGCTTCAATACGGTGGGGGTCAGTTTTGCACGAAGTGTGATGGGATGCACGAAGGGTGGCTCTCACCCCACGAAATGTGTCAAACCTACTGCTGCGATGCCCTGTGCATCCTTACCTTCAAATGCAAACCAAGCCGGGACTTGAGTTCGGCATAGCGATTTCGGCTCACCGGAACGGTACGCGGCAAACTGCCGACTTCCACCACAGCGCCTTCACCGGATTTCCGCAGGGCTTTGACTTTATCGATGGCAATAAGGTGGCTGCGGTGCACGCGGATAAAGTCAGTCCTGTCGAGGCGCTCTTCCGCTTCGGTGATTGACCAGGGTGAGAAATGCTCGCGCCGGCCATCATAGATCAAGGTGTAATGGGTTGTTGCCTGAATGGCGCAGATCTCATCGGCGGGCATGAAATTGGTAGCGCCTTCACTTTCGATAGGAACGAGAGTCACACGCTGGTGCGGCGGCGGGCCTTTTGGCTCGGGAGTGAGGATAATAATGTTTTCTGTCACACGGCTTCTCTCGGGCACCAGATACAACAGGAAAATGCCAGAGATGATGAAGGCCAGCAGAGCCACAAAAATCATGAGAATATCGCTTGAAACTGCGGGACCAAAAACTGCCGCCATCGGCGGTGAAGGCACGATCATCGTTCCCATCATCGCGGTGTAATGCATGCCGGATACGGCCAGGCCAAAGATCAGGGCGCTGAGGGCCAGGGTTTGATGCCTGAGTTTCGATTCGAAAATGCGCAAGGCGCCATAGCTTGTCGTAACAGCGATGAGCGCGGCTGCCAGTATGTAGCGCACATCGTGATGCAACATATAGGGGCCGGTGATGGCGTGCATGCCGAGATAATGCATGCTGACAATTCCACTGCCCATAACCACGGCGGCCAAAGCTGTCCACGTTCGGTTGGATGTGCCGCGGCTGACAATGAATGCCGCAATGCCCACCACCAGAACACAAAGAAGGAAGGATAGTAACGTAAGAAGAATTGAAAACAGGGTGCCCTCCGGCAATTGCGCTGCGAGCATGCCCACGAAATGCATGGTCCAAATGCCAAGGCCCAAAGACCAGGCGGCACCTGCGAGCAGGCCACGGCGATAGAGCCCGTCCGCGGCGCGGGCTTGTCCCGCAAGGCCAAGTCCCACATAGCCGCCAAAAATCGCCATCACGACCGAAAGAACGACAAATCCGGGCGTGTGAGGCAGTCCAAAGTGAAGCTCCAAATCAGCCCCTTCGTCAATTCAATTGGTTCTTTACAACTCGCTACTATAGCCGTTTGGATACGGGACGCAAAGAACCGTGTCATGTGGGATGGTTCTTTGGTGTCGCCACTTTCATGCTCCAAGCGCCGATCAGATAGATTTTGTGACTTCCATCCTCCTATCCATAATCCGAGAGTTCAAATGACGGGTTGGTGTTTGCCAAAATGGATGTATCGGACATCGCCGTTTGCAGCACTGCGGCATGAACGAACCCCATGGATTCCGCAATCTCAAACAAAGACGCCCGGCCCTGAACCGCAAAACCGCAATCAAGCCCGATATCAAGATGAACAGGTTGAATCAAGAGCGTCTCCATTGGATCGGGGTGGACACACGACTGTCTATAGCCGGTCCACTTGGCACATGAATTTTGACTCATGCTCGGAGCAAACGGTAAAGTTGATTAACATCCAGGAATATTGCAAAAGCTGGCTAGAATTAACTTGCAGAGCCGGACATTGTCCTGATGGCGCTGTAGTGAAACATGTAGTCTGCCGCAGGGGGTGATAAGATTGAAAAATAGGAAACGGGGCGCTGAAGCCGGCGCCAATGGGGTGGCATACAGTTCTCCGGTAAGGGCAAATGACGCTGCCTCCATTCAGGCGGAAATTCTTGACAAGCTTACCTATGCCATTGGCAAGGATCCGATTGTCGCCAAGAGGCATGATTGGCTTGCCGCAACAACTCTTGCGCTGCGTGACCGGATTGTTGATAGTTGGATGCAATCCACCCGCGCCAGTTACAAAGCGCAGGCGAAGCGCGTGTATTATCTCTCGTTGGAATTCCTGATCGGCCGACTGTTACGGGACGCGCTCAGCAATCTTGACCTGACCGAGAACTTCAGAGAGGCTTTGGCGGGCCTCCAAGTGGATTTTGATTTAACCGAAGCGCTGGAACCCGATGCCGCCCTGGGAAATGGTGGGCTTGGCCGTTTGGCGGCGTGTTTTATGGAAAGCATGGCAAGTCTTGATATTCCAGCCTACGGCTATGGCATTCGTTATAACCATGGACTGTTCCGGCAACTCATCAGTGATGGCTGGCAGGTTGAGCTTCCAGAAAACTGGTTGGAACATGGAAACCCGTGGGAGTTTCCGCGTCGCGAAGCTGCCTATAAAATTGAATTCGGCGGTTCCGTTGTCTCGGATACCTTGCCAGACGGAAGCCAAGTCCTGCGCTGGCAGTCTGGCGAAATCCTGCTGGCAACCGCCTTTGACACACCCGTGGTGGGCTGGCGGGGCAAGCGGGTGAATACGCTTCGCCTGTGGTCGGCGCGCGCGGTGGATCCCATTCATCTCGAAGCTTTCAACTCCGGTGACTTTGCAGGTGCGCTGTCCGGCCACAACCGGGCTGAAGTCATCACGCGCGTTCTCTATCCGTCGGACTCGACGGTTGCCGGTCAAGAACTTCGCCTGCGGCAGGAGTATTTTTTCACATCCGCTTCATTGCAAGACATTATCCGGCGCCATCTGCAACAATATCCGGATGTGACAAATCTTGCTGACAAGGCAGCAATTCAAATCAATGACTCGCATCCGGCGATTTCCATTGCCGAGCTCATGCGGCTGCTGGTCGATGTCCACCATCTGGCATGGAACACCGCATGGGACATCACGCAAGCTGCTATCGCTTATACGAACCACACCTTGTTGTCTGAAGCTCTTGAAAGTTGGCCTCTTGAGTTGTTCGAGCGCCTCTTGCCGCGCCACCTGCAGATCATTTTTGCCATCAACGACCAATTGATTGCCAGGGCGCAAAATCTTTTGAAGGCAACGCCAGAATTCATTGCCTCCGTCTCGTTGGTTGATGAGCAAAATGGGCGACGCATACGCATGGCGCAATTGGCATTTGCTGGTTCCCACAGCGTGAATGGTGTCTCGGCTCTTCATACTGGCTTGATGAAGAAGAGCGTGTTCAGGGACATGAACACGCTTTTTCCTGGCCGTATCAACAACAAGACCAATGGCATCACGCCCCGCCGCTGGCTGCGGGGCGTCAATCCGGAACTCTCAGCGCTATTGACGGAAGCGGCGGGCGTGGAGTCCCTGGACAATGCGGAACTTCTCGTGCGGGCGGCGTCGAAGACCGGCGACCAGAATTTCATTGAGCGCTTTGCTGCAATCAAACATCGAAACAAGGAAGCCTTGGCAAATCTCATTGCTGCAAGGCTCGACATCAAAGTTGATCCTGCCGCATTGTTTGACGTCCACATCAAGCGCATTCATGAGTACAAGCGCCAATTGCTCAATGTGTTGGAAACAATTGACTTCTATCTTGCTATAAAAACAGAGCCAAACCGCAATTGGACACCACGGGTCAAAATATTTGCAGGCAAAGCTGCAGCGAGCTACCAACAAGCCAAACTCATCATTAAGCTCATCAATGACGTGGCAGCGGTAGTGAATGGCGATGCTGATCTCAAGGGCAGCCTCAAGGTTGTCTTTGTTCCGAACTACAACGTGAGTTTGGCGGAGGTTATCGTGCCCGCCACTGACCTGTCCGAGCAAATTTCAACGGCGGGCATGGAAGCCTCAGGCACTGGCAATATGAAGTTTGCGCTGAATGGGGCGCTGACTATTGGCACACTGGATGGCGCCAATGTTGAAATACGTGAGCACGTCGGTGCAGATAATTTCTTCCTGTTTGGCCTCACTGCGGAGGAGGTGGACGCCCGCCGCCGCGAGGGCGTGGATGGTCATGCAGTCGTGGCCTCCTCAGCCAGATTAAAAGTTGTCCTACACAGCTTGGCACAGGGGATGTTTTCCAAGGCTGATATAGGCCTTTACCAGCCCATCATTGACTCAATCTATAGTGGTGACTGGTTTATGGTGGGCTCTGATTTTGATAATTATGTGGAAACGCAAGGCAAAGTTTCTGACCTTTGGTTGGATACTGGAAACTGGACACGCCGGGCAATCCAGAATACGGTTCACATGGGTTGGTTTTCTTCGGATCGCACAATTCGTGAATATGCCAGAGATATTTGGAACGTGCCAGTGGAGTGACGGATAACAAATATGGCCGAGGCTAAATGGAAGACCAGCAGCCTTGAAATTGAAGCCATCATTGGTGGACGGCATTCAGATCCCTTCAAGGTTCTCGGACTGCATCCAAGCGGAAAAAGCTGGGTAGCGCGGGTATTCATACCGGGAGCCGAAACCGTCACCGCCCAAAGTCTGGGTGGAAAGAGCCTCGGTACATTGGAAAAGCGTCACGAAAGTGGATTTTTTGAGGGCAAGATAAAGTCCACCAAACACCAGCAATTGATATTTGCCTGCACCAATGCGGGAGGCAGCTGGACGATTTCCGATCCCTATTCGCTAGGCCCGGTTCTGGGGCCACAAGACGACTATTTTTTCGCAGAAGGCAGTCATCTCCGGCTTTATGACAAGCTGGGCGCCCATCCCCTTATACATGAAGGTGTTGAGGGCGTTCATTTTGCCGTGTGGGCGCCCAATGCTGAAAGGGTTTCGATTGTTGGCGATTTCAATGACTGGGATGGCCGCCGCCATGTCATGCGCAAGCGGCTTGACGTCGGCGTGTGGGAAATCTTCATACCCGGCGCGGTCACGGGGCAAGCCTACAAGTATGAGTTGCTGGGAGCGGGCGGAAAACTTCTGCCATTGAAAGCCGATCCATTTGGTTTTGCCTCGGAGCTTCGCCCCAAGACCGCGTCCCGTGTCGCTGTTACTGACCAGTTCAAATGGACTGACGCCGCCTATCTGGAGGCGCGCAAAGCGCGTGACCAGCGACGGTCGCCAATCGCCATTTATGAGGTCCATCTCGGATCTTGGAAGCGCAAGCCCGGGAACTCGTTTCTGAGCTATGCTGAATTGGCTGAAGACCTGATCGGTTATGTGACCTATATGGGGTTCACCCATATAGAACTGATGCCGATCACCGAGCATCCCTTCGATCCCTCCTGGGGTTATCAGCCAACGGGGCTTTATGCGCCCACCGCGCGTTTTGGCGATCCCGAAGGTTTCGCCGCATTGGTCGATGTGGCCCACAAGGCTGGAATCGGCATCATTCTCGACTGGGTGCCAGCGCATTTCCCAACCGACGAACATGGCCTCGCTCGCTTTGATGGCACAGCACTCTACGAGCATGAGGACCCGCGCCAAGGATATCATCCGGACTGGAACACCGCGATCTTCAATTTCGGCCGCCGCGAGGTCACCAGCTACCTCATTAACAATGCTTTGTTCTGGCTTGACCGTTATCATCTCGACGGGCTTCGCGTCGATGCGGTGGCCTCCATGCTCTATCTGGATTACTCGCGCAAAGAGGGCGAATGGATTGCCAACAAACATGGCGGGCGCGAGAACCTTGAGGCCATCGCCTTTCTCCAGCGCATGAATCACGAGGCTTACGGCAATAGTCCCGGCATTATCACCATCGCTGAGGAGTCGACAGCATTCCCCGGCGTGTCGCAGCCAACCACACTGGGTGGCCTCGGTTTTGGTTTCAAATGGAACATGGGGTTCATGCATGATACGCTGGAGTATCTGAAGCGCGAACCTGTCCACCGCAAACATCACCACAATGAATTGACCTTCGGCCTGCTCTATGCCTTCTCGGAGAATTTTGTGCTTCCGCTGTCACATGATGAAGTGGTCCACGGCAAAGGCTCGTTGCTGGCCAAGATGGCGGGCGATGATTGGCAGAAATTCGCCAGCCTTCGCGCCTATTACGGATTCATGTGGGGCTATCCCGGCAAGAAGCTGTTGTTCATGGGCCAGGAAATGGCGCCTGAGGGCGAATGGAACCACGCTCAAAGTCTCGATTGGCATTTACTCGACCACGCGCCGCACAAGGGCATGCA
>JANNXN010000095.1:0-6528 GCA_031409595.1 Rhodobiaceae bacterium
TCTAGCAGGCTGCTGAAAAACTCCGATTCACCTATGAATACACTCATATCACCGTGAACGTAAGTGAATCAGATAGGGAACGAAACAGAATCAAATGCCGCTAAAATGGGCTCAAAAATAGTTTTTCAGCAGCCTGCTAGCAGGCAGCAGAACGGGCGGTCGCCAAACCGCCCGTTCAATTGTTCCATGTTTTTTGCAACTTTGACAGACCGTGTTCTGTCTTATTCCAGCTGTGCGGCGAGGTGATGAGCTGCCAGAGAGCGAGCCAGGCGGCGCCAGACATCAGCAGCCAGTAAATGGGCATGGTGCATAATGTGAACCACCACCCTCTCATGCCCTGGTTTCGCAGTGCCTTGCTGGCCGCGACCATTGCAACACCATAGCCCAAGACAAAAACGACAAGATTCAGACCGCCTAACTCAATGGCAAGCAGTGAGGCTTGCGGCAGCGGGAGAGGCGTCAGCACGAATTGCAGAACCATCAACGCCAAGAGAAGTGGATGGAACAGGGCAGACACAAATGTGCCGGCGGTGAAAGATTGCAATACCCAAAAGCCGGTCAGGCCCAGTTCCTTTATCGAGGCGGCGGGATTTCGCATTTGCACCAGCCAGGTTTGCATGAAGCCTTTCAGCCATCTGGCGCGTTGGCGGAACCAATTGAGATATTGGGTGTTGGCTTCCTCATAGGTGAGACTGTCTATGACGCCTGTGCGATAGCCTGCGCGGGCCAGGCGGAATCCCAGATCGGCATCCTCAGTTACGTTGTAGGGATCCCACGCACCAACTTCGCGCAGAATGCTCGTGCGGAAATGATTTGAGGTTCCGCCGAGCGGCAACGGCAAGCCACAATCGGCCAAGCTTGGCAGTATCAATCCAAACAGGGTCGCATACTCTGCCGCGAATTGCCGCGTCAGCCAGTTCTCATCAGCGTTGAAAAACACCAACTTGGCTTGCAAGCACGCCAGGTCATTTGTGTCTTGCGAAAATTCTCTGGCGGCTACGCGCAGCTGGTTTGGCGCGGGAATGTCTTCTGCATCGTAAATTGTGAGCAGGCTGCCGCGAGCAAACTGGAGTGCATAGTTCAAGGCCCGGGGTTTGGTTTGCGGATTTCCTGACGGCACAATGATTACGTCAAACTGCGAGGGCAACACGTAGCCTGCCAGGGCGCGCCGCATGGGAAGATCAGATTCTTCGACAATTATCTTGATGTCCAGCTTGAGGGCCGGATAATTCAAATTCTGCAAGGCGCGCAAAAGCTGTTCGAGGACGGCGGTCTCGCGAAACACCGGCACCAGCACGGTGTATACAGGCAGTTTCTGTTCAGCCAGCAGCTTGGCCGCACCGGGGCTGGAGCCTGTTTCAGGCAGCAAACCGAACAGGCGTAGAGAAATCACCGAGAGGAAGAAAAATGTAAGCGCCACGTTGGCTGCCAGCCAGTTAGCAGCAAGAGGCATGTACACCATGGCGAACGCAATGCACCCCACCGCTGACAGCAACACGAGAATTTGAGCTGGTGTCACCCGTTTTCTGGCAGATTTTTGGGGCGTGGTTTCGAAAAGCTCCTGCGTTGCCTTATGCAGCAGCTTGCGGCCCCATAATTTTCTGACTGCCCAATGAAAATCTGAGGCGGCGACTTGGGCAACGAGTTTGAGGCCCTGCTGCTTGGCGCGCTTCACGGCACTTGGTCCGCAGGCTGCGTAAAGCACAAGATTAGGAATCCAGGCCACAGGGATCAATCTGGTTTGCAGTACGTTTTCAATCTCGCCTGGCGGCACACGCTGCAGGGCTTCCAACAAATGCTGGCGCGGCAGCACACTCAGTTCATCGGCTGTTTCAGGCAGCACCTTGCGAAAATCTTCAGCACCGCGCAAATTGCGCGCGTGTGGTGTGCTATGCTTACCTAGGACTTCACTATGCACTAAGTGCCCCCGGGATGAAACATGACTGTTCCTCTATTTTCACTAAATGCGTTTGCGTATAGATTTACAACTTTACCGTTGGTGTATTTTATAATACTCACTCTCTCATCGGTTGCAATTGCGCAGACTGCGCCGCCACAGGCGCTTCCGCTGTTTCGCCATATTGATGCGACTGCCAAGCAACCAGCAAATTTGGCAAAGCGCAGCATTCGCCTGCTGACGGACGAAGATTTTCCCCCCTTCAGTTACGGCGTGCCAGACGGAAAGCACGGCGGCTTATCGGTTGACGTCGCCATGGCGGCGTGCGCCGAACTGAAGCTCGAGTGTGTTGTCATTGCAAAACCCTTCAATGAACTGTTGCCGGCTCTTGTTGCGGGCGAAGGCGATGTGATTGCTTCAGGCTTGAGAATTGAAGAAAAAATCTTGACCAAAACCGCAATGACCCGCCCGTATTTCTGGTCGCTCGGGCGTTTTGCCGTGAAGCATGGAAGCCAGTTGCGCAGCAGCGATGTTCGCTCGCTCGCTGGCAAGCGCATCGGATTTGTGGACAAGACCAGCCATGCGGCATGGCTTGGAAAATACTACGAGCGCTCAACACTTGCGCCGTTTCAAACTGAGGCCGAGATGTATGCCGCACTTGGCGCTGGAACCGTTGACGTCATTTTTGGCGATGACTTGCGGCTGATGTACTGGATTGCCGGAAGTTCCTCCAAGGGCTGTTGTCAGCCATTGGACAGGGCCTATGTGGACCGAAATTATTTTAGCCGCAATTTGGCTTTCCTGGCGCGGCGGGAAGATCAGCTTTTAGTGCAGGCGTTCGATTATGCGCTGGACTTGCTGCAGGAAAATGGAACCAGTTCGGAAATCTATGCGCGTTATTTGCCTGTGGGACTGTGGTGAGCGATTTCCGCAGCTTTTGAGCCTATGGCCTCTTCGAGCGATTTCATATTTTGTGCCGCAAGTTTTTGAGCAAGGCCTTTCAGGATGTCCTGTATCAGTTGCGGTCCCTGAAACACCAGAGCCGAATAGAGTTGGATGAGGCAAGCACCAGCGCAGATTTTTTGCCAGGCTTGGTCGGCGTTTGAAATTCCGCCGACACCGACCAAGGGAATTTTTCCATTTGTCATCACGTAAAGCTGCGCGAGTTTCCGGGTTGAAAGTTCAAACAGGGGCATTCCCGAAAGGCCGCCCTGCTCTTTTGCATACTGTGAGTTGAGGGGGGGCCGTGAAATTGTTGTGTTGGAAATGATGACGCCATCGATTTGAGCTTCCAGGCAACAGTCGGCGATTGCCTGCATTTCAAGCGGATCAAGATCAGGCGCAATTTTGAGAAGCATGGGTACATGGCGATCCTGGCGATTGCGGGCATCGTTTAGGCGTTGCAGCAGGGGGCGGAGTTCATCGGCGGCCTGAAGATTTCGGAGACCCGGCGTATTGGGCGAGGAAATGTTCACGGTGAAATAACCCGCAACATCAGAGAAGGTGTTTATGCCGGCGACGTAATCGGCGGCGCGGTCGGTTGTATCTTTGTTGGCCCCGAGATTTACGCCCACGAGGCCGGATTTGCGCTGGCGGGCGCTGAGCCTTTCGAGAACGGCGGCGTGGCCTTCATTGTTAAAGCCCATGCGATTGATGACGGCTTGATCTTCGGCCAAACGGAACAGCCGGGGTTTTGGATTTCCGGCTTGGAGTTTTGGCGTAACGGTGCCCACTTCGACAAAACCAAAGCCTTGGGCCAGCATGGCATCGGGCACTTCGGCATTTTTGTCGAAACCGGCGGCCAGACCCAGGGGGTTTTTGAAATCGAGGCCGAATCGGGTGATTGGGATTTCCGGCAACTGGAGTGCCGCTCCGGCCAATCCGGTTTTCAGGGATTTGAGTGTCAAATCATGGGCCAATTCCGCATCGAGACGGTGGAGCAAGGGTTTGGCAAGTTGAAAACCGAGTTTGGCAAAACTCATTCGTCCAGGCCTTCAGGCAATTGATGGCGGCCGTTTTCCAGCGGCAGGGGTATGGCTTCTTTCACCGCCACAATCGGAATTACGCCATAAACATGGGGAAACAGGGCCCCGCCTCTGGAGGCCTCCCATTTCAGGGTTTTGCCGAGGCTTTCCTGCTTGACCACAACCATCACGAGATCAGCCATTCCAGCGAAATGCCTGGAAACGGTTTCGCGCACTTGGTCGGGGGCGGATAAATGGATGAAACCATCCCTGCGATCGAGCTCCGAACCTTCGTAAACACGGCGCGCAAGGGCATCCGCCCATTCCTGCCGTGACATGATTTTGTAGAGAAGCGCCATTTGCTGCACCATAGCGATCATAATGGGGCTGGACAACCGAGCTCAATTGAGGTATTAGTTCCTATAAAGGATTAATTACGGATTTGGAGCTGATTTATGTTTACCCACAAGCAAGTATGGGCCGCGATCGATACAATTGCGGAGCGTTATGGATTTTCCGCATCAGGACTGGCCAAGAAATCCGGCCTGGATCCAACTTCGTTCAACCCTTCCAAGCGGAATGGGCCTGATGGCCGCCCGCGTTGGCCAACGACTGAAAGTGTGGCCAATTTACTGAATGCTTCCGGGGCCTCCGTTGAGGAATTCACCGATCTTCTGACCGGCCGCAAGGGCCAGCCGCCAAAGCGCAAGCAATTGCCGCTGCTGGGATTTGCGCAGGCGGGCAAGGGCGGGTTTTTTGATGATTCGGGGTTTCCAGCTGGCACTGGCTGGGAAGAAATCGAGGTGCCGGGCGTCACCGATGCAACCGCCTATGCGTTGGAAATTACCGGTGATTCGATGCTGCCGGTTTACCGCGAGGGCGACACCATCATTGTTTCCCCAGGAGCAACGCTCCGCAAGGGCGACAGGGTTGTGGTGAAAACTTCCGATGGCCAGGTGATGGCCAAGATCATGCAGAGGCAAACCGCCAAAACCATTGAGCTTGCCTCTTTCAACACGGCTCATGTCACGAAAACTCTCGACATGAAGGATGTGGACTGGGTCGCCCGGATTATCTGGGCCAGCCAGTAGAGTTTTTCGTATAGTGACCATCATGAAGTCGAAGGGCATCGGCTACCTCTGGCCATTATAGTTTTGCCAATCCGCAGCGTTAATTCACCAGCTCGCCCTTCAAGGCCCTGTCTATCAAAGCCCTTGTATTGGCCAGACCAAACAAAGCTGCGAAGGAGCCAAATCTTGGGCCGCGCTCTTCACCGAGCAAGACCTGATAGAGCATGTTGAACCAGGTTTGCGCTACGCCCACCGAGCCATCTCTTTGCGTGGTGGTATAGGGTTCGCGCCGGCCGATGTCGTAGACCTTCTGCTGGATGGCTTCGGGTGTTGCGCCCTCTGGGAGTTCGGCCAAGGCAGCGGATAAATCTTCCAGCGCCTTCTTTTCATCCTCGGAAGCCGCACGATATTTCTTGTTGGGCTTTACGAAATCAGTGAAATAGCGGATGGCGTAGCCCACCATGCCATCAAGACGGGGATGGCTATCGGGCGACACCTGCGGCGCATAGCGCTTGAGGAAGGCCCAGAGCACGGATTTTTCTTCGGTGTTGGCAACCGCCACCAGATTGAGCAGCAGTGAAAACGACACGGTTCCTTCTTCGGGCGTTGGCGGATTTCCGGCGTGAATATGCCAGAGGGGATTCATCAGGCGATCTTTGGTTTCCTGCCTGCCATACGCAGTCTGGAATTGCGCATATTCGTCCACAGCGCGGGGGATCACATCGAAGTAGAGTTTCTTCGCCTCGCGCGGGCGGTTGTACATGTAGAGCGACAGGCTCTCCGTGTCGGCATAGGTCAGCCATTCATCGATCGTGAGGCCATTGCCCTTGGACTTCGAAATCTTCTGGCCCTTGTCGTCGAGGAACAGCTCATAGACATAGTGTTCCGGGGCCGGGCTCCCAAGAATCTCGCAGATGCGGTCATAGATCGGCGCATTGGTCTGGTGGTCCTTGCCGAACATTTCGAAGTCCACGCCAAGTGCTGCCCAACGCATGCCGAAGTCCGGCTTCCATTGCAGCTTGGTGCGGCCACCACGCACATCAACGGTAATGTCCGTGCCGTCTTCATCGGCAAAGGTGATGGTGCCTTGGCTGGCGTTCACATTCTTCATGGGAACATAGAGCACGCGACCGGAGATGGGAGAGATCGGAAGGAAGGGCGAATACGTCGCCTGGCGTTCCTCGCCGAGCGTTGGCAACATCACGGACATGATGTCATCAAACTTTTCCAGCGCGCGGATCAGCATGTCATCAAACTTGCCTGACGTGTAATAGTCAGTGGCGCTGGCGAACTCGTAGTCGAATTTGAACGTGTCGAGGAAGCGCCGGAGCATGGCGTTGTTGTGGTGGCCGAAACTTTCATAACCGCCGCCAAAAGGATTGGGTACGGACGTCAGCGGCTTGTGCAAGTGCGGTACGAGGAAGCCCTTGTCCGGCACATTGTCCGGGATCTTGCGCATGCCGTCCATGTCATCGGAGAAACACATGAGCCGCGTCGACACATCAGACATGAGTTCAAAGGCACGCCGCACCATGGTGGTGCGCGCCACTTCGCCGAAGGTGCCGATATGCGGCAGGCCGCTGGGGCCATAGCCGGT
>JANNXN010000096.1:0-21929 GCA_031409595.1 Rhodobiaceae bacterium
ATGTTTGTTTCTGTGTAAAGTCATTCCGCGCTAATCCAATCATTAAACTCACTGAAGACCGAAGATGTAACCCACGACTCCGGAATTATGACAAAAACAAATCCTGTGGCCAGTATCAAACCGCATATGGCATTGTGAAATTTCTTATTAAAATTGCGGTAAGGCTGCATTGATCTGCTTCTTCGCGTTTCTGCAAACAGTACAATTTGAAATGTGCAAATGGTAAGTCGAAAGCCGGATGAGGGCCTCTTGGCTCAGGGCTTTTCCCACTTGCCGCTTTTTTCTGATCTGAAAAACGCGTCGATGATTTTCATGTTTTGGATGGCGTCTTCCACGCCCCACGCGGGTTTTTCCTGTTTGCGGATGACGCGGCCAAAGGCTTCGGCCTGGAGCTGGTATTGGTCGGTGACGGGCAGTTCCGTCCATTTGCCCACATTCATGTCCATGCCTTGCACGAAGTAGCGGTTGGGTTTGTCGGGGGGCGCGTTGAAGGGGATTTCAATTTCGATGCGGCCCTTGGTGCCCGCCATGTTGACGCGCTGGTAGGGAGCCAACTGGGTTGAAACCACAAACGTGAGCTGACGGCCATCGCCGAAATCGGCTATGCCGCTGGCGAGGCGATCGGTCTTGAATTTGGGGTCGCGGTCAAATGTTGCAATCACACGCTTGGGCTCAGCGCCAAACATGAAGCGGGCAACTGTGATGGGATAGCAGCCGATATCGTAGAGACCACCGCCGCCGATGTCCGCCATGTTGCGGACGTTCTTGGGATCGCGGTTGAAATAGGTGAAGAACACCTGCACGGCGCCAAGCTTGCCGATCTCGCCCTTCTTGACGCGGGTGCGGGCTTCAATCCATTGCTGGGCGTGGCGCACCATGAAGGCTTCTGCCACTTGAATGCCTTTGGGCACCTTGCGCAACTGGGCTGCTTCCCTGGCTGTTATGGCGATGGGCTTTTCACACAGCACATGTTTTCCGGCTTTCGCGGCGGCAAGTGTAAGTGGAACATGAAGATGGTTGGGCAAGGGATTGTAAACAGCCTCGATTTCAGGATCGGCCAGCATCTCCTCATAGGAGCCATAGGCCTTGGGAATGCCGAGTTTGGCGGCTGCGGCCTTGGCTGATTTGAGGCTGCGCGATGAAATGGCCACCACCTCAATATCCGCACTTTTCATCATGCCGGGGGTTACTTTTTCCATGCCGATGTTGGCGGTTGAGATAACTCCCCATTTGACTGGCTTCATGGTCGTCTCCCCTTGATTTTGCGATTGTTGGTTGAGTGTATAGGCAGGCAGGTGCGAGAAGTATAGATAATGTCGTTTTTTGTCCATGCGGGCGGAAAGCTTAACTTGACGACCGATGGGGGTTTCGCGCTAGTCTGTGAACCATGATCCGCAAGAATTTTCAACATTGGCGGATGTTTAGGGAGACGAATGACATGAAATCCACGATTATGAAAATCCTCGGTGTTGTCGCTGTGGGTGCGGGCCTGTTTGCGGGCGGCACTTCGGCGATGGCTGCTGATGCTGCCACCTGCCAGAAGGTTCGCCTGTCGGATGTGGGCTGGACTGACATTACCGCGATTACGGCCATGGCTGCCGCCATTCTGGAGCCCATGGGCTATCAGGGTGAAATTTCCCAGCTTGCTGTTCCTGTGACCTATGCTTCCATGAAGAACAAGGACATTGATGTGTTCCTTGGCAACTGGATGCCTTCGATGGAAAATGACATCAAGGCCTACCGCGAAGATGGTTCGGTTGAAACGATTGGGGCCAATCTTGAAGGGGCTAAATACACGCTCGCCGTAACCCAGGACATTTATGATGCAGGCCTCAAGGATTTTGCCGACATTGCAAAATTCAAGGACAAGCTTGGCGGAAAAATCTACGGCATCGAACCCGGCAATGACGGCAACCGGCTGGTGCTTGATGTGATCAAGGAACCGAAATTTGGCCTTGATGGATTTGAACTGGTTGAAAGCTCGGAGGCTGGCATGCTGGCGCAGGTTGCGAAATCAACGGCTGCCGGTGAAGACGTGGTGTTCCTCGGCTGGGCGCCGCATCCGATGAATGCCAACTACAAGATGCAGTATCTGACAGGCGGCGATGACTACTTCGGGCCAAACTTTGGCGGCGCCAATGTCTATACCAACGTGCGCCAAGGCTATCTGACGGAATGCCCTAATGCTGGCAAGTTTGTTTCCAACCTCAAGTTCACCATGGATATGGAAAACCTGGTGATGGGCGAAATCCTGAACAAGGGGGCTGATCCAAAAGCTGCAGCGCTGGCCTGGGTGAAAGCCAATCCGGATGCGCTGACGGCCTGGCTTGATGGCGTCACGACTTTTGACGGCTCGGGCGATGCCTTGACGGCCGTCAAGGCTGGCCTCGGTCTTTAGCATTTTCTAAAGGCGGATCAGGAAATCCTGATCCGCCATTTCAGACTTACGCTGGGGAAGGGGGCATTGCGCCATGGAGCGGCTCGTCAGTCTTATCACAGGCAACAAGATACCCATTGGGGCTTGGGGCAAACAGTTTTTCACATTCCTCACAACCAACTTCGAATGGTTCTTTGATTCCATCGCCCGCGGCCTGACATATGTGCTGGAGGGGCTGGTGTCCATCCTGCTGCTGTTTCCGCCACTGGTGCTGGTTGTAGCCATTGCGTGTCTCGCCTGGTACTTGCAAAAATCCTGGAAACTAGCAGTCGTGGCTGCTGTGGGGTTGCTGTTCATCATCAATCAGGGGCTGTGGAAAGAAACGGTTGAGACCATCGTTCTCGTGGTGGCGGCAACCACAGCTTCAATGGCGATTGGCGTTCCCATAGGCATTTGGGCCGCCCACAATGAGCGGGCCTACCGGGTGCTTCTGCCGGTGCTTGATCTCATGCAGACCATGCCAACCTTTGTTTATCTCATTCCGGTGCTTATCCTGTTTGGGCTTGGCGTTGCACCCGGCTTGATCGTGACAGTTATTTTCGCGGCCCCTGCCCCCATTCGCCTGACGCATCTCGGCATTACTTCGGTGCCCAAGGCGCTGATTGAGGCGGGCGAGGCATTTGGCGCCACAAAACGGCAACTGCTGTGGAAGGTTGAACTGCCTTCGGCACTTCCCACCATCATGGCGGGACTTACGCAATGCATCATGCTGTCACTCTCAATGGTGGTGATTGCAGCCTTGATCGGTGCATCCGGGCTTGGAAAGCCCGTGGTGCGCGGGTTGAACTCGCTCAATATTCCGCTTGGCATTGAGGCGGGGCTCGCCATCGTTATTCTCGCAATTCTGCTGGACCGCATGTGCCGGGTTTCGACGGGAGCAAAATCATGAGCGTTGCCGTCGATTTCAAAAATGTTGACATCATCTTCGGCAAGGACACGCGCGAAGCCGTGGCCATGCTTGACAGAGGTGCGGCGCGCTCTGAAATTCTCGAAAAGACGGGGGCCGTGCTGGGTTGTGCCGGCGCCAGCCTCACGGTGAATGAGGGCGAGATCAGCGTTCTCATGGGGCTATCGGGTTCGGGCAAATCGACACTGCTGCGCGCGGTGAACGGCCTCAACAGGGTGGTGCGCGGGAATGTGCTGGTGCGCGACGGGGCCAAGATGGTTGATGTCGTCACCTGCGATGAGGCGACACTTCGGCATTTACGGCAGGGCCAGGTTGCCATGGTGTTTCAGCAGTTCGCGCTTTTGCCATGGCGGACGGTTGCCGAGAATGTGGGCTTCGGGCTTGAGCTTGCGGGCATGCCCGATGATGAACGCCGCGGCAAGGTTGAGAAGCAGTTGCAACTTGTGGGGCTTGATCAATGGGCCAACAAGTTTGCCCATGAACTTTCTGGCGGAATGCAGCAGCGGGTGGGGCTCGCCAGGGCCTTTGCCACGGAAGCGCCCATTCTGCTGATGGATGAGCCGTTCTCCGCACTTGATCCGCTGATCCGCACCAAATTGCAGGATGAGCTTCTGCAATTGCAGAAGACCCTGAAGAAAACCATCATCTTCGTGAGCCATGATCTCGAAGAGGCGCTCAAGATCGGCAATCATATTTCGATCATGGAAGGTGGCCGCATTGTGCAAACAGGCAGGCCCGAGGACATCGTGCTGCGGCCAGCGAACGCCTATGTGAGTGAATTCATCGCCAATGTGAATCCGTTAAGCGTGCTCACCGCGTGGAATGTGATGCGTGGCAAACATGAACTGGAATCTGCCGGGCGCGGCTGGATCTGGCTTGATCGCCGCAAGACAACACGCTTCAAGTTGGACAAGTCCAACAAGGTTGCGGCGGTTGAGCGCAATGGGCAGGTGGCCAGCTGGGTTTCCTGCGCTGAGGCCGAAAAAGCCTTGGGCAAGAATGATCATCCGGTGTTCTGGGCAACGCCTGGCACGTCACTCAAAACCGTGATGCTGGCCATGCACAAGGCGGACACGGCTCCCGTGGCGCTGTTCAATGATGACAGCACATTTGCCGGCGCGATTGGCGTGCGCGACGTGCTGCAGGCGGTGTTGAAGAAAACGGACTGAATGGCTTAACGGACTGGAACCAGAACCTCGGTGCCGGCGCCGCCTTTGCCTGCTATGGTCCACAGGCCAACGAGCTTGCCGTCCGGCATGATCTTGTAGATCACGAGTCCGATCTCTTCACCCAACTTGTAACCGGCGGCAAAGGAATTGTCGTTGCGCATGCAAATGCCAGCCGATTCCGTTGAATTGGTCAGCCACCTGATGTCGCAGCTTGTGTCTGACGTCAGGATGATCTCAGCCTGGCCGGTATAAGGAGAGCCGTCAAAATTTGTGCCTTCCACCGTGTATTGACCGCCAATGGATTGGGCCGTTGCAGCCACAGACAGGCCTGCAAGCAGAACACACGCGATAACCAGTTTCTTCATTGTAAATTCCCTCTCCCGGATCATGGAATATATTGAAATACAAGACGCGCGTAAACTACCATGCTGCACCAGTTGCCAGTGGCCCAACGCCAAGATGCCCGGCAATTGTCTGGCCGATATCGGCGAAGGTTCTTCTTCTGCCGACTGATCCGGGCTTGATGGCTTTGGTGAAAACCAGAATGGGTATGCATTCCCTCGTATGGTCGGTGCCTTTCCAGGTGGGGTCGTTGCCGTGGTCGGCGGTGATGATCAGGAGATCGCCATCGCGGAGGAGTTTCATGGCTTCGGGCAGGCGCCTGTCAAAATATTCGAGTGCGGCGGCATAGCCTGCAACGTCGCGTCGGTGACCGTAGAGAGAATCGAAATCGACGAAGTTTGCCATCAACAGGCCGCCGTCTTTCAGGTTTGGCATTTCATTCAGCGTTGCGTCGAAGAGCGCTGCGTTGCCTGAGGCCTTCACTTCGCGCCCCGTGCCGGAGTGGGCGTAGATGTCACCGATTTTTCCGATTGTTATGATGTCGCGAAAGGCTTTGGTGAGAATGTCCAGCAGTGTGGGTGATGGCGGGAGCACTGTGTAGTCTTTGCGGTTTCCAGTGCGGGTGAAGTTTTTGGCGTCGGCGCCGATGAAGGGTCTTGCGATGACGCGGCCGATGTTGAGTTTGTAAGAGAGTTCGCGGGCTATCTTGCAAATATCGTAGAGGCGCTCGAGTCCAAAGCTGTGTTCGTGGGCGGCGATCTGGATGACGCTGTCGGCGCTGGTATAAATAATGGGTTTGCCAGAACGCATGTGATCTTCGCCAAGCTCTGCGATGATATCGGTTCCGGAGGCGTGCTTGTTGCCGAGGAAGCCCGGCAGGTTTCCACGCGCGATGATTTCGTCGATGAGTGATTGTGGGAACGTGGGAATTGTTTGGGGGAAGTAACCCCAATCAAATAGCACCGGCACGCCAGCGATTTCCCAGTGGCCGGAGGGCGTGTCCTTGCCGTGGGAAATTTCTTCGGCACAGCCCCATTGGCCGATGATGTCTGTTGGGCCTAGCGGATTTTTTCCGGATGCGAGTTCTGTTGCGTGGCCGAGGCCGAGCGACGCCATATTGGGGACATGGAGTGGAACTTTTTCTGCGATGTGGCCGAAAGTGCTGGCGCCAGAATCGCCAAATTTTTCTGCATCGGGGGCACCACCGATGCCCACACTATCGAGGACGAAAAGAAAAACGCGGCTCATTTGCCGATGCGTTCAATGACGCATGGTGTTGCGCGTTTGGGTTTTCCCAGCGTATAGGCGGCGCGGATTATTTTTTCGGCGCGGATGAAGCTTGCCTCATCGCGGGCGTGGATGATGGCGAGAGGAGTTGATCTATCGACTGCGGTTGCTTTGCCTGCAAGCGATGTGAGGCCAACGGCATGATCAATCTTGTCCGTCGCGACGCGACGGCCACCACCCAGTTCAATGACGGCCAATCCCAGCGCGCGGGTGTCGATGCCGGCGACCTTTCCGGATTTTGCAGCGTGAACAGCGCGGATGATGGGGGCTTGCGGCAAATGTTTTTCACACGCGTCTACGAAATCTGACGGGCCGCCGAGGGCTGACACCATGCGTTGAAAGCGTTCGGCGGCCTCACCGGAGCTTAAGGTTTTTTCCAATTGCTTGCGGGAGAGGCCTAACTCGACTCCCAGTGTCAGCGTGACTTCGTGCAACCGCTTGTCACGGTGTTTTCCGGTTAAATAATCGACGGCGTTCCTGATCTCGACGGCGTTGCCTGCGGCGGAGGCCAGGGGTTCATCCATGTCGGTGATGAGGGCGGAAGTCCTCAGGCCAGCGCCATTGGCTACCTTGACCAGGCTGTTGGCGAGGATTACGGCGTCTTTCTTTTTTGCCATGAAGGCACCGGAACCGGTTTTCACATCAAGCACCAGCCGCTGCAAACCGGCGGCGAGTTTCTTCGACAGGATGGAGGCGGTGATGAGGGGCACGGATTCGACGGTGGCGGTTACATCCCTGATGCCATAAAGGCGCTTGTCGGCGGGGGCCAGATCAGCGGTTTGGCCGATTATGGCGGCACCTGTATCTTTCACCGTCTGGCGGAACAGGGCGAGATCGGGTTGGGTGATATAGCCTGGAATGGAATCAAGTTTGTCCAGCGTGCCGCCGGTGTGGCCGAGGCCGCGGCCGGAAATCATCGGCACATAGAAACCACAAGCGGCGAGCATGGGGGCGAGCATCAGCGAGACATTATCGCCGATGCCGCCGGTTGAATGCTTGTCCACCACGGGGCCGGGCAAATCCCATTCCAGGATGCTGCCGGAATCGCGCATGGCAAGCGTCAGGCCAACAGCTTCTTCCGGTGACATGCCATTGAAGAACACTGCCATGGCGAAGGCTGCGACCTGGCCTTCGGAGATTTCACCCGTCGTGAGGCCTGCGATAAAATTCTTCACTTCACCCCGCGTGAGTTTCTGGCCATCGCGTTTTTTGCGAATGAGCTCCTGCGGCAGCATTATTTCAGATCTTTGACAAAGCGGGTGAGCAGGGTTTTCATGCGCATCGCGGCCTTGGCGCCTTCACGCTTGGTTTCTTCGTGAGACGGTGACGCGCCTTCAATGCCCGCCGCCAAATTGGTGATGACGGAAAGGGCTGCAACGCGAAGGCCGAAGCGCCTGGCCAAAATGGTTTCCGGCACCGTGGACATGCCAACCGCATTGCCTCCCACAATCCTGAGCATTTTTATTTCGGCTGGGGTTTCAAATGACGGGCCAGAATACCAGACATAGACGCCGTGATGCAGTTTGAGTTTTTCGGCCTTGGCTGCGGCCTTCATGGCCTTCTGCAATTTGAGATCATAGGCATCCGTCATGGGCACAAAGTTTTCATCGCCGTGGCTGCCGATTAAAGGGTTCATGCCGGATTGGTTGATGTGGTCGGTAAGCAGCATGATAGAGCCGGGGCGCATTTTCGGATTGAGGGAACCTGCCGCGTTGGTGAGGATCAGGATTTCGATGCCTGCATCTTTCAGTGCTTCGATCACGGGCCGCATGATGGCGGGGTTGCCGGTTTCATAGGCGTGGGCCCTGCCCGCCAGAACGGCTATTTCCTTGCCGCCAACTTTGCCAACCACGAGTTGACCAGCGTGGCCCGATATTTTTGGAACCGGGAAGCCTTTGAGGTCACCATAAGGAATGCGGACCTCATCTTTCACCGCATCGGCGAACGAGCCCAAGCTTGAGCCCAGGATGATGGCGATCTTGGGGGAGCGGCCAGACAGTTGGTTTTTTAGCGTGCTCATGCTTTCCTCAATTCCTGCGGTCAATTCCAGCGGCTGATCTCAGTTTGATCCGAATGGCCAGTGCGCTGGCAATCCGTTCGGTAAATCCTTTGCTGAAGCGGCCAAGAATTTTTGGCTTGGCCCGGCGGACAAATGATCCTTCAACCGGATCAAAATTGAATTCGTCGACATGTACATGCGCGGGCCTTGCCGGATTGAGTCCGGCCCGTAGTTTTTCAGTTTCGGGAACTTCAATTGATGTGCCAACTGCCGATTTCCTGTCGCTTATTGGAACGATGACAAGATAGCGCTGGCCGGAAGGAGGAATGCTGTTGAAAGCAAGACAGCACGTTCGCTCCTTGGAATCAGTTACGCCGCTCTTGGCCTCTTCTTTCCAAAGGTAGGGAAAGTAGAATACGTCGCCTTGCTTCAGATAATCACTCTTCATATCCGCCTTCGCCGCGTCCGAATGCCTCCAACTGAGGAACAAGCCAATCGGCGATTTCACTTGGCACATCTTCAACACCAAAGACGCGGCGCGGATTCAAACGCTGAAACATCTCCACACTCATCATCACGTAGCGGGGTCTGTTGTGCTGTGTAATGCTGACGGGAGCCTGGCTGGCGGCGTGGGTTACGTCACCGATTTTGCGGGAAAGATCGCCGGTTGAAAAGGATTTCATGGTGCACACTCCAAAATACGTAATATACGCTAATTTCGTTAAATACGCAATATACGTAATTTACGTATATTGCGTATATTATACCCCCAAATTCTCCGGGCCAAAGGATGCGGGTAGAAGTTCATCGAGGGTAAAAGTTTGCTTCACTCGTCCGTCTTCTCCGCAGATGTGGATGTTGACATCTCCCTTGGCGAATTCGCGGATTTTCTGGCGGCAGCCGCCGCAGGGTGTGCAGAGCAGATCACCTGAACCAATGACTGCCATTTCCGCAATTGCATTTCCGCCTGACATGATCATGGCGGCGATGGCGGAGGTTTCAGCGCACCAGCCTTGCGGGTAAGCGGCGTTTTCGATGTTGCAGCCGCCGTGGATTTGTCCCCGCTCGTCGCGCACTGCCGCTCCCACCAGAAATTTTGAATAGGGTGCGTAGGCCTTGAGGCGGGCTGATTTTGCAGCGGCAATCAAATCATTCATGTCATCGGTCCTTGGTG
The DNA here is from genome assembly GCA_031409595.1 of Rhodobiaceae bacterium. Lineage (GTDB taxonomy): Bacteria > Pseudomonadota > Alphaproteobacteria > Rhizobiales > Aestuariivirgaceae > Aestuariivirga. The sequence continues at coordinate 9,316 of JANNXN010000096.1, forward strand.
TAAGGAATGCCGCTGGCTTTGGGGGGGATGGATTTTCCGATGAAGCCTGCGAGCAGAACCACTGTCAAGAGATAAGGCAGCATGTTGATGAATTGCACGGGCACTTCAACGCCGCCCAGGTGAACGCCTTGCAGGTAGTTGCCACTGGCTTGCAGGAAGCCAAACAACAGGCAGGCGAAGAGCGCAGGCCAGGCGCGCCAGCCGGCAAATATCAAGGCGGCCAAGGCCATGAAACCACGACCAGCCGTCATGTCGCGGACAAAACTTGCCGACAGCGAAGTGGACAAGAACGCGCCTGCCACGCCACACAATATGCCGGCAATGATCACGGCCTTGTAGCGGAGCATGGCGACTGAAATTCCGGCCGTATCAACCGCATGAGGATTTTCACCGACGGCGCGAAGGCGCAAGCCAAATCTGGTTTTGGCCAGCGCCCAGGCGGTGAGTGGCACCAGCAGGATCGTCACGTAGGTGATGATTGAGTGACCGGAAACGATGGTGACGATTGCGCCTAGCAGCGGCACGTCGGCAAGGGCTGCACTGCCCGGCAGATCAATCGGCATGAAGCGGGCGGCTTCGGGAAGGGCTGGGGTGCGGCCACCTTCCTTGAACCAGGTATTGCCGAGCACAACGGCGAGGCCAGCGGCCATCATGTTTATCGCAACACCGGAGACAACCTGATTGCCGCGCTGATTGATGGATGCGTAGCCATGGACAAGGGCCAAACCCAGGGAGACGAGGATTGCAAATACCATGCCGATCCAGGCGGACTGGAAATGGGCGGCGGCAGCGGCGGCGGCAAAAGCTGCCGCCAGCATTTTGCCTTCAAGGCCGATATCCACAATGCCGGAGCGCTCGGACCACAGGCCAGCGAGGCAAGCCAGAACCAGTGGCACAGAGAGCCTGATGGTGGAGGCCAGAATTTCGGGAAGCAGCGAGAAATCCACGGGCTAGTCCTCCACGTTCGCAAAGATGGCGGCAAGGGTGGGGCGGAACGCATATTCAAGGGCCCCCATGAAGAGGATCACCAGCCCCTGGATCACCACAATCATGTCACGCGAGATCAGGGGCTTGGCGAAGGAAAGTTCAGCACCGCCCTGGTAGAGCAGGCCAAACAGCATGGCAGCGAAGACAATGCCAACGGGATGCGAGCGCCCCATGAGGGCCACTGCAATGCCTACAAAGCCCGCACCTCCGGCAAATTCCAGCAACAGGCGATGCTGCACGCCCAGGACTTCGTTCACCGCCATCAGCCCTGCGAGGCCGCCAGAAATTGCCATCGCGATGATTATAATGCGATCAGGTTTTATGCCAGCGTAGATTGCGGCTTCCGGGTTGGCGCCCACCGCGCGGATTTCATAGCCAAGCTTGGTGCGCCAGAGCAAATACCATACGAAGACTACGGCAATGACGGCGATAAATACCGTGAGGTTGAGCGGCGTTGATGGCAGGCGCACGCCAAAAAACTGCAAGCCGATTTCACGAAAACTCAGGATATAGGCGCCGGTGATCTCGCGGCTTTCGACGGCCATTTTTCCGATCGGACGAAACCAGTTGTTGATGAGATAGACCATCAGGCTGGCGCCGATGAAGTTGAACATGATGGTGGTGATGACAATGTGGCTGCCGCGCTTGGCTTGCAGGTATCCCGGTATCCAGGCCCAGAACGCACCAAACAACACTGATGCCAGAATGGCGAGTGGAATTACAATTGGCCACGGCAGAAATTCAAGCCCGAGTCCCACGATGGCAGCACCAAGGCCCGCAAAGTAGGCTTGGCCTTCGCCGCCGATATTGAAGAGGCCCGCATGGAAGGCGACGGCTACAGCAAGGCCCGTAAAAATAAAGTTGGTGGCGTAGTAGAGCACATAGCCCCAGCCCTTGACCGAGCCCACCGCGCCCTTGAGCATGATCCACATGGCTTCGAGCGGATTTTCGCCGATGATGAGAACAACGAGACCCGCAACGAGCAGTGCGACGAACAAATTGAGCAACGGTATGAGGCCCACATCAACCCAGGCTGGAAGCTCGCCTCGTGCGTTGGCCATTACGCGGCATCCTTTGAAACGCCTGCCATCAACAGGCCAATCTCGCGCTCATCGGCAGATGCATCGCGCTCGCCCATGATGCGCCCGGCGAACATGACCAGGATGCGATCGGAGAGCGAGCGAATTTCATCGAGTTCCACGGACACCAAAAGCACGGCCTTGCCCTGATCGCGGAGTTCAATGAGCCGCTTGTGGATGAATTCAATGGCGCCAATATCAACGCCGCGGGTGGGCTGGCCCACAATCAACAAATCCGGATTGCGCTTCAGTTCACGGGCCAAAATTATCTTCTGCTGGTTGCCGCCGGAGAATTTGGCGCTTCTGAGCAGCGGGTCAGCGGGGCGCACATCAAATTCCTGCATTTCCGCATTGCAGCGTTTCAATACGGCGTCGCGGTCAAGCCTATATCCCTTGCCGAGCGATTCATCATAGTGCCAGCCGAGAATGCCCGATTCCGAGGCGTCGAAACTGGTGATGAGGCCGCGATGCTGGCGGTCTTCGGGCACATGGGCGATACCCTCTTTCCGCAAGTGCCGCGGGTCTCCCAATATGCCAATATTTTTGCCTTCAAAAATGATGTCGCCTGATGTTGGCTTGGCAATCCCGGCAATGAGATCCAACAGTTCGGACTGACCATTGCCGGAGACGCCCGCAATGCCGACGATTTCACCGGCCCTCACATTGAAAGAAACATTGTCGACGCGGGGTGTGCCCTTACGGTCGCGCCATGTGAGATTTTTGACCTCGAGAACGACGGCACCTGGTTTGGCTTTGCCCTTTTTGACGCGGAGCAGCACGCGCCTTCCCACCATCAATTCCGCCAATTCTTCAACGGAGGTTTTTTTGGTTTCCCTGGTCGCCACCATTTCGCCCCGCCGCATGACCGAGACATGATCCGTGATTGCCATGATCTCGCGCAGCTTGTGGGTGATGAGGATTACGGTTTTACCCTGGTCCCTGAGTTGGCCCAAAATGCGAAACAAGTGATCGGCTTCGTCTGGCGTGAGCACGCCGGTTGGCTCGTCCAAAATTAAAGTTTCGGCCCCCCTGAAAAGGGCCTTGAGAATTTCAACACGCTGCTGCAGGCCCACCGGCAAATCACCGACGACGGCATCGGGGTCCACTTCCAATTCATAATCGCGTGCGAGCCTCGTTAATTCAGCCCGGGCTTTTTCAAGTGCCGGGCCAATCAGGTTTCCACCCTCGGCGCCCAGCACGACATTTTCAAGAACAGTGAAATTATCAACCAGCATGAAGTGCTGGTGCACCATGCCGATGCCGAGATTGATTGCCTCCAATGAGGACTTTATTTTGACGGCCTGGCCTTTGACTTTGATTTCGCCTTTGTCGGCGGCGTAAAAACCAAAGAGGATCGACATCAATGTCGACTTACCGGCGCCGTTTTCACCGATGATGCCATGAATGGAACCTTGCGCAATGGCCAAGCTCACATCCTTGTTGGCGTGAACGGCACCAAAGCGTTTGTCAATTCCGATGAGTTCGATGGCTGAAGTCATTGTTGATTCAATTCAACCCTCTCCCAGGACGGGAGAGGGCCAATTGTCAGGAGGCTTGCAGATTATTCAACCGGGCACTTGTTGTCTGCCATATAGTCGTGCACTTTTACCGCGCCCGAGATAATGTCAGCCCTGGCTTTTTCAACGGCAGTTGTCATTTCAGCAGTGATGAGCGCCTTGTTGTTGTCATCAACAGCATAGCCTACGCCATCTTCGGCGAGACCAAGTTCCTGGATGCCTGGCTTGAATGCGCCATCCTTGCCAGACTTCATGACGTTATAAACGGCAACATCCACACGCTTGAGCATGGAGGTCAATACTTTGCCGGGGTGCAAATGGTTCTGGTTGGCGTCAACGCCGATTGACAGTGCGCCGCCATCAGCCGCTGCCTGGAGAACTCCGAGACCGGTGCCGCCAGCTGCCGCGAATACAACGTCAGCCCCTTGCGACATTTGACCCTTGGTGATTTCACCACCCTTGACCGGATCATTCCAGGCAGCGCCCGTGTCACCGGTCATGTTCTGGATGACTTTTGCATCGGCCTTAGCTGCTTTGACGCCCTGGGCGTAGCCGCAGCCAAAACGACGGATCAAGGGAATATCCATGCCGCCAACAAAGCCAACAGTGCCTGACTTTGACGCCATGCCAGCCAACATGCCGACGAGGTATGATCCTTCCTGTTCCTTGAACACGATGGACTGCACGTTTGGCAGATCAACAACCATGTCGACGATGGCAAACTTGAGATCCGGATATTCCTTGGCAACCTTTTCCACTGCTGCGGCTTGCGCAAAGCCTGCGGCGATGATCGGGCTGTAGCCTTGATCAGCGAAATTGCGGATGGCCTGTTCGCGCTGGGCTTCGTTGGAGATTTCAAATTCGCCGTAAGCCACGCCCGATTCAGCTTTGAACTTTTCCGAACCGTTAAACATGCTTTCATTGAATGACTTATCGAACTTGCCGCCAATATCAAAAACAATGGCTGGTTTGTCATCTGCTGCAAAGGCGGAAACCGCCATCATTGCGGATACAGCGGCGGTTGCGAGCAATTTCTTGATCATATGTGTCTCCCTAATTTTTTACCGGCTGATCAAGCCAAGCTTCAATTGACGCCAAATCCCTGTCATTTGCAAGTGGGCACACATCACCTTCGTTTTTCTGATCGTGCTCTCGCAGCCGGCAACGCGCGTGATGTCGGCTGGTATTGCCAAATAGTTTGATGGCAGATTTCCGACATGGAGATCAGCGATGGCGATATTGGCCCGGGCATTGGCAAATTCTTCGGCTGCCGCACTGCCTATGCCGCCGCTGCCGCCAACGACCAGGACAGTTTTCCCAACCCAATCATCAGAGCCTATCACTGCCACCTCTTGAAACAAAATGAGAGCATTCTCATATTGAGGTTCTGATATCCAGTGCCTTTTGGACTGGGTTTAAAAAAAGGCCGCTTTTACAAGGGCATAGACGATATGAACAAGATTTCGATATTTTCTTCGCCGCTCTTGCTGGGGTTTGACGAGGTTGAGCGCCTGCTGGAGCGGGCCCACAAAACCTCAGGAGAGGCCTATCCGCCTTACAATATTGAGCGACTGCCGGCTGATGAGGGCTTGCGCATTACCTTGGCCGTTGCAGGATTTTCCAAATCTGACCTTGAAATTACGGTTGAGGATAATCAACTAAATATACGTGGGCGTATTAAAGAAGATGGCACACCAGAGTATTTGCACCGTGGCATTGCGGGGCGGCAATTTGTGCGCGCCTTTGTTCTGGCAGATGGTGTAGATGTGACTGGCGCCAACCTTTCGAATGGCCTTTTGGTGATTAATCTCAAACGACCAGAACCCAATACAGTTATTCGCCGCATCGAGATCAAGGAGCAGTAGGATGAACAAGGAATTTCAACTGAGCGTCGAAGAGCTGGCACAGCTTGGCAATGGCGCGCTCTCCTATATCCGCGAGGTCGAAGGCCGCGATGTTATCCGCATGGTGGGAAAACAAGCGAAAGTTCCGCCAGATGCGAAGCTGTTTTGCCTGTTCAATGCCAATGGTTCGCCGATTTCCATTTCCGGGACACGAGAAGCCGCGGTGGTGAGCGCTGATGAGCATGAGTTGGTGACGATCAGCTTGCACTGACGTTTACGAACTTTCTCCAGCCCAAACTGCGCCGCGTTCGAAAATGGTCGCCATTTCGGGAACTTGAAATTCATCGGCGGTGTGGCCCAGAGCGCTGTAGAAAACACGGCCTTTACCGTATCGCCGCTTCCACACGACGGGCATGACCACGCCACCGATTGAGGGGAAGTGTTCATCAGTGAAAGTTGTTGTGGCCAGCACTTCGTTGCTCGGGTCCGTGTGCATGTAATATTGTTCCGAGCGGTAGGCGAAGCTCGATATGCCCCTCATGACGGGATCGTCGCTACGGGTTATGTCGATCCGGTAGTCGATGATGTTGCCGGGGTGGGATACCCATTGACCGCCCGTCATGAATTGATATTCGGTTTCGTTGCGGAAGCTGTCGCACATGGTTCCATGAAAGCCAGCGAGGCCAGTTCCTTCGCGCACTGCTCTGGTCAGATTTTCGAGCTCCAGTTTTTTGATCGTTGACATGGTGAAGACCGGAACAATCAAATTGAACTTTCCCAATTCAGGATCGGCAAGCACTTCGGTTCCGGCCGACATTTCAACGCTAAAACCGTTTCGTTGAAGCATGTCCTTCACAACAGTGGCGCTGCGCTCCGGCGTATGGCCTTCCCAGCCGCCCCAGAAGATGAGTGCCGATTTGCTCATCATGGGGCTCCTGCCATCAGGCGGCAGAAGCTGTTGCTGATGGCTGCGTCAAAATCGAATACAGTCCCTCCGCCGTATCAGTGCCACGCAGCTTGGTGATTGTATCATTCTCGCGGAGCAGCCGGGAGATGCGGGCCAGGGCTTTCAGGTGATCGGCTCCGGCGTGGTCGGGGGCCAGCAGGACAAACACCAAGTCGACGGGTTGGCCATCCAATGAGTCGTAGGGGATCGGGGTTGCAAGCCTGGCAAACAATCCATTGACGCGGCTAATCCCCGGGAGCTTTCCGTGGGGAATTGCGATGCCCTGGCCGATGCCGGTTGAGCCCAGTTTTTCGCGGGTGAGAAGTGTTTCAAAAATGACGCGGTGATCGACATCGACAATTTTTGCCGCAGCTTGCGAAAGCTCCTGCAGCAGCTGCTTTTTGCTCTGGGCCTTTACACTTGGCAATACGGCGTGGGCGTCAATGATATCAGCAAGATTTGTCATTGCTCTACTCCACCTAGGCGGCCGACCGTGGTTCGACCCAGCCGATGTTGCCATCGCTGCGGCGATAGACAACACTGGTTTGGCCACCTTTGCTGTTGCGAAACAGGACGAAAGGCACATTGGAAATTTCAAGCTGCATGACGGCCTCGCCTACCGAAAGTTCTGGCACGCTCGTCACACTTTCAGCGATTACCACGGGGCTCAGACCCTTCGGTTCGTCATTTTCCTCGGGGCTGGCTTGAATTACATAATCTGCAGCCTCCGAACGGCGCACCGGTTCGCGGCGTTCCTTGTGGTGTTCCTTGAGGCGCTGCTTGTAGCGCTTCAGTTGTTTTTCAAGATGCAGGGCTGCCGCATCAAAACTTGGAAACGCGTCGTGGGCGGTTCCATGGGCCTGGAGGATGAGGCCAGTGGCCAAATGCAGGCTGCAATCGGTCTGAAAACTTGAGCGTTGTTTCTCGACTGTCACGTGGGCATGCACCGTGCCATCGAAATACTTCTGCCTGAACTGTTGGAGGCGCTCACTGACGTGGGCTCTGAGGGTTTCACCGATATCGAGATTCTTGCCGGTTACTTTAATTTGCATGGCTCGCGAATATCCTTCTCCGCCACTCCCACTATAAAACATGGGCGTGGGAATTGCTAACGTCAACTGTTTTGAAATGATCCCTGGTGGAAATCTTCGCCTACAAAGCGACCCTTGAAACGGAGCGGAAACTAGTCTTGCGGGAGGGTGAAGTCAATTGCCCTATGGGGCTTCAGACCGGGCTATGCGGCGGCGCTGTATGGACGATGGAATGTTTAGCGATTCCCTATACTTGGCAACAGTTCTCCGGGCAATTTCAATGCCTTCCTGCTTGAGAACATCGACAATTGTGTCATCGGAAAGAATGCTGGCAGGCGCTTCGGCGGAGATCATGTTTTTGATGCGCTGGCGAACGGATTCGGCTGAGTGATCTTCACCGCCCAGATTTGAAGACGCGATGGCTGTGGTGAAAAAATATTTCAGTTCATAAGTGCCGCGGGGCGTTGCCATGTATTTGTTGGAGGTCACGCGGCTCACGGTTGATTCGTGCATTTCGATGGCTTCGGCTACGGTCTTCAAATTGATCGGTCGCAGGTGCTGCACGCCGAGAACCAGAAATGCATCCTGCTGGCGAACGATTTCACGGGCGACTTTCAAAATAGTTTTGGCGCGCTGATCGAGGCTTTTTATCAGCCATGTGGCGCTTGCCTGGCACTCGCTGAGATAGTTCTTGTCTTGCTCGCGCGAGGCGGTGCGTGAAACCTTGCTCAAATATTGATTGTTGAACAGAACTTTTGGCAGAGTGTCGTTGTTGAGTTCCACAGCCCAGGCGCCGTCCTGGGCGGCGCGCACAAATACATCCGGCACAACGGGTTGCACGGGGTCGGAACCGAAGGCATGGCCGGGTTTCGGATTCAAGTGCTTTAGCTCGGCGATCATGTCCTTGACGTCTTCTAGGTCAACCTTGCAGAGGTTTTTCAGGGCGGCGAAGTCGCGTTTGGCAACGAGATTGAGGTTGGCAACCAGCGTTGCCATGGCGGGATCAAAGCGATCACGCTCACGCAACTGCAGGGCCAGGCACTCCTCCAGATCGGCCGCAAATACACCGACGGGATCAAATGTCTTCAGGACTGTCAGTACGCGGATGACATGACCAGAAGTTGTGCCGAGATATTCCGCTATGTCGGCTGGATTTGAGGTCAGATAGCCCGCCTCGTTCACCATGCCAATAAGATTGTGGCCTATGATGCGGTCGGTGGGATCCAAGACGTTCAGGTTCAGCTGATCGGTCAGATGCTCGCCAAGCGTTTCAGCTTTGGTGAGGGTTGAACTGAAGTCATAGTCGTCACTGTCGAGCGATACGCCGCCTGATGTGCGCAATGAGGCCCATCCAGAATCAGCGGGTGCCGCACCATCACGGCTGCTCGCGTCGGCGCGGGCTTCGTGGGTGTAGACATTTTCAAGATCAGTATCGAGCGTGCGCAGGCGATCCTCGTTGGATTCATTGGCGCTGAGACCTGCAACCGTATCGGTTTCGCTGCGGGCTGGCTCGGGCTGATCAGGCTTTACAACGTCATTGCGCTCATCGCGCTCCAGCAGCGGATTGCGTTCGAGTTCGCCCTCGACATAGGTTTGCAATTCGAGGTTGGACATTTGCAACAGCTTGATGGCCTGTTGCAACTGGGGCGTCATGACCAGTGACTGGCCTTGTCGCAAGTCCATCCGTTGCATCAACGCCATGCGCGGCTACTCTCTTTACAGCGAAAATTCCTCACCCAAATAGTGGCGACGTACTTCCCGATTATTGACGATTTCATTGGGCGTGCCTTCGGTCAGGACCTGGCCTTCATGGATGATGAGGGCGCGGTCGATGAGCTCGAGGGTTTCTCGCACGTTGTGATCCGTAATAAGCACCCCGATTCCCCGAGCGGTGAGCTGTCGCACCAGGTTGCGAATATCACCGATTGCAATCGGGTCAATTCCTGCGAAGGGCTCGTCGAGGAGCATGAATTTGGGGTCGGCGGCAAGGGCGCGGGCGATTTCCACCCGGCGACGTTCTCCGCCAGATAATGAAACAGCCGGCGAATGCCGTATGTGGTTAATCGAGAACTCATCAAGCAACTCACGCAACACACTTTCGCGCCTTGATCTCTCGGGCTCGACGAGCTCAAGCACGGCGCGAATATTATCTTCAACCGACAGGCCGCGGAAGATCGAACTTTCCTGAGGCAGATAACCAATGCCCAGCCTGGCTCGCTGGTACATTGGCAGATGGGTTATATCTGCCCCGTCAAGACTGATCGTTCCCTGGTCGGCGGCAATCAGGCCGGTGATCATATAGAACACCGTCGTCTTGCCAGCGCCATTGGGTCCGAGAAGACCTACGGCTTCACCTCGCCTCACAGTGAGTGTCACTCCGCGCACAACGGGCTTGCGCTTATAGCTCTTGACGAGCATCGAGGCGACAATTCCTTCGCGCGCGGGTTCCAGTTGAGACGTCGAACTTCCCTTGGGCGAAAACCCACGAAAATCCGTGATCCTGGTCCGGGCTGGAGCTGATTTCACCCTGCCCTGATTTAGACCCCGTTCAACCTCACCGCTTTGCACCACTGATTACCGCCTATTTGTCTTAATTTTACATGAATGCCACTATTTTGGAACAAAACTGCCCTTAACCCGGCCTCCGGACATGATCAATTTTTTAGTTTTGAGATCAACATACAGTTTGGGGCCCCTCAAAACGGTTTTTCCTTCAACCACTTTCACGCCTCCGCCCACTTCCAATTGATCCGTCAAAACATTGAGCTTGGCCCAATCCCCGGTAATGACCTGCTTGTTGGTGAGAATGGTGACGTTGCCTGTGGCGTCAAGCTTGCTCACCTGGGATTTGCTGGTGCCGTCGGCCTGTTTTACTTCCGAATAGTCGACCACCATCTCGTCGCTCTTGATGTGGTCACCGCTGCGCACGGCATCCACATCGCCACGGAAAATGGCGCGTTTATCGGCATCAACAATTTCCATTTCATTCGCTTCAACATCTACGGGCGCCTGTTGGGCAAGCGCTAACTGCGCGGACAGGAGCGGCACCGACAGCGCCAGTGCTGAAAATAGAGTTCTGTAGATCATTGGCCTTGGCTTCCCTCTTTTGCTTTTTGTTCAAAACGCGCCTTCACGCCCTTTGTAAACAATACATTGCGCCCGTTTTCACTGATCTTGATGCCGCCTGCCGTTAGCCTGCCCGACTCGAATTCCACGACGACAGGAACTTCAGACACCAGATCCTTATTCTCAATGTTGACATGGGCTTTGTCCATCACGGCCGTAAATTTGCCGGGCTGCTCAATCCGGACTTGACCTTGCATGTCCATTTCCTTGAGTTTTGAATCATAGAGGCCCGTATTGGATGACAACAAAAAGGCGCGACCGGATTTCTTTTTGAATGAACCGGCAATTCCTTCCATGTGAACGAGATTGGGCTGATCCTTATCTTGAATGCCCTTTCTCGCGCTTAACTCATAGGGCTGGTTTTCACGGTCAAATCCTGCCAGGCGCGAAAACTGCCCACTTATCTGCTCGGGTTTTTCTACGGTCAATGGGGCTTGCCTGTTTCGCGGCATCAGGGCCTCGACAATGCCGGACTGATAAAGAAAAATTGCAACAATGGCCAAGGCGAAAGCAATGGCAACCTTACTGAGAATGGGGGCAAGCTGGGCACGTCGTGCAGCAGCCTGCAGGGCCCTGTCAGCATCAGTGTGCGAAGACATCTTCTTCAGTCCACCCGGCGAGATCGAGGGCTGCACGCGTGGGGATAAAATCAAAACACGCCTTTGCAAGACTGGCTCTACCTTCGCGCTCCAGCATTTTGTCGAGCCTGGATTTTAGCTCGTGGAGATAAAGCACGTCTTCAGCGGCATATTGTTTTTGCGCGTCGCTCAAGAGATGGGCGCCCCAGTCGGAACTTTGCTGCTGTTTGTTAAGTTCTATGCCAAGCAATTCCTTCACCAAATCCTTGAGGCCATGGCGATCCGTATAGGTCCGCGTCAACCGTGACGCCAGTTTGGTGCAATAGAGCGGAAATGTGTCGACCTGAAGATATTGCTTGAGCACGGCAACATCGAAGCGGGCGAAATGAAAAATCTTGGTCACCTTCGGGTCGGCAAGCAGCGCTTTGAGGTTTGGCGCCTCGTTGGTGCTCCGGTCTATTTGCACCAAGTGGGCGTTGCCATCGCCGGCTGAAAGCTGAACCAGGCACAACTTGTCGCGATGCGGCAGCAGGCCCAGGGTTTCCGTATCGACGGCAACCGATGCACCGAAATCGAGGCCTGCTGGCAAATCACCTTTATGAAGCTTTATGGCCATTGAACAGACTCATCCTTGCTCACTCGAAAAATTGAGCCATACAAGACTGGAAACGAATACTCAAGGCTTGGCAAACTCAGTGCAATCGCGCCAGGCCAAGGCTGAGCGCCACTTGATGCAAATGCCTGTCGCGTGTCCACAATGAGGCATCACTTATGCTTGCCGATGCGAGAAGGTGAGCATCGATATGGCCAATGCCTGAGCCCGCAAGACGGTGCCATTCGATCAGCACAAGCACTTCCCCGTCAGAGGCTTTGGCGGCCAAAGGCAGATTTGCAAGCTCATTTAGAACTTGCCTGCGTTGCAGCAGACTTCCCAACGCCAATTCGCCAATGACAAATGGGTGCATCAATATTTGCCGCACTTCTAGAAGGCGCACCAAAATACTGTCGTTCTTCCGCAAATGACCGATCCAAACCGACATATCGAGCAGCATCATTCCAGTTTTGGCCGGCGCCTTGGCGCTGCACCGGCATCAGGATCACTGCCGCCCAAGGCAGCAAGCTGTGAAGCAGATTTTTTTGCTTCAGTTATGTTACCGACAAGTCTTTTTGCCGCAAACACCCTTCCGGAGTGCGATTTAAGATATTTCTCAAAGTCCAAGGCCAATTGTTTTTCTGCAAAGGCGCAATACCAGACGAGTTCCTAAGGTAAATACTTGGCTGTATGTGTTGATTTTCCGGAATTATGGTCTTTGAACCTTTGCTTCAAGTCGGCGGACAGGCCAGTATACTCTTTATTCGGACTTGAAATGCTTCTGATGATGTAAACGTACCACATCTTGATCTACCAGTCCGTCTCCGCCCTTCGAGCTCCGCCGGACACGCTTCGCCCTTGAAAGCTCCCTGTGGCTGCGCCACGCGAAGCCCGCAAGGGCGAAGTGTGGTGCC
>JANNXN010000097.1:0-14211 GCA_031409595.1 Rhodobiaceae bacterium
TGGGATTTGCCCGGCAGGTGGCTGACCGGGTAATTTTCATGGATCAAGGCCAGATCATCGAGCAAAACTCCCCCAAGGAATTCTTCGAAAGCCCCAAAAGCGAGCGGACGAAATTGTTCCTGAGCCAGATTTTGCATTGAGGAAATGTCAGCGTGCGCTGGTGTTCTGCTTGAACCAATCTGCAAGTTCTTTTTCCTCAATTGTTCCTGCAGCCAAGGCCATAAATTTTTTTGTGTTCTCTTCCTGACTCGTGATCACCTTCAAGCCATTGACATACAGAAGCGTAAACGACGTCACCAACGCCGTCCGTTTGTTCCCATCGATAAAGGGATGATTCCTGGCAATGCCAAAAGCATACGCCGCTGCGAGTTCGGCGAGATCGGGCGATTCATAGGCAAGTTTATTTTGGGGCCGTTGAAGCGCCGAATCCAATAGGCCATCATCGCGCACGCCTTGACCACCGCCGTGTTCGGCAAGCTGACGGAGATGCATCGCGAGGACCATCTCACGTGGAATCCAAATGGGCTCAGGCATGATTTATTGGGCCAGAGCTTTCAAGGCATCGCGGTTTTCACGCATAATAACTTCAGCGGCTTCCATGATCTCGGCGAATTCGGCGCTGTAGGGTGTCAGCAAGATGCCGTCCGGCGTTTCGGTCACGCACAGCGTGTCGCCTTTGCCGACGCGCAGTTTCGCCAGCACTTCCTTGGGAAGTGTCACGCCAACTGAATTTCCGACGGTGGTTACTTTCAAAGTGGCAAGTGTGAGATGTTTGTTCATGGGAACCTCTATTATAACGTAAGTTATAACATAAATTCAAATCGGACGCAAGTGATCCCTAATCCATCACCTGTAGGACCTTTGACCTCTGATCATAAACCGTAAATCCCATTTTTTGGTAGAGGGGCAGGGCTCTTGGTCCGTCGAGTGTGTTGGTTTCGATGATCACTCTTTGCGGTTTTTTGGTCCAGGCGGCGCGTATGGCTTCCGCCAGGAACCATTTGCCGAGGCCTTTGCCTTGAAATTCCTTGATCAATCCAAAATATTCGAGTTCGACAGTTGCCGGCTCAACCGGGACCAATTCGAAATAGCCCGCAGGTTGCCCGTTCACATAGAGCACCCACACCTCAACGCCATCGGCGTGAATAAGGGTTGCCAACTCCTCTTCTGCGAGATTCTTCCGGTCAAGCCAGTGATAGCTGGCGCCCACGGTGTCATAGAGGTAGCGATAAAAGCCGGGCGTAATATTTTCCGGCCGCAGCAACATGAGTTTCAGCTTGGTTGGGGGCGCAACTTGATGGCGCCTCTCAGAATTCATTTCCAGAAAAGTGACGGTCGTTTCAATTTCGCGCATTGGCTAAGGACCGGTTGCCACTGCGGTATCGGCTGCTGAACCCCACTCGGTCCAAGAGCCATCATAGAGGGCGTGGTCCTTCGCACCCAACATGGTGAGGCCGAGGGTCAGTATGGCAGCCGTGACGCCAGAGCCACAGCTGGTGATGACCGGTTTTGTGATGTCGATATTTGCCATTTCGAACATCTTGGCGATTTCGGCCTCCGGCTTCAAAGTGCCATCAGGCTTCAACAGTGAGGCGTAGTGCACGTTCCTGGCGCCTGGTATGTGGCCGGCGCGAACACCCGGTCTGGCTTCTGCCTCTTCACCGCGAAACCTTGCCGGCGAACGCGCGTCGGCGATTTGCAGCGCTTTTCGCATGTCAGCCTTGTCGCGGACCATCATGGATTGGAAGCGCGCGGTGAAGTGGCGCTCTTGTGGCTTGACGGGTGGGCCATCTTCGAGGTCACGATTTTCGGCCTTCCATTTTGGCAGGCCGCCATCCAGAACGGCCACGTCAGTGTGGCCAAATATTTTGAACATCCACCAAACGCGGGCCGCTGAGAACAGTCCGGCACTGTCATAGCAGATGACTTTTTTACCGTCGCCGATGCCCATCTTTCGAACGCTGGCGGAGAATTTTTCCGGCTTGGGCAGCATGTGCGGCAAGGGGCTTTCGGTATCGGAAATCAAATCGATGTCGAAAAATTGCGCGCCGGGAATCCGGCCAGCCAGGAATTCAGATTTTGCGTCGCGTTTGGCGGCGGCCAAATGCCAGGAACAATCAATGATCGAGATGTCGGGCGAATTCCTGTGTTCATCCAGCCATTGGGTCGAAACAATTTCCTGGGTCATGGCCACTTCCTGTCTATGCAAATGCCAATCTGATGCGGCGATTGATTTTACCCTTGTTCTCTATCTTGGCAACGCGCACCGGGCCGATTTCGCCAGTCGCATTAACGTGGGTTCCGCCGCAGGGTTGCAGATCAATTTTACCCTCATCACCAATCATCACAAGGCGCACCCTGCCGGTTCCCATCGGTGGCTTGACTGACATGGTGCGGACCAAGTGCAGGTTGGCTTGCATTTCTTCATCGGTGATCCAGCGAAAGGTAACGCCATGATTGTCGGCAATCAGCTGATTGATGCGCTCCGTCAGCTCATCCTTGTTGGGAATTTGTCCTTCGGGAATGTCAAAATCAATGCGCCCGCCATCTTCGGAAATTGCGCCGCCGGTTACCGGAAACGGCACGCAGGCGCAGAGCAAATGCATCATCGTGTGCGCCCGCATATTGCGATAACGAATATCCCAGTTGAGGTTAAGCGTAACCGCATCGCCAATGGCCGGCAGGTTTTCCAAATTTGTCGGCACATGAATGACGGATTTTTTATCATCATAGACCGTCGTCGTTATTTTGATTTTGTTGCCGTTATGGGCAATTGTGCCAACATCACCAGGTTGTCCGCCAGCTGCTGCATAGAAGTTGGTTTTGTCCACGATGATGCCGCCGCGTTCGTTCACGCTCTGAACGATAGCGTCGACAGATTTCAAAAAGGCATTTTCGCGGAAAAGCAGAATTGTCATTCTTAAACAGGATCAAAAACGTTTGGCACTTTTGGCACTTCGGTTAGCCACTTCGGCACTGCCAAGTTTTTTTCGCGCAGGAATTCGGGGTTGAAGAGTTTGGAGGCATAACGGGTTCCATAGTCGCAGAGGATTGTCACGATGGTGTGTCCAGGCCCCATTTGCTTGGCCATGTGAATGGCGCCCGCCACATTCACGCCTGTTGAGCCTCCCATGCAGAGGCCTTCGTGCTCCAGCAAGTCAAAGGCAATCGGAATGGATTCGCTGTCTGGAATGAGAAAGGCCTCATCGACGATGGCTCCTTCGAGATTGGCGGTAATGCGGCCCTGGCCGATGCCTTCTGTTATGGAGGAGCCCTCGGCCTTGAGTTGGCCGGTCTTGTAGTAGTTGTAAAGTGCGGCGCCGGGGGGGTCGGCCAGAACAATTTTGATATTCTTGTTGCGCGATTTCAGACCCATGCTGACGCCTGCCAAGGTTCCACCCGAACCAACTGCTGATACAAAAGCATCCACCTTGCCATCGGTTTGTGCCCAAATCTCGGGTGCCGTGGTTTCGATGTGGGCTTGGCGATTTGCCACGTTGTCAAACTGATTGGCCCAAAGGCCACCCATGGCTGTTGCCAAACGCCCCGAATATTTCACATAGTTGTTTGGATTTTTGTATGGAACTGCGGGCACTTCCACGAGCTCTGCACCTAGCTGGCGGATCGCATCTTTCTTTTCCTGCGATTGGGTTGCGGGGATCACAATTACAGTCCGGAAACCCATGGCTCTCGCCACCACGGCCAAACCAATACCGGTGTTTCCGGCTGTTCCCTCAACAATCGTGCCGCCGGGTTTCAATTGGCCCTTGGCGATGGCGTCCCTGATAATGAAAAGTGCGGCACGGTCTTTCACGGACTGGCCTGGATTCATGAACTCGGCCTTGCCGAGAATGGTGCAACCCGTGAGCTCGGAGGCCTGCCGCAACTTGATCAGGGGCGTATTGCCGATCGCAGCGACCACGTCGTTCTTGATATCCATGACAAACTCCGAATTCTCGACTAGAGCGTGATCAGTTTTGATAGCTCTAACACTCTTTCACGTCATTCCCGCGCATGCGGGAATCCACACCCACAAGCTCGCCTGCTCAAAGCTGGATTCCCGCATGCACGGGAATGACGGGCGTATTTAGCGTCGATCAAAATTGATCTCGCCCTAGCATTGCCCTACGGGGGCGAATTCGTCAAACTTCCACAAGCTTCTTGAGGTTGTCGTAGTTTGAAGCCAAACCATTGAGCATCGGGGTTTTCAGAACGCTATCGCGGATGGCTTTCGACTCATACTGGATCGTCGTGAAAAGAACAGTTTCGTCGCCCTTCATTGCCAAAACAGTTGTGACGAATGCCTGGCCTGGATACCACGGCTCATCAAACTTTTCGTAGGCTGCAAATCGCTCTGGTGAATTTACCTGGCGGAAAACGCCACCCATTCCCAGCAGCGTCCCGTCGCTGTCTTGCTTCCAGACATAGCGATATTTGCCTGCCAGTTTCAGGTCAATTTCACAGACGGACATGGACCAGCCGGGGGGGCCAACCATCCATTGCTTGACGAGTTCAGGTTTGGTTAAATAGTCGAAGACAACTTCACGGGGTGCCTTGAAACTGCGCGATACCGCAATTGTGCGATCTTCGGGTTTGTCACTGGATTTTTTTGCCGCCGGTTTCGCCACCGATGAACTCCTTTTTTTGTCTTGTGGGTCCAAGCTAACAGGTTCAACATCAAGAATAAAGCCGATCCCTGATGGAATCGGCTTTTGAAATTGGCTCCTCGAGCTGGACTCGAACCAGCGACCATTCGATTAACAGTCGAATGCTCTACCAACTGAGCTATCGAGGAATGTTTGGGCCGTATAGCAGAGCCTTTTGGATACGAAAAGACATTTTGTTGCTTTGAGTATTAGATGTTAACTTGGAATAGCTCAATAACACACCATATATCCGCTAACATTCAAGGGAATTGGTTTGGCTAAGGTTAAATTTGCAGGCTACAGCGTTAATGTCCCGGGCAACCGGGTGCTCCGCGTTGGGCTTGGCTGTCTGCTGATACTGGGCGGATTTCTCTGGTTTCTGCCGGTAGTGGGGTTCTGGATGCTGCCGCTGGGATTTGCCGTCCTGTCAGTGGATATCCCGGCCGTGCGGCGTTTTTGGAGACGCGCGATCGTCAAGATCGGGTATTGGCTGCATTTTCGCTGGCCGTGGCTGGCCAGGAAATTCGGCTATGGGCAGCCGCGCAACGGCAAACACTAGCAGGCTGCTGAAAAACTCCGATTCACCTATGAATACACTCATATCACCGTGAACGTAAGTGAATCAGATAGGGAACGAAACAGAATCAAATGCCGCTAAAATGGGCTCAAAAATAGTTTTTCAGCAGCCTGCTAGAGCATATCCCGCAAAAGTTGAAGACTTTTGCGATAAGGATTTGCTCCAACTTATTAATCTGGCGCGTTTCCTTTTCGGCAAGCCTATTCCGGCTTGCCGGGAAGCGCGCTTGGACTTTGGAGGCCTCGCCCGGAATCGAACCGGGGTGCAAGGATTTGCAGTCCTCTGCGTAACCACTCCGCCACGAGGCCTTCGAGCGGCCTTATAGGCGATGGAAATTTGGGAAACAACTTAATCCTCAAACCACTTGCGTTGGTCCTGATTTGGTGGCTATCAACCCGGACAGGCAACTGATTTGGATATCGGATATGATTGATTTTGCTATCGCCCGGCACAATATGGTGGAATCGCAGGTGCGGCCCAACGGCATCACGGACCACCGTATTATTGATGCGATGGCATCGGTTCGGCGCGAGGATTTTGTTCCCGTAGCGCAGAAGCCAATTGCCTATCTGGACGAAGATATTCTGGTCAAATCTGATGCGGCGGGCGGTGCGCGCTATCTCATTGAGCCCATGGCATTTGCGCGGATGGTTCATCTGGCGGCTGTCAAGCCGACTGACCGGGTTTTGATGGTAGGTGCTGGAACCGGATATGGCGCCGCTGTGGTTTCGCTTTTGGCCAGCTCTGTGGTTGCCCTGGAATGTGATGCTGAGCTGGCGACTGCCATGCGGACCGCGTTGTCACAAAGCCCTGACGTTAAGGTTGTCGAAGGGAAATTGGCGGCGGGATGTGCGGCGGATGGTCCCTTCGACGTTATCATAATTGAGGGCAGAGTAGAGGAAGTTCCAGACAGCCTGTTCAATCAGCTTGGAGCCGAAGGGCGAATTATTGCCGCCATTGGTCAAGACGGCGTCTCCAAAGTGCATGTTCTGACCGTAAATGATGGAAATAGATCATCGCGGCCAGCATTTGACGCATCAATTTCAGCGCTGCCAGGATTTGAAGTGGCCGTTGTGCCATTCGTTTTTTAGCATTCGTTGCATTTTGGTTACAGCGAGCTCAGCCAGTAAACCCTATGTTAACTTTTGGCGAGAACTCGGATTCGCGGGGGCAGTGGTTCCCGTTTGTAGGTCAGTGTTGTTTACTTGAGCTAGGGGGACACTAGATTTTGAAAAATTTGTTCGGCAAGGTGGGCGTTTCTGGTGGCGTTGGGCGTATTGTGGTGGCATTTGTCGCGTTGGCGACTTTGCTTGCCAGCGGTCCCATTGCGTCTGCGGAAACGCTGGCTGAGGCCATTGCTGGTGCTTACTCGAGCAATCCAACGTTAAAAGCCGAGCGCGCGCGGCAGCGTGGAACTGACGAACAGGTTCCCCAGGCCCTGTCAGGTTGGCGCCCAACGATTACCGCTGAGGGTTCTGTGGGCCGGGTGTGGTCAGATACAAGTACTGACAAGAGTTCACTGAGTACGCCGGGAGATGCGACAATTGTCTTGTCTCAGCCCGTATTCAAGGGCTTCAAAACTACCAACGGTGTAAAAGCTGCGGAAGCAAATGTCGAAGCTGGGCGGCAATCGCTTCTGGCTGTCGAGCAGGACGTAATCTTTCAAACCATTCAATCCTACATGAATGTTATCAGGGACCGGAAAACGGTTATCCTGCGGCAGAAGAATTTGGCCGTTTTGCAGCAGCAATTGAAGGCTGCCAACGACCGTTTCGCGGTCGGCGAAATAACCAAGACGGACGTGGCTCAATCGACTGCCAGGGTTGCCCAGGCGCAGGCTGGCGTTGCCTCAGCCAACGCTGCTCTTGCGATCAGCATCGCGGGATATGAAAAAACTGTTGGCAACAGACCTGGCAAACTGGTTCTTCCGAGATTGCCCAAGTTGCCGGGAACATTGACGGATGCACAGTCGCGTGCACAAGACATCAATCCAAATCTGCTGGCCGCCGCATTTGTGGCGGAAGCATCTGATTACGACGTTAACGTGGCAACCGGTGATTTGCTGCCGGAACTCAAGCTTGCCGCAACTGGTCAGGTAGCGGACGTCTGGGATGATCCTCGGGGCAGTTCAGGGCTCGCAAAGATCGAAGGCGTTCTCACAATCCCGCTTTATGAGGCAGGACGAACGCACTCGGCCGTCAGGCAATCAAAACATGTGGCGAGCCAGCGCAAGCTTGAAGTCATCAGGTCTTCGCGGTCGGTGCGGGAAGCGGTTTCCAATGCCTGGAACAATCTGATATCGGCCCGGGAGACAATTGCTGCTGCGCGCTCTCAGGTTTCGGCAAGCGAGTTGGCGCTTGAAGGTGTAAGGCAGGAATATCTGGTTGGCTCGCGCACTACTCTTGATGTTCTTGATGCCGAAAGCGAAGTTGTTGCCGCGCGCATTGCTGTGGTCAATGCCGAGCGGGATCAGGTCGTTGCCGCCTATCAGATTTTGGGTGCAATTGGCCGATTGACCGCTCGCGATCTCAAGTTGACGGTTGACTACTATGATGCCGAGGAGAACTATCTCAAAGTTCGTGGCAAATGGTTTGGCACCGGCGCAAATGTAGTGGAATAGTAATTCTACTACTCGACAGACCCATTTTTTCAGAATAGGTGTTGCTGGGTGGCTAATTGCAGTAGATTAGCGGAATAAGATTCTGCTGCGAGTTAGGGATTTGATAAGTGGCCGTCGAACCTGACATGGAGAATTTGCTAGCTTCCATCCGGAAGGCTATCGATTCCGATATTGGCAATAGTGTGCCAACGAAATCTCCGTTCAAGGGCACGATGAAGGAATTGCGCGTAAATTACGGCGCCGAAACCCCCAAGGCATCCGCTGACGAAATTCTGGAACTGCGCAACAGAATAAACAGAACGCGCAACGAGAACCTCAACCTTGAATCGCAACGGCGTTTCGTGCCAGCGCCACCCATTACCTCTACATCAACGAGCTTCGCGCAACAGCCTGATTATGGTGAAGCGGCCTATGAAGAGCCAGCAGAATACCAGAACGAGGCAACCTGGACGGATGAGCAGTCTGGCTATTTGCCTGCTGTGTCCGGCGCACAGGGCTATGAAAACTATCTTCCCGATCCGTTGCTGTCGGATGAAGCGGCGGTAACTGCCAACTCGGCCTTTAACCAGTTGGCTGACACTGTCATGGCGCGGGCTTTGGGCGAGCGTACAATTGAGGACATGACCCAGGATTTGCTCCGGGGAATGCTCAAAACCTGGCTCGACAATAATCTCCCAAGCCTGGTCGAAAGGCTGGTTCGCGAGGAAATAGAGCGGGTAGCGCGCCGCGGTCGCTGATTCATTAATTGGTATTGTTCTTGCACCATGTCCACTCAGGGGAAATGGAGTTGTGCCATGAATGAACACCGTGACACCATGCGGATGCGTCGTCTGAAGGACGCAAAGCTGGTATTCAATGAACGTAAGTCGGTCATGAACTGCACCGTCAAAAACGTCAGTGAAACCGGGGCGAAAATCATCGTGGAAGAGCCCTTTTTGGTGCCGGCAGAGTTTGAATTTTGCCTGTCTGGGGGGCGTCCCAAAATGGCCCGCAAGGTATGGTTTAAAAACAATGAAATGGGCATAGAGTTTTACTAGCCTCCTGCCAGTTGCAAGCCGGGGCGGGGTAGTGTTTATAGCCCCTTCAAATCATTATTGAAGAACCCCACCATGCTTGAGAAGACCTTTATTCCCTCCGAAATGGAAACCCGCCTCTATGACGAGTGGGAAAAGCGGGGCTTTTTCAAGCCGGGCCGCAAGCCCAGGGCCAAGCCATTTACCATCGTCATCCCGCCGCCCAACGTGACGGGTTCGCTCCACATGGGGCATGCCCTTAACAACACCATTCAGGACATCCTGTGCCGTTTTGAACGGATGCGGGGGCGCGATGTGCTGTGGCAGCCGGGAACGGACCATGCTGGCATTGCCACCCAGATGGTGGTTGAGCGTCTGCTGATGAAGGAAAACAAAACCGAGCGCCGCGCCATGGGCCGTGAAGCGTTTCTCAAACGCGTCTGGCAATGGAAAGAGGAGTCGGGCGGCATTATCACAAAGCAGCTCCGCAGGCTCGGCGCATCGTGCGATTGGTCCAGAGAGCGCTTCACCATGGATGATGGCCTGTCTGCCGCCGTCCGCAAAGTGTTCGTGCAGCTCTACAAGGAAAAGCTGATCTACAAGGACAAGCGCCTGGTGAACTGGGATCCGGTTTTTGAAACGGCGATTTCCGATCTCGAAGTTGAAACACGCGACACCAAGGGGGCCATGTGGAGCTTTGCCTATCCGCTGGTCGATGGTCCTGTTGATGGCATATCCGAAATTGTCATTTCCACCACGCGACCTGAAACCATGCTGGGCGATGGCGCCGTGGCGGTGCATCCATCGGACGGGCGCTACAAGAACCTGATCGGCAAGCTGGTGCGCCTGCCCATTGCCGAGCGGCATATTCCCATCATCGCCGATGAATATCCCGATCCGGAATTTGGCACGGGTGCCGTCAAGATCACCGGGGCCCATGACTTCAACGATTTCGAAGTGGCGCGGCGCCACAATATTCCACTCATCGTGCTGATGGACAAGAAGGCGCGGATGATTTCTACGCCTGAGAACAATGTGCCCGAACGCTATCATAGCGTTGATCGGTTCAAGGCGCGCGAAATGGTGCTGGTGGAAATCGAGGAGCTTGGTTTCCTGCGCGGTCGCGAAGACAAACTCATTCCGCAGCCCTTTGGTGACCGTTCCAATGTGGTGGTGGAACCCATGCTCACCGAGCAATGGTATGTGAACGCCGCCGAGATGGCCAAGCCCGCAATCGCCGCCGTGGACAAGGGCGACACGGTGTTTGTGCCGAAGAACTGGGACAAGACCTATTATGAATGGATGAACAACATCCAGCCCTGGTGCATCTCACGGCAACTCTGGTGGGGGCATCAGATTCCGGCGTGGTATGGGCCGGATGGCGAAGTGTTCGTCGAGGAAACGCAGCTTGCCGCAGAGCTGGCGGCAAAGCGTCATTACGGAAGTGCCGTCGAGATCACGCGCGATGAAGACGTGCTCGACACATGGTTCTCCTCAGCGCTCTGGCCGTTCTCCACATTGGGCTGGCCAGAGGAAACTCCCATCCTCAAGCGCCACTACAAGACGGATGTTCTGGTCACCGGTTTTGACATCATTTTCTTCTGGGTTGCCCGCATGATGATGATGGGATTGCACTTCATGAAGGAAGTGCCGTTCCACACGGTTTACATCCACGCGCTGGTCCGCGACGAGAAGGGCCAGAAAATGTCGAAGTCCAAGGGCAACGTCATTGATCCCCTGGATCTCATGGACGAGTTTGGCGCCGACGCGCTGCGTTTCACGCTGGCCGCCATGGCCGCCCAGGGGCGTGACATCAAGCTGGCGAAATCACGCGTTGAAGGTTATCGCAATTTCGGCACCAAGCTGTGGAACGCCGCGCGCTTTGCCGAAATGAACGGCGTTAAGCGCGATCCGAATTATGATCCGGTGGCGGCGCGCGTCACCGTCAATCGCTGGATTGCCGGCGAGGCCGCGCGGACGCGCGATGCGGTGACGAAGGCCATTGAGGATCATCGTTACAATGAAGCGGCGGGCGCCCTCTATCAATTCGTGTGGAATGTGTTCTGCGACTGGTATGTGGAATTGATCAAGCCAATCCTTGCCGGCACCGATGATGCGGCAAAAGCTGAAACACAGGCGTCCGCTGCCTGGGTGCTGGATCAGATTCTATTGCTGCTGCATCCCTTCATGCCGTTTGTCACCGAGGAGCTGTGGCAGCAAACCGCCACGCGCGACCACTGGCTGATGGAAGCTAATTGGCCTTCTTACAAAGGCCTGGGCGACGCCAAGGCTGACACGGAAATTCAATGGGTGATCTCCATCATCTCCGAAATCCGTTCGGTGCGGGCCGAAATGAATATTTCTGGTGGCTTGAAAATTCCTTGCGTGTTGGTGGGGGCAGGGCAGGAGTCACGGCGCATCGCTGCCGCCTGGGAGAATGAGATCATCCGCCTGGCGCGGTTGTCATCAATTTCTTTCGAAGGCCGGGTGCCAAGGGCCTCGGCGCAAATCGTGCTGGGCGAGGCGACCGTTGCACTGCCTCTCGAAGGCGTCATCGATTTTTCCATCGAGACAGCGCGTTTGACGAAAGAACAGGACCGCATCGAAAAAGAACTCGCTGCAATTTCAGGAAGGCTCGGCAACCCCAGCTTCGTGGCCAAGGCCCCTGAAGACGTGCTGATCGAAACCCGCGAACGCAAAACGGAGCTCGAAATGCAGAAGGTGAAGACAGTTGAAGCGCTGAAACGGTTGGGATAATAGGCCGATGACAAAAGAAATTATGGAACAGCGAGCCGCCGGGTATCAAAATTCGGCAGTTCAGTTTTCGACAATAATCGTTGCCAATTTGATGCTGATCAACAGTGGTGCGTTATTTGCTTTTCCGGCCTATCTGCAGAAGGCCGTTGCGATTACACCAGCTGTTGTCGCCGCCACTTCGGCTCCCTCAACTTCGTTCGTGGTTGGTGTGGTTCTGGCTACTTTATGTGGATATGTGGCTTATCTCAACTATGGTCTTTTAAGACAGGCGGCCTACACAGATCATTTCATTGATGACATCAATTTGAAATATCCCATATCATCTGGTCTTTCTCCAGCGATCATAGAGTGGCGTTCCAAAACTCTCACGGAATTGACCAAGAAATCAGAGAGGTTCACAAATTTAATTTGGGCCACATTTTGGTTCGGGCAAGTTCTCGGTCTGGGATCATTGGCAGCATTCGTCATCGGCTGCTATTTAGCGAAATCAGCGATCTTTGCTCAATAGTTGCTTGGCTCTCAAGCCGCTTCTGGTTTCAACCTCAGTCCTAGCGCCTTCATCACTTTCAGCACTGTTCCGAAACTGGGGTTGCCGTCTTTTGAGAGGGATTGGTAGAGGCCCTCGCGGGTGAGGCCGGTGGCTTCGCCCAATTGGCTCATACCATGGGCGCGGGCCACGTCGCCTAAAGCTGCAGCGATGAAGGAGGCATCGTCGCCCGCTTCCTCGAAGCAGGCTTCAAGGTAAAGCGCGATATCTACCTCGGTCTTCAGGTGGTTGGCCACGTCATATTTTGAAAACTTGGTTTTCATGGTGTTGATCCTTTCCACGCCGCCGCAATATCATGTGCAAGAGCTATGTCATTCTGTTGGTTCGATTTGTCTCCACCACACAGTAAGACGATGATCTCCGCACCGTGTTGCAAAAAATAGACGCGGTAACCCGGTCCGTAATCAATCCGCATCTCGCTCACGCCTTTGCCGACGGGTTTTACATCGCCCGGATTGCCCAAGGACAATCGCAAGATACGCACCTGAATTCGGGCTCGTGCCTTCGCGTCACGCAAACGCCGCATCCATACGTCAAAATGTCCGGATGTGACAATTTCGATCATTTTTCTAATGTAATATATAAATTACAGTTTGGCAAGAGAATTTCATATATTCTTTTCCACCATGATCACTATCCTCTTAGACACGATCAAGACGCCCATGGGCGATATGATTTTGCTGGCTCGTGACGGTGTGATGCTGCTGCTTGAGTTCGCCGATGCCGAGGGGCGGGTTGAGCGGGAATTGCGGGTGCGCTTTCCGGAGCATGAATTGATCAAGACGGAAAACCCATCGGGATTTTCCGAGCGGATCAGGGCCTATTATCGGGGCGAAATGAAAGCCATTGAGGGAATTCCGACTGATGGCGGGGGCACGGAATTTCAACGACGCGTGTGGGCTGAGCTGATCCGCATTCCCTGTGGGACGACCATGTCCTACGGGGAGTTGGCCAAGCAGTTGGGCGACAAAAATGCCATGCGGGCGGTGGGGCTGGCCAATGGCCGCAATCCCATTTCCATCGTGGTGCCCTGCCACCGGGTGATCGGGGCAGATGGTTCGCTCACCGGCTATGGCGGCGGAGTTCGTCGCAAGGATTGGCTGCTCCGTCATGAGGGGGCGCTTCTTATTTGAAGTTAGAGTCGGTTTTCGGGTGGCCCTGCGCCATTGCAGGCTGATATGTTTCAGCCATGATCAAATATCTCGCAATGCCAACAGAAATTGCCCGCACTTTTCAGACAGGTGCTGCGGATGCCTATGGGCAAATTCCAGAACGGCAGGTTTCAGATGGGGACGGCGTTCCATGCCGCCACTGCCTGCAGGACGTTGCTGCAGGTGATACGTATCTCATCCTGTCGTATCGCCCATTTCCTGAACCTCAACCCTATGCGGAAACCGGCCCGATTTTCCTGCATGCCAAACCTTGTGCCCGCGCAGAAGATTCTGGAACGGCGCCTGCAATGGTGTTGAAGCGAAAGGCCCATCTCATCAAGGGCTATGGGGCAAATGACCGGATTGTTTACGGCACGGGCAAGATCGTTCCGTCAAGCGATCTGGATGCGGAAGCGGCGGCTATCCTCAATCGCGATGACGTGGCCTACGTGCATGTGCGGTCGTCGGTGAACAATTGCTACACCTGCCGGATTGATCGGGCTTGAACCCGACTTGCCGTTCGCCCTGGATCGTTATTCCGGCGCAAGCCGGAATCTGGCTGCAGTTTTTTCCTGAACGATTTCGTCTTGCGCCGGAATGACGGTTGTTTCCCAATACTTCCCAGGCATACCCCCTTGACATTATATTCCCATTGTTCTACTTATGTTCCCATTCATCCCAGAAGGGATCTCGGTCGCGACGGTGGCTTTGATGGGGTGGATGTGGCGCCTGCGGAGAGGGTTGGACGAAAGCCTGCTTCCCGGGAGTTTCCGGCAAGCCCTGCGGACATTACGACCCGCGCGCCTTCACGGGCAGTTAGGCAGTCTATGGACGACGAAGCCGAAGCGCGAACCGGAAGCCGAAATCGCCACAGAAGCGTGGGCGCAAGTTGCGCCAACC
>JANNXN010000098.1:0-61091 GCA_031409595.1 Rhodobiaceae bacterium
TTGAATTCACGCGACGGAAAATCATTGCGGATAAGCGCCAGAAGCTCTGGCACATCCGCATGCCGGATATGGCGTTCGTCAGGCCGCGGATGAACCGTCAGACCAGCAGCCCCCGCCTCCAGAATGATCCGCCCCAGCCCCTCAAGGCTCGGCCAGGGCAGGTTCCGCCGGTTGCGCAGATAGGCGATGGCATTCACATTGACAGAAAGTTTGCAGCTCATGGGCTCCAAACTAGGGAAAAATTGGCTTGTTAGAAAGTCCGGTTTTGGAAAATAATGCCAGACCAGTTAAATCCCCCTCCCCCTTGTGGGGAGGGGTTAGGGGCGGGGGTCTGGTGGTCTAACAGCGGAGCGACCCCCACCCTTTATCCCTCCCCACAAGGGGGAGGGAAATACAGACTAAACCTTCATCCCCTCTGCCCCGCGCGAAATGCCGGCCACGCCTGTTCGTGCGACTTCAACCAAGCCAATCGGCACCATCAGAGATATGAACTGATCAACCTTGTCAGGCTTGCCAGTGATCTCAAAAATGAAGCTCTCCGTCGAGGCATCTATGACCCGGGCGCGGAAAGCGTCGGCCAGGCGCAAGGCTTCCATGCGCTTTTCGCCAGTGCCCGCAACTTTCACCATGGCCAACTCCCGCGCGAGGGCATTTCCCTGCACGGTCAAATCCGCCACCGAATGCACCGGCACCATGCGCTCAAGCTGATGCTTGATTTGCGTCAGAACCTTGGGCGTTCCAGTCGTTACAATCGTAAAGCGCGACACGTGCTTGTCGTGGATCGTTTCCGAAACCGTGAGCGAATCAATGTTGTAACCGCGCCCTGCAAACAGCCCGATGATGCGGGCAAGCACACCCGGCTCGTTATCAGCGACAACGGCCAGCGTGTGGGTTTCCACTTCCTTCTTGCTCATGTCGAGGAAGTAGGCGGATTGCGGCTGGCTTGAAGCTGTTACTACTTTATCCATGATATTTCTCCTCAAACCAGCTCTTTGCCTTTGCCATCAACAGCGCTGCCAACTTCTTCATCTGAAACATCCTCGCCCAGCAGCATTTCATTATGCGCCTTGCCGGATGGGATCATCGGGAAACAGTTCGCAAGGGCCGCAACCCGGCAATCAAACAACACGGGATGCGGCGACTTGATCATTTCCTTGATCTTGTCATCAAGCTCCGAAGGCTTCTCGGCGCGCAAGCCAACACAGCCATATGCCTCCGCCAACTTGACGAAATCCGGCAACGCTTCCGAATAGCTTTCGCTCAGGCGATTGCCATGCAGAAGCTGCTGCCACTGCCGCACCATGCCCATGTATTGATTGTTCAGAATGAATATCTTGATCGGCAAACGATACTGCACAGCCGTCGACATTTCCTGCATCGTCATCTGCACCGAGGCGTCGCCCGCAATATCGATGACCAATGACTTGGGGTGCGCCATCTGCACGCCAACCGCCGCCGGCAGCCCATAACCCATGGTGCCAAGCCCGCCGCTCGTCATCCAGCGATGCGGCTCCTCAAATTTGAAAAATTGCGCCGCCCACATCTGGTGTTGGCCAACTTCCGTGGTGATGTAGACATCTCTGTCGCGCGTGAGCGCATAGAGCCGTTCAATCGCGTATTGCGGCATGATCACGTCTTTGTTGGCTTTGTATTTCAGGCAATTGGTGGCCTTCCAGCCGTCAATCTCTTTCCACCAGCCAGCAAGCGCCTTCTTGTCCAGTTCACATGACTTGGCTTTCCATACCCGCATGATGTCCTCCAGCGCATGGGCCACATCGCCCACAATCGGAATATCGACCTGAACCGTCTTGTTGATCGACGAGGGATCGATATCGATATGGATTTTCTTCGAACCCGGCGAGAAGGCATCAAGCCTGCCCGTGATGCGGTCATCAAAGCGGGCGCCCACATTGATCATCACATCGCAATCATGCATCGCCATGTTGGCCTCATATGTGCCGTGCATGCCCAGCATGCCCAGCCAATTCTTGGCCGAAGCAGGGTAGGCCCCAAGCCCCATGAGCGTGGAGGTGATCGGCATATTTGTCATCTTCACAAATTCGCGCAGCAGCTTCGAAGCAATCAAACCCGAATTGATAACGCCACCACCTGTGTAGAGCAGCGGGCGCTTGGCCTTGGCGATCAACTCGACGGCAGCGCGAATGGCATCCTGCTCCGGCTTGACGCGCGGGCGATAGGTCTTGTGCTCAATGTTCTTGGGGCCAACATACTTGCCCCTGGCAAACTGAACATCCTTCGGAATATCGACAACGACCGGACCGGGCCGCCCGTGGGTTGCCACATAAAAGGCCTCGTGCAGAATGCGCGCCAAATCATTCACGTCTTTCACCAGCCAATTATGCTTGGTGCAGGGCCGGGTGATGCCAACCGTGTCGCATTCCTGAAACGCGTCATTGCCGATCAAATGCGTGGGAACCTGCCCCGTCAGGCAAACCATCGGAATTGAATCCATCAGCGCGTCAGTGAGGCCCGTCACCGCGTTGGTGGCGCCAGGACCGCTCGTCACCAGCACAACGCCGCATTTGCCGGTGGAGCGTGCATAGCCTTCCGCTGCGTGGGTGGCGCCCTGCTCATGGCGCACCAGGATGTGCTTTACTTTATCCTGCTGGAAGATTTCATCATAAATGGGCAGCACAGCGCCACCGGGATAGCCAAACACGTGCTCCACGCCATGGTCGGCCAGCGCTTTCAGCACTATTTCCGCACCCGTCATCAATTCGCCCGTAGCCATATTAAGTCCTCTTCCTTGTAACGTCTTCGTTTCACATGATCTGCAGATTCAGGCAATAAAAAAGGCCCCCAAGGGAGCCTGTTTTCGCGCAACACCGTGTATCCCGGAGGGTTAACCCTCCACGGCGCTACGCGGTCCCACGACAATAAGAATGCTGTTCATGCAGGTGTTTGTAATTGCAGATGGGCCGGAGGTCAAGCCTTTTGCCAGCCCCCGGCTTGCCCCCGCCACCAGGTAAACTGCCGTTTGATATAGTGGCGGGTAGCGGTTTTGGCCAGTATTACAGCCTCTTCCAGCGAAATTTCACCGTGTAAATGCCGCGTTAACTCAGGAATTCCGATGGCCTTCATCATTGGCAATTCGCTGTTGTAGTTAAGCAAGGGTTTCACTTCCGCGAGCGCTCCGGCCGCAATCATCTGGTCAAACCGCGCCTCAGCCCGGGCATAAAGCTCCGCCCGCGGAACATCCACCAGCAGCCGTTCAACCCTGGCATTCCGCAGAAACGCCTGTGATTGCGCCTGCTTCTGCCAGTGCAAAAGCGGCTTGCCGGTGCCTTCCAAAACTTCCAGGCTGCGAGAAATTCGCTGCCGGTCATTGGGCTTGAGTTTCGCTGCAGCGGCTGGGTCGCGTTTCACAAGCTCGCCATGAATATCGCCGGAATACGAACGCCACTTTTCGCGGACATCTGCAGGAATTGGTGGAATAACAGCCAGCCCTCGCTCCAGCGCCATGAAGTAAAGCCCGGTGCCGCCCGTGACGATCGGCAGCAATCCTCCGGCCCAAGCCGCTTCAATTTCTGCCGCGGCCTCAGTCAGCCAACGCGCCACCGAATAAGTGCCCAGCCCCGAGACATGCCCGTAGAGCCGATGCGGCGCCTGGGCCAATTCAACCTCACCGGGCCGCGCTGACAAAATCCGCAACTCACGGTAAACCTGCAAGGCATCCGCATTGATGATCACGCCCCCGCGCTCACGCGCCAGGCGCAGCGCGAGCGCAGACTTGCCGCTGGCGGTAGGGCCTGCAATAAGCAGTGCAGATTTGGTTTTAAGTTGGCTCATCATGTCATCCGTTCTCGTTCTCATAGCAGCCCCACACTCCAACGCAATAAATGCCCGGGTGATTTCGCTGGCTGGCGCTTCGCCGCGCTGGCTGTTTCAAGGCGAAGCTGCCGAATTTGCGCCGCCACAAAACCTTGCTGCACTTCGTGCGGCGCTGGCCCACCTGCCGATTGACATCAACGTCGTTCCCCTGGCCAATCGCCGCAAACGGCTGCTGATTGCCGACATGGATTCAACCATGATCGAACAGGAATGCATTGATGAACTGGGCGACGTCGCAGGAGTGGGCGGGCAGATAAAAGCCATCACTGTTCGCGCCATGCGTGGCGAAATTGATTTCGAGGCGGCCTTGAATGAGCGCCTTGCGTTGCTGGCCGGATTGAGCGCCGCCGTCATCGATGACCTCGTGCGCGATCGGATCACCCTGATGCCCGGCGGCAAAACCCTTGTCGCAACCATGAAGGCAGGGGGCGCTTACACCGCGCTGGTCTCCGGCGGCTTTCGGCAATTCACCTCGAGGGTGGCAAGTCTTGTCGGCTTCGACACCAACGAAGCCAATGACCTCATCATCGAAAATGGAAAACTCGCCGGGAAAGCAGCCGCGCCAATTCTCGGCCAGCACGCCAAGGTGGAAGCCCTCAACCGGTTATGCTCCGCACACGGATTAACCCCGTCCGATTCCCTGGCCGTGGGCGACGGAGCCAATGACATTCCCATGCTGCAAACCGCAGGAATGGGAGTGGCGCTCCACGCCAAACCAAAAACCCGGGCAGCGGCAGGCTACCAAATAGACCACGGCGATCTGACGGCGTTACTGTATCTGCAAGGGTATCGGCGGGAGGAGTTTGTTATCCCGCCTACTTCTTCAATTTCAACGCGATAAACCGCATTTCGGCTTTTTTGCCGGCTTTTGATACCAGCAACAGCACCGAATTCTTGCCGGCTTTTTCTGCCTCTTCAACGCTGACCGAAATATCTGCAGCACTTGTGACAGCTTTCTCGCCAGCCTCGGTTATGACATCACCGGGCTCCAGACGCTTGTCGGCAGCGGCACTATCTGCAGTAACCTCAGTCACCACCGCACCATTGATTTCAGGATCGATGGAAAATTTCTGGCGCAACTCATCGGTCATTGAAGTGACGGTCATGCCAAGGATCGTCGCAACGGCAGGCGCTGCAGCAGCCTTGTCTTGCTGAGCCACAACTTTTTCGCCGTCCTCAAGCCGGCCAACCTCCGCCATCAGCTGAATTTCCTTGCCCTTGCGGAATATTTTGACCGGAACTTTCGTTCCAATTTCGGTGTCCGCGACAATGCGCGGCAAATCCCGCATTTCATTGATGGGTTTGCCATTGAATTCAATCACGACGTCACCAGGCTCAATGCCGGACTTTTCCGCCGGCCCGGTTTTGGTGACATCGGCTATCAGCGCACCCCGCGCCTTGCCCATCGCCATGCTCTCGGCAATATCATCGGTGACTGATTGAATTTTGACGCCAAACCAGCCGCGCCGCGTCTCGCCATATTTCACCAGTTGGGCAATAACGTTTTTGGCGGTATTTGAAGGCACTGAAAATCCGATGCCGACAGAGCCGCCAGTTGGCGAAAAAATCGCCGTGTTGATGCCGACGACTTCACCGTTCAAACCGAACAGCGGACCACCCGAGTTGCCCTTGTTGATGGCCGCATCCGTCTGGATAAAATCATCATAGGGGCCAGCGTTGATATCGCGGTTGCGGGCCGAAACAATGCCCAGCGAAACCGAACCACCCAATCCAAACGGATTGCCAATGGCGATCACCCAATCGCCAATGCGCAGCACATCACTATCGCCAAAGCTGACAGTCTGCAAAGGCTTGTCAGGCTTCACGCGGATGACGGCCAAGTCAGTTTTGGGATCACGCCCCACAAGCTCCGCTTTCAGAACAACTGAATCCTGGAAATGGACTTCAATGGTGGAGGCGCCCTCAACAACATGATTGTTTGTAACGATCAAACCCGTTGCATCAATGACGAAGCCCGATCCCATTGAACTGACGGACCGTTCTTGCGGCGGCGCATCTGGGCTCTGTCCCTGCCCCTGCCGCTTCTTCAGAAACTCATCAAAAAACTCCTTGAAGGGAGAATTTTCCGGAAGCTCCGGGATCTGCATTTGCGGACTGCCATCAGAGGGAGATTTTGATTGAATGGAAATCTCAACCACCGCAGGCAACAATTTCTCCACCAGATCAGCAACCGACGGCAGCTGTTCCAGCGACTGGGTCTGCGCCTGAACTGGCGCGACGTGCCCCAAAGTCAGTCCCAAGACAATTGCACTGAAAGCCACACCGCTCAGAAAATTCCGCACGCCCATCACTGTCTCCTGAAAGTCATCCAACAACAAATGTCCGCATCACCCAAACGAGCAAAACACCAAATCCTATAGCACAGATTCCCGATGTCCGGAGGGCCTCATCCGACATCGCTTCCATGGCTTTCATCATCCCCCTCATGTGCCCCGGAACCGCGGCATAAAGAAGGCCCTCGATCACGAAAACAAGACCAAGCGCCAGCAGAAGTGAATTGATCATGGGGTGGTCGGAACCTGCCCAGCGTCGCCTTCTTTTTGAAAGCCGAAATACTTGAAGAATTCGGATGTCGGTTTCAAGACAAGCGTAGTCCCGTCAGTTCCCAAGCTTTTGGCATAGGCCTGCATCGAGCGATAGAAGCTGAAAAACTCCGGATCCTTGGTAAAGGCTTCAGCAAAAACCCGGTTCCGCTCAGCGTCACCTTCACCGCGGATGATTTCAGACAGACGTCCAGCTTCAGACACCTGCTCAACGGCCTTGCGGTCAGCTTGCGCCTTCATCTGGATGTTGGTCGCTTCGCCTTTGCCGCGCAAATCCTTGGCTTCTGCCAAACGCTCGGATTTCATCCGTTCATAAGTGGCCTCCAGAACCTCGTTCATCAAATCAGTTCGCCTGATGCGAACGTCAATGACGTCAATGCCGAGAGCCAAAGCCTCCGCCCGCACCTGCGAACGGATTTCAGCCATCATGACCACGCGATCCTTTGAAAGAGCCGCATCGAATGTGCGCTTGCCGTAGGTTTGGCGAAGTGCTGCATCGAGCCGCGTTTCAATGCGCGAGCGCGCCCGCGTGAGATCAGCACCCACCGTTTCACGAAACTTCTGCGGGCTCATGATGCGCGCCACCGTCACCGTATCAACCAGATAGCGCTGCTTGTCCGAAACCTGCACGGCCTTGTTGTCACTGCTCCACAAAAAGATGCGGTCTTCGATCTCAACAACCTCGTCAGCAATTGGCAGCTTGAAATAGAGTCCAGGCGATTCAATGATCTGATTCACCTGCCCAAATCGCAACACGAGCGCCTTTTTCCTCTCGTCAACTGTGAACATCGTTGAGTAAACGCCTAACAGCAGAACGCCCACAACAATCAGAATTACCGTTTTAAACGCGTTCATTGTGAAACTCCCTGCGCATTGGCTCCACCGTCTTTGCGCAGCAAAGGCGCCGGAAGCTGCAAGTAGGGCACCACACCGCTGGCGCCCTGCCCGCCTTCGAGAATAATCTTGTTGGTGCGAGCCAGAACATCTTCCATGGTTTCAAGAAAAATCCGCTCGCGCGTTACATCTTTGGCCTTTGCGTATTGCTCATAAACTTTCAGGAAGCGTTGCGATTCACCAAGCGATTCATTCACAACCCGGGCCTTGTAACTCTTGGCATCCTCAATGCGTTTGGCTGCTTCGCCTTCCGCCCGACGCAAAGTCTGGTTGGTATATTGTTCAGCCTGGTTGATGAGATCCACCTGGTTCTGCTTGGCCCGCTGAACTTCTTCAAACGCATCAAGCACCTGCGGCGGCGGATCAACGTTTTCCAGCGCGAGACCGCTGATCTGAATGCCAGCTTGATAACCATCAAGTGTGCGTTGTGTAATCTCTACGACCTGATCCTGAATGATCAGCCGCCCTGTCGTCAACGCTTCGTCAGCGGGTGTGCGGCCAACGATCTCGCGCATGGCGCTCTCGGCTACTGCCTGAACAAATTGTTCCTGGTTGTCGACAACATTAAAAAGAAATTGTTGCGGGTCTCTTATTTTCCACAAAACCTTGAACTTGATGTCGACCATGTTTTCATCGCCGGTCAGCATCAAGCCTTCATCGCCACTATCGCCAATGGAAAGCTGGTTTTCCGCCTCAAAGCGCAGGCGTTCCATTTTTTCCACCGGCCAAAATGCGAAGTGCAGCCCAGGCCCGGCTGTGCGCGAATAGGCGCCAAGGCGCAGAACAACGCCGCGCTCATCAGGCTGAACCTGATAGATCGAGTTAAACAGCCAGAACGCCGCCAACAGCACAATCGGCAGCATCCACGAGTTGCCAATGCCACCAGGCAGAATGGATTTCAGGCTTTCCTGGAGCTTCCTGATGAGATCATCAAGATTGGGCGGCGCCGGCCCGCGACCACCGCCTCCACCATTATTTTTCGGCCCCTTGGGGCCCTGGCCCCATGGCCCTTGTCCCCAAGGCCCCTTGTTTCCGCCACCTTCGTCATTGTTCCACGGCATCCGGTACTTTCCCTATGTTACGGGTCGAATCTCACTCATGCCGATATAGGAAGCCCGCCCCCGAAAGTCCATGCCATTAGGGGAAAACCGCTTTTTCCATCCCTGCAACGTTCCTAATGCACAATCGTAGATTTGGCGAATAAACTTATGATTTTGCTAATGTTTTAGGCACGATCAAGCGTCCGCAACACAAATCTGGCGCTATCATTCGGCCCAGCCGGATGAACCTCGCGGGCTACTTCCCGCCATTCCGAAGCGTCAAGCTTTGGAAAATAGGTGTCCCCTTCCACAGTGAGATCAACCTCTGTCAGATAAACCCTGTCAGTCATGGCAAAGAACATGTTGTAAATTTCGCCGCCACCAATGATGGCGATTTCGTCCGCTTCGCCAGCAACCTTGAGCGCCGATTTCACGTCACCCACAACCACCGCTCCTTCTGCCGTGAAGGTTTTCTGCCGTGTAATCACGATATTCTGCCTTCCTGGCAGTGGTTTCCTGGGCAGGCTCTCCCAGGTTTTCCGCCCCATGATGATGGGTTTTCCCATGGTGATCGCTTTGAACCGCTTGAGGTCGGACGAGATATGCCACGGCAAGCCGCCATCCCGCCCGATAACACCATTGCGCGACACCGCAACCACCAACGAAATCCTGCTCATGACGCCAAGGCCTTCAGCGCGTCGCCCGAAACGCGGTACACCGTCCACTCATCCTGCGGCGCTGCGCCAAGGGATTTGTAAAATTCAATCGAAGGCGCGTTCCAATCCAGCACCCACCACTGCAACCGCGGCAAATCTTCCGCCATACATCGCTTGGCCAAATGTTTCAGCAACGCCTTGCCAATGCCGTTACCGCGCTTGTCTTTATCCACAAACAAGTCCTCAAGATAAATTCCGGCCCGCCCGCGAAACGTCGAGTAATTATAGAACCACAACGCGAAACCCGCTGGCTCATCATTCCAGAATGCCAAATCGCAATGGCAGCGTGGGTTCGTCCCAAACAAACCTTCTCGAATGTCCTCAACTTTCGCCTGCACTTCATGCAAGAGGTTTTCGTAATCGGCAAGCTTTCGCACAAAGTCGAGCACCAACTGCTCTTCGCCCGCAACGGCCTGTCGAATGAGAAGGCTCATTGCTGAACCGCAAGAACAGAGAGCGCGTTGAAGCCGTTCCAAACCGCATGACACGTCATGGTGATCCAAATGCTGCCAAACCGGATGAGCAACGCGCCCAGCAGCAACCCCATGACGAAGATCATGCCAACCGAGAACCACGGCTCGGTCACATGGAGCAGCGCCCAAAGAGCCGACGTTATGACGGTGGCGCCCGAAAGTCCCGCCCGGCTGGTGGCCAGTGTTGAAAATAAATGCCCGCGAAAGATCAACTCCTCAATCAGCGGTGCGCCAATAACCATGGCTGGAAAGGCAAACCAGAACAAAACTGGCTCATTTGCCAAATCAAATAGCGCCTCTTTGATGAGCCCGGATGAACCAGTGGACGGTGATTGGCCATCTGGCCCCGGCACATATTGATCGACGTCGATTTGAAAAACCACGACGACAACCGCCATGAAAACATACATCGCAATCACGAAGCTGCCCACAACGACCAGCCAGCCCAGCCCTGTGAGCTCGGGCTTTCTCATTGCAAAGATGTCCTGCGGAATTCCGCCCCGCACTTTTGCAAGCTGCCACGCTATCCATGCGGACAAAAGCGAAGCTGGCAATATTCCGATGATGGAACCCTTCACAAGCAGCCTTTGGTCTGTAAAATCACCACCCAAAAACAAGGCGACAACAGCAAGGCCACCAATGGATTGCAGCAAGACATTTGCCACAAGAATTGCCAGCGAAAGTCCAAGCGCCAGCCACAGCACCGCTGGCTGACGCGGCGTGTAGAGCCAGGGCGTTCCAAATTTCTGCAGGTCAGCGCCGAAAACTGGCATTGCCTAAACAGCCACGGGTGCGGAGATGTGCGGATGCGATTGATAGTTCATAATTTCAAAATCCTCATAGCGAAATTCATCAATTGCCTTCACATCACGCTTCAACACCAGCCGCGGCAGCGGAAATGGCTTCCGCGCCAGTTGTGTTTCAATTTGTTCGAAATGATTGAGATAGATGTGAGCATCGCCCAAAGTGTGAATGAACTCTCCAACACCCAAGCCAGTCACCTGCGCCATCGCATGGGTGAGCAGCGCGTAAGACGCAATATTGAACGGCACGCCCAGAAATATATCAGCCGAGCGCTGGTAAAGCTGGCACGAGAGTTTGCCATTGGCCACATAGAACTGAAACAGGCAATGGCACGGCGGCAAGGCCATCTTGTCCACATCTGCCGGATTCCACGCCGTAACCAGCAGGCGCCTGGAGTCCGGGTTTTTCTTGATGCGCTGAACCGTGTCGGCAATCTGGTCAATCACGCCACCATCGCGTGTGGGCCACGAGCGCCACTGCGCGCCATAAACCGGCCCCAGATCGCCATTGGCATCAGCCCACTCATCCCAGATGGTCACTTTATTGTCGTTGAGGAACTTGATGTTGGTGTCACCCGCCAGAAGCCACAGCAGCTCATAAATAATGGAGCGCAGATGCAGCTTCTTGGTTGTCACCAGCGGAAATCCATCGGCCAGATTGAACCGCATCTGATAGCCAAACACAGATTTGGTGCCGGTGCCCGTACGGTCGGATTTCAGCACCCCGTGGTCACGAACATGGCGCATAAGATCAAGATATTGACGCATGGGAAAGCAAGTTAGCCGATTCTTTGCCCAAATTGAAACTGCCCCTTTCGCTGCACCCGCATAGCCCCTATATTCGTACCGCCACCCAGCAATGGGCGGCTATGGTGATAAAATGCCATCGTAATAAACCATTCGGACCCGGGGGCGGTACCCGGCGCCTCCACC
The DNA here is from genome assembly GCA_031409595.1 of Rhodobiaceae bacterium. Classification (GTDB taxonomy): domain Bacteria; phylum Pseudomonadota; class Alphaproteobacteria; order Rhizobiales; family Aestuariivirgaceae; genus Aestuariivirga. Next base: position 11,276 of record JANNXN010000098.1, read on the forward strand.
ACAGATTGCAGCAGGTTTGCAGGCTCTGATGGGGGCGAAATAGGATCGACGAGGGTGTAAAGGATGGAGCTTTGCCCGTGATGGTTCCGACGTTATCGGGCTAAACAAGTAGTTGCAAATGACAACTATGCTCCGGTAGCTCTCGCTGCTTAATGCAGTGCGAATGCCGAAACCAAAGTCCTAAGGCTTAGCAGCTTTAGGCGGGGTCCGCCGGTACCTGGCAACAGAAACCGGCACTTTCATTACCGCTATTTAATTGTAGTTACAATTAACTTGACATTATGTGGCTTTCACGCCATAATTCAATCTGTGAAAATAGATTTTGATCCGGTCAAAAGCAGCAAAAACGCGAGCGAGCGTGGATTGCCTTTTGATGCGGTTGCGGAATTTATTTGGGAAACAGCTTTGGTGAAAGCAGATGAGCGCTTTTCCTATCCAGAGTCTAGATTTGCAGCGCTTGGATACGTTGATGTGAGACTGCATGTGGTTTGTTTTACACCCACCCAAGACGGTATTAGAGTTATCAGCTTTCGCAAAGCAAACCAAAGAGAGGTTGCGCGTTATGAAAAAACCTTTGACCAATAAAGCAGGTGAAGTCCGAGAATTGACTATGGCTGATATGCGAAGATTTCGCCCTGCTGCAGAGGTTTTACCGCCCGAACTCGTTGCCATTTTACCAAAGCGCCGCGTTGGTGAACGCGGTCCACAAAAAGCTCCCTTAAAGCAACAAGTCACATTGCGCCTCGACAGCGATGTGCTGAATAGTTTCCGCTCAACGGGTGCAGGCTGGCAAGGCCGCATCAACGCGGCACTGCGTAAAGCCGCTGGTCAAACTGGACGTCGCTCTGGGTCTTAATAAAAGGAACTGGTGAACCTGTGCCACGCCGCTGCCATCCCGGCGCCCAAATTGAAATCGGCAAAAATGCCACAGCGGAAGGCCAAAACCCCAATTGCGTGACATTGACCTGCCACAACGGCTATGTTCCAAGCTCGAGTCGACAAACACTGATGAGATGACGTGCAAATGCCTGAAGACCTGATGCGTTATGACCAACTGGCGCAGAACGCACTGCGTGGCGTGGTGCGCGAAGCATTGCGGCGAGTGGAGAAGTCAGGCCTGCCTGGCGATCATCACTTCTATATAGCATTCAACACACAATATCCGGGCATCGATATTGGCGACCGCATGTTGCAGCGTTATCCCCGCGAGATGACAATTGTACTGCAGCACCAATATGAAAACCTGATTGTCAGGGATGACCGCTTCGAAGTGCAGCTCTCCTTCGACAACATTCCGGAACGATTGGTGGTCCCGTTTAACGCCGTCAAAGGTTTCCTCGACCCCTCGGTGCAATTTGGTTTGCAGTTTGAGGTTGTAACAGTCGATGCAGCCGCGGAGGCTGAAAAACCAACCGCAACCAAGGCCGAACCTGAGGTCGAAGACCCGGACAAACCCAAAGTTGTTTCACTTGACTCTTTCCGAAAAAAATAAGGATAAGTCTGGATATGCAACTGTTCGGACGACTCGCCTTCATATTTCTTGCGCTGGCCCTCTCGCCCCAGGCCCTCGGACAATCCGCGCTGGATCGGGCAGGCCTTGCGGCACTGTCGGCCAAGCAGCTCAAACACGTTGCTGCCAAAGAAATTTTTGGCGCTGCCAAGTTTCCCGCCAACTTGAAACCACGCGCCATCGGCAGCTATGCCAAAGGCTGTCTCTCTGGCGCCATGGAAATGCCGGAGGATGGCGCGGCATGGCAGGTGATGCGCACATCCCGCAATCGCAATTGGGGCCACCCGGCTCTGGTAAAGCTGCTTGAACGCCTGGCCGTCGAAGCCAGAGAAGATGACGGTTGGAACGGTCTTCTGGTGGGCGACATGGCCCAGCCCCGCGGCGGCCCGATGTTGACCGGCCACGCCAGCCACCAGATTGGCCTCGATGCCGATGTCTGGCTCAGCCCCATGCCCGATCACAAACTGAACCAGAAAGAGCGCGACAGCATTGAAGCGGTTTCAGTCGTCAAAGATCGCAAGACAATGAACTATAAGGTCTGGACCGAGGCCCAGGCCAAACTCATCCGGCGCGCCGCGTCTTATCCGGAGGTCGCCCGCATATTCGTACACCCACCCATCAAGGCCGAACTCTGCAAATGGGCCAAAGGCGATAGATCCTGGCTTGCCAAGGTCCGCCCCTATTACAACCACATTTTTCACTTCCACATCCGCATGAAATGCCCAGCGGGGTATGCGGGATGCAAAAACCAGGCGCCAGCAGCACCCGAAGATGGCACCGGGTGTGGACAGGAATTGGCCTATTGGATGGGAGAGTTACCGTGGAAAAAACCCAAACCTTACCCCAAAGCCAAACCAGTCAAACCGGCACCGGCCTTGACTTTGGCGGCTCTACCTGCTGAATGCCGTGCCGTTGTGACGGCACCCTAACCGCCGCTGATTTGCATTAAGGAGTGGAGCCCATTAGGGCCTATCCATGACGAGTACAGAAAATGCTACCGGTGAGCCAGCCAGCGGTTCGGGCCTCTCATCCACCAAACTCAAATTGGCTTTTGCCTCCATCGGCGTGGTCTTCGGCGACATTGGCACCAGCCCGCTCTATTCCATGCGCGAAGCTTTGCACCCTGTCGTCAACGCCGGTGGCGACCTGCGCCTGGCCGTGCTTGGCGTGGTGTCATTATTGCTCTGGGCGTTGATCCTTGTCGTTTCACTGAAGTATGTCATTTTCCTAATGCGCGCCGACAACAAGGGCGAAGGCGGCATTCTTTCGCTGGTTGTTTTGGTTGAAACACTCCTGCGGAAAAAGGGCGGCATCGTTCTGGCACTGGGGATCATTGGTGCAGCATTTTTCTTCGGTGACGCGATGATCACGCCGGCCATGACAGTGCTATCGGCCATCGAAGGCCTGAACGTCATCAATCCGGATCTGGCGCCTTATGTCGTTCCTCTGACATTGGCAGTGCTGTTCACCCTGTTCGCGTTTCAATACCGCGGCACAGCCGGTGTTGCTTCGATATTTGCGCCGGTAACTGCTTTCTGGTTTTTGGTCATTGGCCTCATGGGGCTCGTTCACATTGGTGATGATCTCCGCATATTTCATGCGCTAAATCCGATGTATGGCGTAGACATGCTGATCGACCGGCCAGGTCTTGCGCTCCTGGTTTTCGGCGGTGTGTTCCTGGCCGTGACAGGCGGCGAAGCGCTTTATGCCGACATGGGGCATTTCGGAAAAAAATCAATCCGTCTCGCCTGGCTGTGTGTTGTGTTCCCCGGACTGGTTCTGAACTATTTGGGCCAGGGCGCATTCATCATCGCCAATCCGCAAAGTGTCGAAAACCCATTCTTCCTGATGGCTCCTCCCTGGGGGCTCATTCCCCTGGTAATTCTGGCGACACTTGTGTCGGTCATCGCCAGCCAGGCCGTAATCTCCGGCACTTTCTCAATAGCCCAGCAGGCAATGCAACTGGGCCTGCTGCCCCGCATGAACATCACCCACACCAGCGAAACCGAACAGGGTCAAATCTACGTGGGCCAAATCAACTGGCTTGTTCTGGCTGGCGTGGTTCTTCTGGTGCTCGTCTTCCGCTCATCGTCAAACCTGGCTTCCGCCTATGGCGTGGCCGTCAACACCTCCATGGTTGTTGATTCAATTCTGGCGCTGGTGTTCTTCTGGAAAGCCCGGGTTTTCCCACGTTACATTGTGATCCCGGCACTTGTCGGAATCTTTGTAATCGAGCTCACGTTCCTCGCTGCCAACGGCCTGAAACTGGCCAAGGGCGGCTACATGCCGGTGCTGATCGGCGCCGCAATAATCCTGATCATGGTAACCTGGATGCGTGGCAGGCAAGCACTGGCTGCCAAGCTGCGAAGGGAATCCATCGAACTCACCGGGCTGCTTGAAAGTCTGGAAAGACGCCAACCCACCCGCGTTGCAGGTGCCGCCGTATTCATGCAAACCGACCCGATCTATGCACCCAGCGCCCTCATGCACAACCTCAAGCATAATCGCGTACTGCACGACATTCTGGTGTTCATTACACTGGAAACCACTGATGAGCCGCGAACCGACCCTGAAAACCGCGTCTCGGTCAAACACCTGCCGCTCGGCGCCTGGCTGGTTGAGGCGAGGTTCGGCTACATGGAGCAACCAGACGTTCCGGCGGCACTGCGCGCCTGCGAGGCCCACGGCCTTTCCATTGATCCCATGCAGGCATCCTACTTCCTGGGCCGCCGCGTCATCCGCACTGCGGCTAAATCTGCCCTTCCATTCTGGCAGCAACGCATCTTCATCATGCTGACAAATCAATCGGCAAGAGCCATAGAATTCTTCAGAATTCCACCCGACCGGGTTGTCGAACTCGGCATGCAAATGAGTATTTGATGACCAGCATTTCCCCCTTCTCCAAGCCAGGGCGTTTTTGGCGCGGCAACATTCACACCCATTCCACCCTTTCAGACGGAGCGCTGACGCCCGACAAGGTCATCGATGCCTACAAGAATGCGGGCTATGATTTCATGATGCTGTCCGATCATTTCATCGGGCATTACAAGTGGCCCATAGCTGATACCCGTGCCCTGAGGTCCAACAACTTTACGACAATCATCGGATCCGAAGTCCACGCGCCGGTAACGTCGGCTGGCGAACTCTGGCACATCGTTGCAGCAGGCTTGCCGCTGGATTTTGCGCCTGCCGGAAAAACCGAAAGTGCTGAACACCTTGCCCGCCGCGCCCATGAGGCCGGAGCTTTCATAGGCATAGCCCACCCCGCCTGGTCTCAACTCACCATTGAAGATGGCCGCGCCATCGACTGCGCCCACGCCGTGGAAATCTACAATCATGGCTGTGCCATAGAAAATGACCGCGGCGACGGCTGGTATTTGCTCGATCAAATGTTGAACGAGGGCAAGCGCCTCTCAGCCTTTGCAACCGATGACGCGCATTTCAAATCGCCGGATTATTTCGGCGGCTGGGTGCATGTCAAAACCGATAGCCTCGATCCGGATGTATTATTGGGCGCCCTGAAAGCCGGCCATTATTATTCAAGCCAGGGCCCGCAATTCCGCGATATTTCCATTACCGGCAGCGAAATCAACATCAACTGTTCGCCCGTGGACACCATTACCGTCCTCTGCGGCAACTCCCGCACCCTGGTGCGCAACGCAAAAGCCATAACCGAGGCCTCCTTCGATCTGAAAAAACTGGAAACCGGCTGGCTTCTGAACAAGATAAGCCCCTGGTTCCGCGTCGTGGCAATCGATCACGCCGGAAAACGCGCTTGGAGCAATCCGATCTGGAAAGACGAGCTTTAGTCTTTAGCCGTCCGCAAAAACGGGAAAAGCGCCATGGCCACTGCCGTAAACACCGCACCCGCCAGGAAAGTCGCCCATGAGCCTTGCGTATCCCACAAATAGCCAGCCAGCACACTGGCAACCAGCACAACCACGCCACTCAGCAGACTGAAGACACCGAATGCCGTGCCACGCATGTCGGCGGGCGCTGTGTCGGCCACCAATGCTGAGAGCAATCCTTGCGTCAGCCCCATGTGCAATCCCCACAGGGCAACCCCGATGAACACGGCAGCAACAGAAGTGCCATATCCAAGCACGATGTCTGCAACAAGCAACACGGCAAGACCTGCAAACAACAGCCCCCTTCTGCCAATCCGGTCTGACAGGGCGCCAACCGGATAGGATGTAAGCGCGTAAGCAAGGCTCATGACCACCAGCATCAATGGAATGTAACGCACCGACAAGCCAACTTCGGAAGCCTTGATGAGCAAAAAAGCCTCACTGAAGCGGGCCAGCATCATCATTGATCCAACCAGCGCCACAAACCAGAACCCCCGCCCAAGCTGCCGGGCCGTCAGCAGGTTCATTCCTGGCTTGCGCTGGGAAACTCCCGGCTTGGGTTCCTTCACGCCAACCGCCAGCAACGCCACCGCCAGTATTGCTGGAACAGTTGCAAACCACAGAACCGCTCGCACGTCGTCGGCATAGGCAATCATCAAGGCCACAGCCAGCAGCGGACCCAGAAATGCGCCAATTGTATCAAGTGACTGCCGCAGACCAAAAGCGGCGCCGCGAAGTTCTGGCGGCGTGATATCTGCAATGAGTGCATCCCGGGGCGCACCCCTGATGCCTTTGCCAATCCTGTCGGCAACACGCGCGGCAAAAACCGTCGAGGCGGCCTCAGCCAGCGGAAACAGCGGTTTCACAACCGCCGCCAGGCCATAGCCAGCAAGCGCCAAAACCTTGCGGTTGCCCAACCGGTCGCTCAACATGCCAGACCCCATTTTGACAATGAGCGCCGTGGCCTCCGAAATGCCCTCGATTAGGCCCAGCACAATAGCGCTGACCCCCAGTGTGCCCACCAGGAAAACCGGCAAGAGCGCATGGATCATTTCTGACGAAACATCCATGAACAGGCTGACAAAACCCAGAATCCAGACACCGCGAGGAATTTTTTGCATTCCTACTTCTAGCCATGATATCAAAGTGAAAACAACGCATAGAATCCGCACATGAAGAAAACTCGCACCGAGACTGATAGCTTTGGCCCAATTGAGGTGGACGCCACCCGCTATTGGGGAGCCCAGGCCGAGCGGTCACTGGGCAATTTCAAAATCGGCTGGGAAAAACAGCCAGCCTCCGTGGTGCGTGCGCTCGGCATCGTAAAACGCGCCGCCGCCGAAGCCAACATGTCGCTCGGCAGGCTTGACGCAAAAATTGGCGATATCATCGTCAAGTCGGCGCAAGAAGTGATTGAAGGCAAACTCAACGATCATTTTCCACTTGCAGTTTGGCAAACCGGTTCCGGCACCCAGTCGAACATGAACGCCAATGAGGTGATTTCAAACCGCGCGATCGAGATGCTGGGCGGCGAAATGGGGTCCAAGAAGCCGGTTCATCCCAATGACCACGTCAACATGAGCCAGTCGTCGAACGACACTTACCCCACCGCCATGCACATTGCCTGCGCCGAGGAAATCCACCACGCCTTGCTGCCCGCCCTCCAGAAACTCCGCAACGCGCTGAACGACAAGGCGCAGGGCTGGAAGCACATCATAAAGATCGGCCGCACCCACACGCAGGACGCAACGCCCGTGACGCTCGGCCAGGAATTTTCCGGCTACGCCAAGCAAATTGAAAACGGCATCGCGCGCATTGAACAAACCATGCCGATGCTGATGGAACTGGCGCAGGGCGGCACGGCAGTTGGAACCGGACTGAACGCGCCCAAAGGTTTTGCCGAACGCGTGGCCGAACAGATCGCTGCAATCACCAGGATGAAGTTCACCACCGCCCCCAACAAATTCGAAGCGCTCGCTGCCCATGATGCGATGGTGATGACCCATGGCGCGATCAACACGGTGGCCGCATCGCTTTTCAAAATAGCAAATGACATCCGGTTTCTGGGGTCAGGTCCGCGCTCTGGCCTTGGCGAATTATCCCTGCCGGAAAATGAACCCGGTTCGTCAATCATGCCGGGAAAAGTGAACCCCACCCAGTGCGAAGCCCTCACCATGGTGTGCGTGCAGATATTTGGCAATCATGCCGCCATAACTTTTGCAGGAAGCCAGGGCCATTTCGAACTCAACGTGTTCAATCCTGTCATGGCCTATAATTTTCTGCAATCGGTCCGCCTCATGGCTGATGCCGCAAACAGCTTCACTGACAATTGTGTGGTGGGCATCATCCCCCGCGAGGACAACATCAAGGCGGCCCTCGATCGTTCCCTCATGTTGGTGACGGCGCTTGCCCCCAAATACGGCTATGACCGCGCCGCAAAAATCGCCAAGACGGCCCACAAGAACGGCTCAACCTTGCGCGAGGAAGCCATCAAAGACGGTATACCTGCAGCAGACTTTGATGCTATCGTCAGACCGGAAGATATGTTGGAGCCAAAATAATGGCCACCGTCGTAAACCTGAATCAATTCCGCAAACGCAAAGAGCGCGCCGAAAAAGACGCGCAAGCCGCGGCAAATCGCGCAGGCTTTGGCAGGCCAAAATCTGAAAAGAAATTGACCAAGGCCAATGAGAAATTGAAATCCAAACAGCTCGAAGACCACAAGCGCGGAGATTGATGCCCAAAGACCTCAAGCGCTCGCTCACCATCGCCGGCCACCGCACGTCATTATCTCTGGAGCCCGAGTTCTGGAAAGCCCTGCAGGAAGCAGCCGCAGCCGACAAACGAACCATCGCCAGCATCGTCGGCGAGCTTGACCAATCTCGCGGCGAAAGAAACCTCTCCAGCGCCATCAGGGTATGGTTGCTCAAGCGCTACACTTAGGGCGCGATCAGTTTTGACTGACACCAAAATACTGCCGTCATTCCGGCGCAAGCCGGAATCTGGTTGATCTTTGTGCGGAGTAATGTGTTTGGAGAGATTCCGGCTTGCGCCGGAATGACGCAAAAGAGTATTTGAGTTATTCAAAACGATCACGCTCCGGAAATCACCCGTCACGCGCCTTGTTAAGGTTGAGCCGGTGGAACCAGCATGACGGGAACTTGAATGGGCTGTACAGGAACCACCGGAGTTGCCTTCGGCTTCGCCGGTGCAACGGGCCTTGAGGCATCCGCCAGAAGTTTGCGGAAGAACCGGAGTTCACGCATTCTTTGCCGCAATTCGAGGCGGTTGATCTCCTCGCCTTCCCTGATCAGCCGCAGCTGGTCAATTTTTGCCAACTCAGCATCCAGCGCCTGTTGATTCGCATGCGTTCGAAGTTCGCGCATGCGCAACCGCAGTTCCACGCGCTGGGCGTAGAAGGCTTCCAGCCGCTCCTGATCTTCCTTCCGTTGCTTCTCTTCCTCAACCGCCAGGCGCTGCTGCTCTGCCTGAATTTTCTCCAGATCATCAACACCTTTCTGGAGAACCTTGAAACCCAGGAAAGAGGCCAGCGCCGTATTGTCCTCACGAGCAGTCAATTGTGACGGAGCACCTGCATAGGCAATTTCCATCCCGGGCAGATTGGGTTGCCCCTTGAGCTCCAGACCCACATCAATTTCAATCAACCCTTCCGTCAGTTCCATTGTGGGTTTTACTGTTACGATTGCATCAACGTTGTTGATGCCAAAAGGCGCAACACTTGCAATTCCTTGTTCGATCTTGATATCACCTGAGACGGCCCCGATAACTACGCCGTCGCCCGTTCGCAATGCGGCAAACGTATCATTCAATGTCTTGGCGTCCTTGGCGGAGGCCACATATTTTGTGAAATTCTGCGGCGAGATGTTCAGCAGTTTCCCATCCGCCAATGTGAATGTGCCGTTGCCTTCCAAGTCTGCCAGCACGGCGCCCGGGCTCCGGCCTTCACCCGAAAATTTGATATCAACATTCGCCTGGCCTGAAGCCACTCCAGTTCCATCCGCCAGCTTGAGTTGCTGCGCAAGATCAACGGGAAGCAACAGATGGCCGGATATTTTCCGTGTTGCCAAATCTTTCACTGACGCCACCTCAACGGCAACCTTGCCGTCGTCGGCAGTCTTGGCAAAAACTGAAATGCGGGATTCTTCGTCAACTGCGGTAATGCCGATTTGAACCTCATCGACATCCAGTCCCGGATAGACGTTAAGTGTTTGCGGCCTGATCCATAGCTCGCCAGTCAAGCCAAATGGCAGCTCGCCAGCAAAGGTTTGATCGAGGCCAGCGGCCTTGCCGCTCCAGGGCAAAAACACCGGAGCCATGACATTGACCAACGAAACATTCCCCGTATTGAAATCGCCGGTAAATTTGTAGCCGTCCTCCAGAGCCACCGATCCACTGATCACCTGATCAGCAAATTTCGCGTCAATCGCATCTATAGATATGATATTCGAAACAGTGTCGAGCTTCGCCTTCAAGGAAAGCGCACCACCGTATTCCGAAGTTAACGGAATGCGCAATGCCTCAAGAAAGTCCTTTGCGTTTGCACTCTTCAAATCAAGCTCGCCTTGCAAGCCAAATCCCGCTTCCTGAGGATTTGCAGTGCCAATAAAATGAACATTCGCATTGTAGGCAGCAGCTGCAACATCGATCTTGGTTGCTTCGCCAAGTTTTCCGGCCGCTGTCACCACAAGCCGTGCCGGAATAGTATCCGCGATTTCACTTGAACTGCCAAAAAGCTTGAGCAGTGTCGAGCTCGCCGTACTCCGCAATTCAGCCACTCCCCTGACGCTGGTGCTTGCCTCGCCCAGCCCCAGAAAGCTCCCGTTGGACGCAACTTTAAGATCGCCAACGGTTCCAGCCACGGTGATATCTATCGATGGCTCGACCCCGGATGGTTTGGCCTGCAGGTCAATTTTGATATCGGTCTTGCCCAACACGTCCGCCCAAACGGGATCCCGATCCTTCGGCAGCAGCCCGCTCAGGCGGAGCAAGGGTCTTGGATCATCCGCCGTTATCTTGATGCCCGCCGCACCATCGGCCCCATTTGAGGTGCTCAGGAACAGGCCATTGGCGCTCAATCTTGCGCCGTCAAAGAACTTGATCTCAAGTTTCTTGAGATCAAAGCCCTTGACAGTGGTTTCAAGTTCGACCGCAACATCATTGGTTTCCACGCCATTGAGCCGCAGCGTTTCCGCCTCCAAGCCAAAACGCAGGTCGCGCTTTACCTGCTCGTTGATGAAATTTTCGAATACCCCGGACCAGCTCGCCTCGCCATTGGGCGAAAGGGCCGCCAAACCGGTTGCAACAAAATTATCGATATCAACAGTTTTGGCCCGCACCTGAAAATCAATAATGGGGCGCTCGCCGTTCACCAGAATTGAAAGATTGGCCCGCCCAACTTCACCATCCAGCTCATAATCCATATTTTCAAATTGAAGCTTGGAGGCGGTGAGGGCCACGGCGGTCTGAATTTTCACGCGGCCGCGGCTGCCAGTCCATTTCTTGACAATCTCGGCTTTGCTTTCTGGCCAAAGCCATTGTGAAAGTTGTCGGGCATCGAGGGACTCCAGCGCCAAATCCCCTGCCAGCTCTGCAAAACGTTCGCCAGGAAAAAACACGCCCTTGAACTTCGCGCGCGATCTTCCGGGCAATGAAGCCGAAAGTTCGTGAATGCGGACAGCCTGCCGATTGGCAGACACATCAAGCAGGACATTGTCGAGTATCTCACCACCCGCCCGAAGCGCTGACACCTTGACTGACGACCGCAATTCAACATCGTGAGGCAATGTGGTGAGCAATCCGTTGATCAACGACAAACCACCGCCATCGCGCAGCAGGCGCCGCGAACCAGCACCCGCCAGCGCATCGAAATCAACCCGGGGGGCAGTAAGCTTGGCATCAGCCATGATCACTTTGCCAATTGTGAAACTTGCGTTGCCGGCAAGCAGCGTGCCCTGGTCCTTGACATCCGCCGGCCTGATTTCAACTTCCTTCAAGGCGATTGTTTCAAAGTTTGCTGAAAGTTTGGATTTAAGCGTTACCGGGCGAAACTGCCCTTCCGTATCGCCCTTGCCGCCCTCGTTTGCAACGGGCGCAATCCGCAAGGTTCCATTGAAGTTGCCAGCACTTTGCAAACCTTCGATTGCATAGGAATAGCCGGAATTCAATTGCGATGAAACTCGCAATGCCAAACGCAGCGGTTCCTCCCGCACCCAGATGCCCGTGCTGGCCGTGAAGGAAAGTGGCAATGAGTTGTAGGTGAATGAACCATTGCTGCGCCAGGGCCCGGCGAAATTGGCCGCCGACAGAGTGCCGTTCAGGTTTTCGAAATTGGCATGGTCGCCACGGCGGTCATCAACCATTTGAATTGATCCCGAGGTAACCGTGATCTTGTCGAGCATCACGTGCTCGAGCAGCCGATTGTTCCGGATATCTTCAGCGGGTGCAAAATTCCAGTTGCCTGCGCCCTCCAGAGTGCGGCGAAGCTTCACCTGCGGCTTGTCAATATCGATGCCCTCAACCTGGATAACGCCGTTCAGCAAAGCGCCAAGCGTCATGCTGATGGTGATTTGATCGGCGGTTGCAAACCACTGCTCCTCAGCGCCTTCCGGATTGGCAAGCCGGACATCACCCGCCGTAAGCTTCGGCCAAGGAAAGAGTCTGACATTAATCGGCCCCGCAACCTCAACCTTACGGCCCGTAAGCTTCTCGCCAAAAGCCTGCAGATCGTCGCGGTAGCCGTTCCAATCCACAACAAATGGCGCCAGCAAAGCGCTGACAACGATCAGCACAAGTGCGACGCCGAAATAGAAGACGGGTGACTTCCAGACTCTCATGGCGCTTTACAATAGGATTTCTTTATGAACTCGCAAGTCTTTGCGTCATTCACAAGGCAAGAATCTTGCCGGGGTTCATGATGTTGAGAGGATCCAGCGCCATTTTGATCTGGCGCATGACGGCAACCCCGTTGCCATGTTCGGCCTCGAGGAACTTGATCTTGCCGCTCCCCACCCCATGCTCGCCCGTGCACGTGCCATCCATGGCAATCGCCCTGTGGATAAGTCGCTCATAAAAACCTTTTACGCGTTTGACTTCCTGCACATCCGCCGGATCGCAATACAATACAACATGGAAATTTCCGTCGCCAACGTGGCCAATAATAGGGCCATAAAGATTGTTGGCGCGCAAATCTTCCTGGGTCGCCGTCACGCATTCCGCCAGCCTTGATATGGGAACACAGACGTCTGTTGCAAAAACATCCTCCTTGCCGGGAGCAATGGTGCGCGTGGCCCAGAACGCGTCATGACGCGCCTGCCATAATTTTTGGCGATCTTCTTCCCGTTCCGCCCATTCAAATGCGCCTGCCCCGTGCCCCTCAGCAATCTCACGAAAGCTCTCTATCTGCTCGCGCGCATAGGCCACCGTTCCGTGAAATTCCAGAAACAGTGTTGGTGCTACTTTAAGCTCAAGCTTTGAATAGGCATTGATCGCCTTGATGTGTTCCTCATCCACCAGCTCGATGCGCGCCACCGGGATGCCAAGTTGGATGGTATCAATGGCAACATTGCAGGCAGCTTCAATTGAGGGAAAACAGCAAACCCCCGCTGTCATCGCTTCCGGGATGCCATAGAGCCGCAGCCCAACTTCCGTGATAACACCCAGCGTTCCCTCAGAACCCACCAGGAGCCGCGTCAGGTCATATCCGGCCGATGATTTCTTGGCCCGTGTTCCCGTGCGAACAATCTCACCGTTAGCCATGACGGCCGTAAGGCTCATTACGTTTTCGCGCATGGTGCCGTAACGCACGGCATTGGTGCCTGAGGCGCGCGTTGCCGCCATGCCGCCAAGGCTGGCATCGGCACCGGGATCAATTGGAAAAAACAGGCCCTGATCACGGAGATGTACGTTCAGGGCTTTTCGCGTAACGCCAGCCTCAACCCTGGCATCAAGATCAGCCGCGTTCACCGCCAGAATCCTGTTCATTTGCGATGTGTTAACAGTGATCCCGCCAAATGGAGCGGTGATATGGCCCTCCAGCGAGGTGCCCGTGCCATAGGCGATAATTGGTGTCTGGTGTTTGGAACAGATGGTGACGATCTTTTGCACTTCGACAGTTTCACGCACGAATGCAACCGCATCAGGCGACGCCCCCGCAGCCCAAGTCTGATCCTTGCCATGCTGCTCGCGGACGGCGGCGGATGTCGACAGCCTGTCACCCAGAAATTCTCGAATTTCTGCAATAGTTTGTTGTGTGCTGTTTTTCCGATCATGTATGTTCATGAGGATAAAACTAGCAGAAGAGAAGAAAATTGCGATGCTTTTTCCATCCCCCGTCACAAGTCAGCCCTACGCCATCGAAAGCCAGTGGATTGACTACAATGGCCATTTCAACATGGCCTACTATAATGTGCTGTTTGACCGGGATTCCGATGTGGCGCTGGCTTTAGTGGGACTTGGCCCCGATTACATAAAGCGAACCGGAAATTCCTATTTTACCCTGGAAGCCCATGTCAGCTATCTCCGCGAACTGGGCGCCGCTGATTTGGTCACCATCACCACGCAAATTCTCGATTATGATGCAAAGCGCCTGCACTACGTACAACAAATGCACCATGCCGGTGAAAACTGGATTGCATGTGTAAATGAAATTATCGTGATGCATGTTGATATGACGACCAAGAAATCTTCCCCCTTCCCGGAAGAAATATTGATCAAAGTCAAAGCCATGTACGAATCCCACAAAACCCTGCCCATTCCGAAACAAGTTGGGCACAAAATCGGAATTCCGCGGAAAACTCAAAAACCGTCATAACTTTGCAACAATCTCGCGCCAAATACGCAACCGACCGGGAAGATAAAAAACTAGGGAGGCGAAGATGCGAAATTCCGGCTACTTGCAATTTGCCGAAGCGTTAGTATTTGTCCATGGTCCCAATGCCGAAATCGAAGCGGCCACGCAAGCCGATCTCTGCGAAAAACTAGGCGACATGAAAACCGCAAAACTTTGGAATCACATCCAGTTTGCCCTTAAATTCGCAGACATGAAGAAAGCAGCCTAATCTGCAAATCCATTGCTATAATGGGGTCTCAAGAATCGTGAGACCCCATGACTGCCAAACCAAGTGATTTCGAAAATTTTGCTGATGCGCCAAAGCCTGGCAGCATTTCCGCGCGCGCCATGGCAGGCAGCGAACCAGCCTACCTCAAGGGCCTGAACGCTGAGCAAAGGTTGGCTGTTGAATCAACCGATGGCCCGTTGCTGGTTCTCGCCGGCGCCGGCACCGGAAAAACCCGCGTGTTGACCACCAGGCTTGCCCACATATTGGCCACCCAAAAGGCCTGGCCCAACCAAATGCTGGCCGTCACCTTCACCAACAAAGCCGCGCGCGAAATGAAAGAGCGCATTGGCCACCTGATCGGCGAGATGGTTGAGGGCATGACCTGGCTCGGCACCTTCCATTCCATTGGCGTCAAGATTTTGCGCAACCACGCCGAACTCGCAGGCCTCAAGTCCGGTTTTTCGATTCTTGATACCGATGACCAGATCAGGCTGCTCAAGCAGGTCATGTCGCTTCACGATATTGATGAAAAGCGCTGGCCTGCCCGCCAACTGGCAACCCTCATCGATGGCTGGAAAAATCGCGGGCTCTTGCCCGACAAGGTGCCCCCCGGCGAAGCCCACGGATTTGCCGGTGGCAACGGCGGAAAGCTCTACGCCGAATATCAGCAACGCCTGAAAGTTGTAAACGCCGCCGACTTCGGCGACCTGCTGCTGGAAGTATTACGCATCTTTCAAACCTATCCTGACGTTCTAAAAACCTATCAGCAGCGTTTCAAATACATGCTGGTGGATGAATACCAGGACACCAACGTTGCGCAATACCTGTGGTTGAGGTTGCTGGCCCAGGGCCACAAAAACATTTGTTGCGTTGGTGATGATGACCAATCCATTTACGGTTGGCGCGGCGCTGAAGTGGACAACATCCTGCGCTTTGAAAAAGATTTCCCCGGTGCAAAAATCATCAAGCTGGAACGCAATTACCGGTCCACTCCACACATATTGGGCGCTGCCTCCGGCCTCATCGCCAAGAATGAAAGTCGCCTCGGAAAAACTCTTCACACCGACAAGAATGACGGTGAACCCGTCATCGTGCGCAGCCATTGGGATGGCGACGAGGAAGCCCGCACCATTGGCGATGATATCGAAAGCCTGCAGCGCAAGCATGAAAAGCTCAATGACATGGCCATACTCGTGCGCGCTTCATTCCAGATGCGGGCCTTCGAAGATCGCTTTATCACGCTCGGCCTGCCTTACCGCGTTATCGGTGGGCCGCGCTTTTATGAACGCGCTGAAATCCGCGATGCGCTCGCCTACTTCAAGGTTACCGCCTCCCCCGACAATGACCTGGCCTTTGAACGCATCATCAACATACCCAAACGCGGCATCGGCGACAGCTCGCTCAAGCGCATGTTCGATTTTGCCCGCGCCCGGGGGCTGTCGCTTTACAGTGCGGCCGAAGAACTGACCAAAACTGATGATCTGCCCAATAAAGCTCGCACCGCTCTTCGCCAGCTCATCGAAAGCTTCAACCGCTGGCGTCAGTCGCTGCAAGGCCTGCCCCACACGGAACTCGCCGAAATCATCCTCGACGAGTCTGGCTATACCGAAATGTGGCAGAACGACAAAAGTCCGGAAGCCCAGGGCCGCCTCGAAAACCTGAAAGAACTGGTGCGCTCCATGGGCGATTTCGAAAACATGGCAGGCTTCCTCGAACACATAGCGCTTGTCATGGACAGGGATGCAGGCGGCGAAAACGAAGACAAGGTCAACATCATGACGTTGCATTCGGCCAAGGGCCTGGAATTTGGAACGGTATTCTTGCCCGGTTGGGAGGAAGGCCTGTTCCCCCACCAACGCGCCCTGGATGAAAAGGGGCGCGCCGGACTGGAAGAAGAGCGCCGCTTGGCTTACGTCGGCATTACGCGCGCCAAACGCCGCGCTTACATATCTTTCGCGCAAAACCGCAGGGTCCACAACATGTGGCAAAACGCGTTGCCTTCGCGCTTCATCGATGAATTGCCGGAGGCCTTCATCGAGGTAGCCCCCATGAGCAACGCTTTCGGCGGTTATGGCACGAGCCGCTTTGAGGACATGAAACCCTTCACCAACACCTACGCCACCCCCGGCTGGCAACGCACCCAAGACCGCTGGAGCAAGGGCGAGGCCACCCGTTCAACACCCAAATTCATTGAAGCCGAAATATCAGGCAGCTCCCAGTTTACAAAAGGCAACCGCATCTTCCACCAAAAATTCGGCTACGGCCGCATCACATCGGTTGACGGCAACAAACTCACCATAGACTTCGACAAGGCGGGCGAGAAGCGCGTGCTGGATAGTTTTGTGACAGGAGCGTAGGGCTAGCCCCCTGTCTCGATCTCCTTGCCCAAAACCGAAGCTCCCGCCTGCGGCTTCAATTTCGTAAACGGGATTACCGACAGTGTTGCTATCAGCGCTACACAAAAGAAAGCCACGGAAAAATCTTCCGCTACAATTGCAAGGTCACCCCGCGCCCACTGGGTAATTTCAAGGATGGCAGCGGCAACTGCAACGCCCGCCGATAGCGATAGCTGCTGAACCACCGTGTAAAGACTGGTTGCCTTGCCTGCTTCATTCTTTTCGATGTCCGCATAAGACAAGGCATTCATGGCCGTGAACTGCAGCGAGCGCAGAAATCCGCCTATCAGAAATACAAACACCATAAGCGCCGTCGCGGTGAGCGGCGTCAGCAAGCCGTAGCTTGCCATGAACCCGCAGGATAGAAAGCCATTGATGATCAACAGGCTGCGAAATCCAAATCGTCGCAACAGCCTCGCTGTCGTGAATTTCATGGCGATCGCGCCAATCGCTGCTGAACATGTGAGAAGGCCGGTATGAAAGGCTGAATAGCCAAATCCCAACTGCAACATCAGCGGCACCAGAAATGGAATGGCGCCAACTCCAACACGGTAGAAACTGCCCCCCACAACGCCCGCGTAGAATGTTGGGTTGCGCAGCAAGCGAAGATCCAGAATGGGCTCGGCAATCCGTGCCGCATGTCTGAGGTAAAGTGCTACACATAAGGCGCCAAACATGATCAGAATGAGCGGCGCATGGCCGGGCAACAAATTCCGTCCCAGCACCGTAAACCCAAACACCAGGGCCGACAGTCCCAGCCCCGAAAGCAGAAACCCACGCACATCCAGAGGTGGCACATAGTCAATCGAAGTGGCATGCATCAGCCGCGTGGCCAACCCGATTCCCAGCACTCCAATCGGAATATTCATCCAGAAAATCCAGCGCCAATCAAAATAAGTGGTGATGAAGCCGCCAATCGGCGGCCCCACCAGCGGCCCAAGCAACGCCGGTACCGTAAGCCACGCCAGCGCATCAACAAGCTGCGATTTTGGAATCTCTCGCAGCATGATAATGCGCCCCACCGGCACCATCATGGCGCCGCCAATCCCCTGAAGCGCCCGTGCCGCCACTAACCAGCCCAGAGATTGCGAAGCTCCACATGCAATGGAGCCCAGCATGAACACCACAATAGAGGCACGAAAAACATGCTTGGCGCCAAGGCGATCAGCCAACCAGCCACTGATCGGAATGAAAACCGTGAGGCTTAGGAGATAGGTGGTGAAGGCCAGTTTCAAAACGATGGGATCAGTGCCCAGATCGGCCGCAATCGCCGGTAGTGATGTGGCAATCACAGTCGAGTCCATGTTTTCCATGAACAACGCCGAAGCAATAATCAAGGGAATCACGCGCGAATGGGAAATCATTGGAAGCAGTCTTAGCATGACAAAAGATGGCTTTTCATGCAATGATCGCTGGGCAATCATGCAGCAGAAAGCACAGATATTCATCGCTGGAGCCGGACTGGTGGGGCTCGCGGCAGCGATTGAGTTGCGCCCCCGGGATACTCTCCGCACATTATTGATCCCGATATGGGGGTCTCACTCCATCTCGCGCCCTTGCCGTCAATCCGCGCACTCTGGCAGAATAACCTCGGTCGACGGCAACAAACTCACCCTCGACTTCGACAAGGCGGGCGAGAAGCGTGTGCTGGATAGTTCTGTGGAGCGGGGATGAAATGAGCGTGTATCCTAACATGGGGTGAGGGTGAGATTGACCTTTATCTTCTCATCAAACTCCGGTTGACTTATGTACGCCATTGGCGTATAAGCATATCATGCTGATTACCGTCGTTGAAACCGCAGCTTATATCGCCAAAGCCGAAAAAGTTATGAACCGATTGGAGATGGATGCGGTCGTCGAGACAATATCAGCGAACCCAACAGCCGGAGATGTGATCAAGGGCACAGGCGGGTTGCGCAAAATGCGCGTTGCACTTCAAGGACGTGGCAAGCGCGGTGGCGGCAGAGTAATTTATTGGTTTCACAATGAGGGCTACCCAGCCGTTCTTATGTGGGCCTTTGCCAAGAATGAGGCGGCTGATCTTACCGCCGCGCAAAGCAAAACACTGGCTGCCGTCGCAGCAACACTGTTAGACGATTTTAGGAGCAAGACATGAAAAAATCAGATTTTGAAGGCCTGATGAAAAGCGTGGCGGAGGCCAAAAAATTCGCTCGCACCGGCAAGATTGCTGGTGGACGTATAGTTGTGCCGAAGGAAATAGATGTGGCCGCCATTCGCGCAAACACAGGCTTGAGCCAAGTTGAGTTCTCTGGGCAAATCGGAGTTTCCGTTGCCACCTTGCGCAATTGGGAACAGGGCCGTCGTTTACCGGAAGGCCCTGCCCGTGTTTTGCTTGCCATGCTCGCCAAAGACCCAAACATCGTAAAACGAATGCTCAAATCAGCTGCTTGAATCCGGGGTGAGCCACCGTGGAGCCGGGCCGGTGGGCCACCTCCCCCTTGGCTTTGACCATGAGCGAATGAAAGCGCTATAAGCCACGCCATGATAACCCGGTTTTTTGCTTGGCTAGAGAATTTCGTCGATTCATTTCCCGCTAACAGGCCTGAAAAGCCTGCAGCGAAGCCGTTGGCTTTTGCCTGGCATTACACCAAGCCCTTCCTGCCGCTTCTCATTGCGTCAATCCTGTTTTCCACGGCGATTGCCTTTATCGAGGTCTATCTCTTTGCCTTCATTGGCGAAATAGTTGATCTGCTGGCAACCGCCGATCGCGCCACATTCTGGCAGGACAACGGCGCCAAGCTCATCGTCATGGGTGCGCTTGTTTTGATCATATTGCCGTCACTGAATTTCATTTCCGAATCCATCTCCCACCAGGGTCTGCGCGGCAGCTTCGCCATGCGCATCCGCTGGATGGCGCACCGCTACGTGCTGCGCCAAAGCATGGATTTTTTCCACAATGATTTTGCTGGCCGGGTGGCCACAAAAGTCATGCAGGCAGCACTTGGCGTGCGTGATGCGGTGATGAAGATCACCGAGGTTGTGGTTTACGTGACAGTCTATTTTGTTGGCGCCCTGATCCTTGTGGCAACCAGTGACTGGCGCTTGATGATCCCGCTTTTCATTTGGCTTGCAGGCTATATGGCTTGCTGCTGGTATTTTGTGCCCCGCCTGGGAAAACTGTCGGAAGCGCAGGCCGACATGCGTTCCCTGGTAACGGGCCGGGTTGTTGACAGCTACACAAACATTTCCACGGTAAAGCTTTTTGCCCATGCTGACCGGGAAGATTCCTACGCCAAGGAGGGCATGACATGGATGCTCGACACCGTAAATCGCTCCATGCGCATGAACACATATATGACGGCCATGCTCAGCCTGTTGAGCGGCATTCTGATTTTCACCATGTCAGCCGTTTCCATTTGGCTTTGGCACGCCGGTATCATTACGACAGGCGCAATCGCCTTTTCGATCGGGCTGACCCTCAGACTGAAAGCCATGTCACAATGGATCATCTGGGAAGTAGCTGGCCTGTTTGAAGACATTGGCGTCATTCACGACAGCATCGAAACCATTGCGCGTGATCGTGGCGTTGCCGACGTGCCAAATGCCAAGCCATTGGTGGTCACCAAAGGCGAGATCACCTTTGATCATGTGTATTTCAATTACGGCAAGCCAAATCCCCAACTGGCACGCCAAATCGTCGACAATTTCTCGCTGCGTGTGTCACCCGGTGAAAAAGTTGGCCTCGTCGGGCGCTCCGGCGCTGGCAAGTCCACGCTCGCCAATTTGTTGCTGCGTTTCTACGATTTGGAAGATGGCGCCATCCGCATTGATGGCCAGGACATATCACAAGTGGCGCAGGAATCCCTCCGTGCCAACATCGGCGTGGTGACGCAAGATACCTCCCTGCTCCATCGCTCCGTGATTGATAACATCCGCTACGGCATGCCCGATGCCACCCTGGCCGATGTGGAGGCCGCCGCGGGCAAGGCCCACTCGGCAGAATTCATCGCAGGCCTGGTGGACCCCAAAGGCCGCAAAGGTTACGAGGCCCATGTGGGCGAGCGCGGCGTAAAACTATCAGGCGGCCAGCGCCAGCGCATCGCCATCGCCCGCGTGCTGCTGAAAAACGCCCCCATTCTGGTGCTTGATGAGGCAACCAGTGCATTGGACTCGGAAGTGGAGGCTGCCATTCAGGAAAACCTTTACACCCTCATGGAGGGTAAAACCGTGATCGCGGTTGCCCACAGGCTTTCAACCATCGCTGCCATGGACCGCCTCATCATCATGGACCGCGGCCGCATTGTGGAAGAAGGCACCCACAAACAGTTACTAAAAATGAACGGACTTTATGCCAGTCTCTGGCGCCGCCAATCTGGCGGTTTCTTGGTGAGTGAAGAAAGCGTGGCGGCGGAATAACCTTATTTCGGCCACATGTGAGTAGAAATAAGCCCTAACAGATGACGAGGGACACAATGAAGAGCTCTATTATTGCCTTGACCGCAGCCGCATTCTCGATCGCGGCCTGCACCACCAATCCTTACACTGGCGAGCAGCAGCTTTCGAAAGCTGCCATTGGGGCCGGAACCGGTGCCGTGCTAGGCACAGCCGCAGGGGCCCTTCTGGGCGGCACAACCAACGTAAAAACCCGCAAAGCCATGCTCATTGGCGGCGGCTTGGGCGCTTTGGCAGGTGGCGGCATAGGCGTTTACATGGACAATCAGGAAGCCAAACTGCGCCAACGCCTGGAAGGCACCGGCGTATCCGTAACCCGCAATGGCGATAACATCATTCTGAACATGCCCTCCAACATCACGTTTGCAACCGATGAATCCGATATCAAGCCCGCCTTCTATGAGGTGCTGAATTCCGTTGCCATCGTGTTGCAGGAATTCAACCAGACCTTGGTGGACGTGAACGGCCACACGGATTCCGACGGATCTGACGAATATAACCAGGTCCTCTCCGACCGCCGCGCCAATTCCGTGGCTCAATATCTGGTGTCACAGCAACTCGACGCACGGCGCTTCTCGGTGCAGGGCTTGGGCGAAACCCAACCCATCGCCACCAACGCCAGTGTTTCCGGCAAGGCGCAAAACCGCCGCGTGGAAATCCAGCTCGTTCCATTGACCTGATAGACTTGGCCAGCGAGGGAAGCTAAGCCCCTCGCATGGCCACCGCCCGCATACTGCTCACAATTCCGGCCCTCAGCCTTGCCAAGGCTGAGGAGGCCGCCGAAAAGTTCGAAAATGACTTTCGGATCGAGCCCTTGGCTGTTGCCATCAATGAAACCGATGAAGCCAAAAACCATTGGGAAACCGTCGCCTATTTCGCCAATGAAGGTGAGGCGCGCGAGGCGCAAAAGCACCTGCAGCTCACCACCAGCACCATATCAACGTTGCCCGAAACCGATTGGGTGAGGCATTCACTCGAAGGCTTGGCGCCGGTTAGTGCTGGAAGATTTTTCCTGCATGGCTCGCACGATCGCGGGCGCAAGCGCTCAGGCGGAATTGCCCTCGAAATTGATGCAGGAACGGCCTTCGGCACAGGCCACCATGGAACCACCGCTGGCTGCCTGATGGCGCTCGATTTGATATTGAAACGGCAAAGCCCGAGGCGCATTTTGGACCTCGGTTGCGGCACTGGTGTTTTGGCAATTGCAGCAGTTCAGGCAACCAAGCGCCATGCTTTGGCAACAGATATTGACCCTGAAGCCATTCGCGTCACCCGGATGAACGCCGCCTTGAACGGCGTTGGCCCACTGATTGCCGCAGCCACAGCACCCGGCCTCAAGCACAACAAAATCGTCAATGCCGCTCCCTACGATCTGATCTTCGCAAACATTCTGGCGAGACCCCTGATCAGTTTGGCCCAAGGCCTTTCAGGCATCTTGGCTCCCGGTGGCAATCTTGTTCTTTCTGGCCTGACGGTCGATCAGATACGTTGGGTTGCAGCGGCCTATCGCAACCGCGGACTTGTCCCGGTTCAGACGCTCCGCCGCGAAAACTGGGCAACCCTGACGTTCACTTCAAATAGAAAACGCCCGGACCGCTGGAGCGCCGGGCGTTTCGTCAAAAGGGCACTTGGCCCCGGATGGGAACTCGATTAGTTGCCCCAAACCATCTTCCGGATTTCCGAACGGTTAATGCCGATATCGGCAAGCATCCGGTCATCAAGCTGATACAGCTGGCGCTGAGCCCGTGAACGAGCAAGATAGGTCTTTACCCGATCAAGAAAGCCAGGGCCAAAATCGCCGCCAGTTGCTGTCGTGCTATAGGTCTTGTTTGTCATTTTCTGTCTCCTTCATCCCGAACCAAAAGACCGGTCCGAGGTTTTGATTTTTTGTGCGACGCACAATTACGGTCTCAATATGTGCCGCGATGCACACAATTTCCAGACCTGATCACAACTAACTGCCATGCATTTTTAGCATGAATGCGTTTACCGTTTACTAATGGTGGCGAGGACAATAAATCGATTATTATTAATGAAATTTAATGAAATTTCGAGGAAATTCCCTTCTAAAGACGGGAAAAACACGTCTAAAATCCGAATAAAACTAGATCAGACATGCTAAATTTGCATGAATTTGCGGTTGAAGAATACTGCGACGCAGCAAATTTAAACAAAAAATGCCCGACCTATCTGGCCGGGCACCGTAATTCGCAATAGCTTGCTAGCGATTAAGCAGCAGTCAGATTGCCAGCCGAGCTCTTGCCCGTGCGCTTGTCGGTCACGATTTCAAAGGAGACCTTTTGGCCTTCTTTGAGAGTGCGCAGACCGGCGCGCTCCACAGCGGAAATATGAACGAAAACGTCCTTGCTTCCATTGTCAGGTTGAACAAAGCCGTAGCCCTTTTGCTCATTAAACCACTTTACAGTACCCGTATTCATGGGATCGTCCTTCAGTTGGGTTATAGTGAGGCCCCGATGAATTGCGTGAGCAACGCATAAAGACCCGTGTAGTCGATTGTTGGAGGAGTCTCTGCGTAAGCACATCCCTATGGGGACGCGATGCGGCCAATCGTCCGGCCCAAGTTTTCGATCACGCTGATATGGAACATCTTGACGCATGATGCAAGTATTTCCTTTTGCCCAAATCGGTAGAAGCGTTTAGGAATCACCCATGATTAATAAATCACGCATTTCTGATTTTCGCATTCATCTCAAGAAGCAAAAGTTCACCGGATTTATTATTCCGCGCCAGGATGAGTTCCAAGGTGAATATGTTGCTCCGTATGCGGAGCGATTGAAGTGGCTGACGGGATTTGCAGGTTCGTGGGGATTGGCAATCCTGACGCTGACCAAGGGCGCCATTTTTGTCGATGGCCGCTACACCATTCAGGTGCGCCAGCAAGTGGATGCCAAAGTGTTCACCCCCCATCATCTCGTCGATGAGCCGCCAACAAAATGGATTGAAGACAATCTCAAGAAAGGCGACGTGCTGGGTTACGACCCGTGGTTAATGACGGCAGATCAAGCCGACAAGTTTTCGGCCGCCTGCGCCAAAGTTGGAGCCAAACTTCAGGCCGTAACGAGCAACCCGATTGATGCCATCTGGACTGATCAACCGCCCCGGCCAACCGCGCAGCTTTCTGTTCAACCCCTGCAATTTGCCGGGCAGAGCCTGGCCGATAAGCTGGCCATGGTGTCCAAGGCGCTGGGCAAGGCCGATGCAACGGTTTTGACAATGCCGGACTCCGTGGCCTGGGCTTTCAACATCAGGGGCCATGACGTGCCTTACACACCCGTTGTATTGGCTTATGCCATTCTGAAAAAGAAGGGCAAGGCAGATCTCTTCATCGACAAGACCAGGCTTCCCGAAGATGTGCAGGCCCACCTCAAAAAATCCGTCACCATCAAAAAACCTGCCGAGTTGGAAGCGGCATTGAAGGTGCTGGGAGAATCCAAATCAACAGTTCAGATCGACACCACCTGGACACCCGCCCGCATCAAATCCGTGCTGGAAAAATCCGGCGCCAAAATTGTGCATGCAACCGACGTTTGCGTATTGCCGAAAGCCAAAAAGAATGCGACCGAACAGGAAGGCGCACGCGCTGCCCACAAGCGCGACGGTGTTGCCATGTCGCGTTTCCTCTGCTGGCTGGAATCCGCCGCACCCGAGGGCAATCTCACCGAATGGTCAGTTGCCGAAAAGCTGGCGAGCTTCCGCAAAGACACCGGCATGCTGCTCGATCTCTCATTTGATACCATCGCAGGCGCTGGCCCCAATGCCGCCATCCCGCACTACCACGTGAACCAGGACGACTGCCTGCCTCTCAAGATCAATGAAATCTTCCTCATTGATTCCGGCGGCCAATACCAGGACGGCACAACCGATATCACCCGCACCGTCATCGTGGGCGAACCAACGGCAGAAATGAAAGACCGCTTCACCCGTGTGCTGAAAGGCATGATCGGCGTTTCCCGATTGCGCTTTCCCAAGGGCACCTGCGGATCGCAAATGGACGTGCTCGCCAGGCAAAGCCTCTGGGCGGCCGGGCTGGATTACGACCACGGCACGGGCCACGGCGTGGGCTCCTATCTATCCGTTCACGAAGGCCCTGCCCGCATCAACAAGTCAGATCGCACGGTTCTTGAACCAGGCATGATCCTGTCCAATGAACCCGGATTCTACAAGCAGGGCACCTTCGGCATCCGCATCGAAAACCTGCTGCTCATTCATGCCGGCAAAGACATCGAAGGCGGCGAGCGTCCGATGATGGGATTTGAAACACTGACCCTCTGCCCCATTGAGCGCCGCCTGATCGAGACGAAATTGCTCACAAGGGATGAACTGCACTGGCTCGACACTTACCACGCCCGGGTCCTAAAGGAAGTTGGCAATCACCTTTCAGGCGACGAATTGACGTGGCTGCAAAAAGCCTGCGCTCCGTTCAACTGACCATCATCCGCAGTACCACCACACTCACCACACCAATCACAACTGTCACCACCAGCGGCAGGCGCAGAAAGGCCGCGGCTGCGGTGATCACGGCCGCAATTGTTTCAGCTGCTCCGGTTGCCAAAATGGTTGGCGCGATGACAGCCATGAGAATGGCGGGCGGCAGTGCATCAAGCGCTGCCTTGAACCTGCCGCGAACGACAACGCCGCGCATCAGATATAACCCGCCGAGCCTGGTCATATAGGTGGCGATCGCCATTCCGGTGATCGCCAACAGGGTGGGAAAATCAAAGCTCATGGCGTTTCTTCTTGGTGCAGCAGGGCGGCAACACCGGCGCCCGCAATGCCGCCAACCACAATATACCAAGCACCCTCAATGTAAATTTTTGCGAGCGCCGCGGCAATGGCGCTCACCCCCAGCACAATTCCAGTGCGCGGGCCTTTCCAAAATCCAGCCAGAATTCCAATGAACAATGCCGAGAAAGCAAAATCAAAGCCAAACGCCGCAGGATCGCCAAGCGAACGCCCGACAATTGCCCCCACAGTTGAGGATGAAGTCCAGGCAACCCACATCGGCGCGGCAAGACCAAAGTAATAAGCCAAGGTTAGCGGCGTGGTGAGTGCTCTCTTCTCAGAAAATGCCCAGTTCTCATCCGCCATCACAAACATCATCAAAGGATGCCAGCGGCGTTCAATGCTGCCCATGTGACGCGACAGGGAGGCCCCCATGAGAATATGACGGACGTTGACGATCAAGGCGGTAGCTGTGAGCAGCAGCCAAGGCACCGGATCACTCCACAATTCAATGGCCACAAATTGGGCGGCCCCCGCAAAAACCGTCGCACTGGTGAACCAAACCTCCAGGGGCGACAACCCCTTGGCCACGGCAAGCGTTCCCCACAGCAAGCCAATGGGAGTTGCCGCAAAGAGAATTGGCAAAACATCAAAAACACCCTGGCGGAAATCACGATATGCTGGTTTCAAGCGCCACCAACCCGCTTGAACCATTCCGCTTCATCGATCACTTCCACGCCATGCTTTTCAGCATCCTTCAACTTTGAACCAGCCCCCGGCCCTGCCACCAGGAGATCCGTCTTCTTGGAAACCGAGCCCGCAACTTTGGCTCCCAACCGCTCCGCCATGGATTTGGCTTCTTCCCGCGTCATCATTTCCAGAGCGCCGGTGAACACAACAGTTTTTCCCGCCACCGGCGAAGACGACTGCACCGCAGCCAGCGCTGTTGGCGTGACATGCTTCAGCAACTCATTCACAACTTCAATATTATGCGGTTCCGCAAAAAATTGCGTAATGGAATGCGCAACCACAACGCCAACGCCATCCAGCGCATTCAACTCATTGAATGCCTCGGAATCAGGCACCGCTGCAATCATCTGGTCCTTGAACGCAGCCGCTGATCCATAAGCCCTCGCCAGCACGCGCGCCGTCGTTTCACCCACATGTCGAATGCCAAGAGCAAATATGAACCGGTCAAGAGCAACACCGCGCCGCTGGTCGATGGCGTCAAACAGCTTTTTGACGCTCGCCTCGCCCCAGCCCTCACGGTCTTTCAACTTCTTGAGTGATCGCTTGTCGCGCGCCGCCAGCGTAAAAATATCCTGCGGCGATTGGATCAGCCCCTCGCCGTAAAACTCTTCAATGATCTTGTCGCCCAACCCTTCAACGTCAAAAGCATTGCGCGACGCAAAATGCTTGAGGCGCTCCACCCGTTGTGCGGGGCAAATCAATCCCCCCGAACATCGCCGCACCACATCATCTTCCCGCGTGGCCGCACTGCCACAAGCTGGACAATGGTCGGGAAAAACATAAGGGACAGATGAAGCCAGCCGCTTGTCGAGAACAACCGATGTGATCTGCGGAATGACATCGCCCGCCCGCTGCACAATCACCGTATCGCCAATCCGCAAGTCCTTCCGGGCAATTTCATCTTCATTATGCAGCGTGGCATTCGATACCACCACGCCACCCACCGTCACCGGACGGAGCCGCGCCACCGGCGTTAATGCCCCGGTGCGGCCAACCTGAATGTCAATGCCTTCCAAAACGGTCGTGGCTTTTTCAGCCGCAAACTTGTGCGCTATGGCCCATCGCGGACTGCGTGAAACAAAGCCCAGCCGTTCCTGCCAATCCAGGCGGTTCACCTTGTAAACCACACCATCAATGTCATAGCCCAGGTCAGCCCGACGCTCTTCAATGCTGCGATAATGATCCAGCAACTCTTTGGTCGACCGGCAGATCCTGATGAGTGAATTTACGGGCAATCCAAATTTCTTGAACGCCTGCACAACTTCAAACTGGGTTGCTCCTGGAAGCTCTGGCGCCTCGCCCCAGGCATAAGCAAAAAACCGCAAAGGCCGCGAGGCCGTAATGGCTGAATCAAGCTGCCGCAAACCGCCCGCCGCCGCATTGCGTGGATTGGCAAAAGTCTTGTCACCGGCCTCCAGCTGCTTTTGATTGAGCGCCGCAAAGTCAGCATGCGACATATAAATCTCACCACGCACTTCCAAAACACCTGCCGCAAATCCCGAGAGCATGGACGGGATATCCGCAATCGTCAGGACATTCGCCGTAACATTTTCACCCTCTGCGCCATCACCGCGGGTGGCCGCCTGAACCAGCTTGCCCTTTTCATAGCGGAGTGAAATCGACAGCCCATCTATCTTGGGTTCAGCCGTCAATTCAATTTCCGTATCTTCGCCAAGATTCAAGAACCGGCGAATCCGACCCAAAAAATCCGTCACGTCTTCTTCTGCAAAAGCATTGGCCAGCGACAACATGGGAACCCGGTGCTGCACCTTGCCAAATTTTTCCTGAGGCGCGGCGCCAACGCGTTTTGATGGCGAGGAGGCCCCCACCAGTTCCGGAAACCGCTCTTCGATCGCAGCATTTCGCAACCTCAGGCGATCATACTCGGCATCTGAAATTATCGGCGCGTCCTGGCCGTGATAGCGTTCATCATGCTCGGCGATTTCCTTTGCCAACCGCTTCAACTCGTCAGCAGCCTCAGCCAAACTTAGCTGGTCCGGTTTTTTATCAGCCACGACTTATCCCCGACTGGAAAGCAGGCGATCAGCCTGAGCCCGCGCCTCGTCAGTCACCTGCGCGCCTGAAAGCATGCGGGCCACTTCTTCACGCCTGCTCTTTTCAGATAGTGTTTGCACGCGCGTCACCATGCGGTGGCTGCCCACTTCCTCCATCTTCGAAATCAGCATGTGTTCAGCCGCCCGCGCCGCCACTTGCGGAGAATGCGTAACCGCCAAAACCTGCAAGCCCTGCGCCAGCCGCGCCAAACGCCCGCCAATGGCGTCAGCCACCGCGCCACCAACGCCTGTATCGATTTCATCGAATATCAAGGTCGGCGCCGAACCCTTGGTGGCAAGAATAACCTTGAGCGCCAACATGAACCGCGCCAATTCACCGCCCGAGGCAACCTTCATGAGGGGCGAAAGCGGCGTGCCCGGATTGGCCGCCACCACAAACTCAACCCGGTCTATTCCGTGCGGTCCGGGTTTTGATGCATCGCTGGTAATTTGCGTCTCAAACCGCGCCTTCTCCAGCTTGAGCGGCGGCAATTCCGCCATCACGGCTTTGTCCAATTTCTTGGCAACCGACTTTCGCGCAGCACTCAAATCATCTGCCGCAGCATCATAGGCCTTCTGAGCCGCCGTGTGCTGGTCCTGCAATTTCTTGAGCCGCTGTCCACCGTCAGTCAGCGCCAATAGATCAGTCTCAAACCGCGCCCGCACAGTGGCCAGGCCGTCGACGCTGCATTTGTGTTTGCGCGCCGCCGCCCGAAGCGCAAACAGACGCTCTTCAGATTTTTCCAGATCAGCCGGATTGAATGAAAATGATCTCTGCGCGTCGTTCAGGGCCCGGCTTGCTTCGTTCATCTCAACAAGCACCCGGTCAAGTGCCGCGCACACATGATCAAGGCGGCCGCCCGCAGTTTCCCGCCGCCGTTCAAGCTTGCGAAGTGCGGCATTCAGCCTGGCGTCAACACTGTCACCAGACAACACGTTTTCAGCCTCTGTCAGTACCGCTGCATATTGCTCGGAGTGCATCATGAGCTGCCGCGCGTCGGCGAGTTTGGATTCTTCATCGGGCTGCGGATCAAGAACCCGCAACTCCTCGACCGAATGCTCTATATAGTCGCGCTCGGCTTCCGCCCGCGCCATCGATGCGCGGTGCTCGGCCAATTCAGACGCTACTTCGCTAACAGCTTGCCAGAGAACGGCCACCCTGCTCGTTTGGTTTTCCAGCCCGCCAAAGGCGTCGATCAAACGGCGATGGGCTGCCACATCCACAAGGGCCCGATCCGCATGCTGGCCATGAATTTCAGCGAGACTTCCGGCAATCTGCCGCAACAAGTTCAAGCTCACGGGTTGCTCATTGATCGTGGCCCGGCTCGGACCATCAGCCGTTTGAATGCGGCGTATCACCAGCTCGCCATCCGTCTCAATGCCCTGCTCGGCCAAGATGGCAAGAGCTGCATGGGATTTTGGCAAAGCGAATGCCGCTGTCACAGCCCCCTTTTGCGCGCCGTGACGCACCAGGCTTGAATCGCCCCGGCCTCCCAGCGCCAAACCCAGCGCATCCAGCAATATGGATTTTCCAGCCCCTGTCTCACCTGTCAAAACTGTGAGGCCAGCTTCCAGCGAAATATCCAGCTTCTCAATCAGAACGATGTCACGTATTGAAAGTGCGGTCAGCATGGGGCGACTATAGCTGAGTCTCTAATCGCTTTACGAGAGGCTAATTTGGGTGGCGCTCAGGCCCCTTTAAACAGCCGGCTGAGCCACGATCCCCTGTCTTCCACAGGCTGCTTGCCATCGGAAGAAACCAGCGCGTAGGCGTCCTTGTACCATTCACTGTTGGGATAATTATGCCCCAGTACAGCCGCTGCCGTCTGTGCCTCGGAAACAACGCCGAGCGCCATGTAGCCCTCAGCCAGCCGGTAAAGGGCCTCAGGCACCTGCGTTGTCGTCTGGTAGTCTGTCACTACGGTCTTAAATCGGTTGATGCCAGCGAGATAGGAGCCCTGTTTCAGGTAATAGCGCCCAACTTCCATTTCCTTGGCTGCCAGATGATCCTTGGCCTTGATGCTCTTCTTGGCCGCATCAACCGCATAGGGAGATTCTGGAAAACGTTTGCTGACCTCATCAAGGGCCTCAAGCGCCTTCTTCGTCGAAGACTGGTCGCGCCTTACATCACTGATCTGCTCGTATTGCGAAAGCGCCACGAGATAGTAGGCGTAGGGTGAATCCTTATGCCCCGGATGCAACGTAATGAACCGATTGGCCGCGTTGATGGCATCATCATAGGAATTGTTTTGGTAATTGGCGAAAGCCTGCATCAACAGCGCCTTGGTCGCCCACTTGGAATAGGGGTGCTGTCGCTCAACTTCGGCAAAGCTCTTTGCTGCGGCCTTATAAGATCCGGAGTTGAGCTTATCCAACCCTGAATTATACATCGTCGCAACCGGATCGCCCGCACCCGCCGCCCCCAGATCGGGGCTCAAAGCGCCGCCGGTTGATGCGGCGTTGGTTGAAGTCGAACCGCCGCCAAATATATCTTTAACCACGCTGGGCGTAGAACAGGCTGCCAGCGATGCAAACATGATCGCCAACGCAACGTTCTTCCCGATAGTCAAATTCATGCCTGATTACTCTCGCTTCAAAGCCAGCTGCCTTCTAGCCCATCCCTCTAAGAACTTGAAGCAAATTGCGTTTAATGCAAAAAACCCGGCAGAAATGTGTCCACCGGGCTTCGCATCAACAAGTCTGGCTCGCCTAGTTGGCCTGCCTCCGCAGGAAGGCCGGAATGGTGAGCTGGTCATCATCTAAATTGGGATCAATATAAGCTTGGGGCTCAGGCTCGGGCTGGCGCACTTGTTTGGGGCGCGGTGCTGCAGTTTCGGTCCGGGTGGTCATTGTGGGTTCCTTCTGAACTGGTGGGGCTTCCTCTCTACGTCCGAGGCCCACATTTGCCAGGCGTTCAAACAAGCCCTTTTTCTTGCGTGCAGCATGTTCAGCAATGTGTTCAATGCGGTTCTGCTGGGCGGCAATCTGCTTCTGGGCAATGGGTGGGAAGTCTTCAATCGGCGGAATGCGATGCCCGCGCGGCGCTTGCTGCACTGGAGGCTCATCATATGTTTCTTCATACTGCTGCAGAATCTGCTCGGTCGGCATCGGCTTATGAACTTTTACAGTATTGGGCTGAACCCGTGGAACCATAGGCGCTGGCGTAATGGGTTTGGGAATGACCGTCTGTGCCTTGCCCGTGTAGCCGTGCTGGGAAGGATTTGCGGCCGGTTCATGCTCTTCCATTGAACTGTGGGAATTGCCGCTCAGCGCCTCTTGAGCCAGGCCAGTGGCCACAACAGAAACCCGCATGGTGCCTTCAAGCGAGTCATCAAACGTGGCGCCCAGAATGATGTTGGCCTCCGGATCAACTTCCTCACGAATGCGCGTTGCCGCTTCATCAACTTCATAAAGAGTGAGATCAGGGCCACCTGAAATGGAAATCAGCAACCCGCGCGCACCCCGCATTGAAACATCATCAAGCAATGGATTGGAAATCGCAGCCTCGGCAGCTTCAATGGCGCGGCGTTCACCGGTTGCTTCGCCTGTTCCCATCATGGCGCGCCCCATCTCGCTCATGATCGCACGCACGTCGGCAAAATCAAGATTGATCAGGCCTTCCTTGGTCATCAATTCAGTGATCGAGGCAACGCCTGAGTAAAGCACCTGGTCAGCCATTGCGAAGGCTGCGGCAAAAGTCGTCTTCTCATTGGCAACACGGAAAAGATTTTGGTTCGGAATAACGATCAGCGTATCCACGTATTGGGCAAGTTGTTCAATTCCGCGCTCGGCCGTTTGCTGGCGGCGAATGCCTTCAAAATGAAATGGCTTTGTTACAACACCAACTGTGAGAATGCCCTGCTCTTTGGCAGCCCGCGCAATAACTGGCGCCGCACCTGTACCCGTGCCGCCACCCATGCCAGCCGTAATGAAAGCCATATGGGCGCCGGCAAGATAATCCAATATTTCCGGCAGTGCTTCCTCGGCAGCCGCCGCGCCAATTTGGGGCTGCGAACCAGCACCCAGGCCTTGGGTGAGGGCTGTTCCCATTTGAACCCGCCGTGTCGCCGAATTCTGCAGCAATGCCTGGGCATCTGTGTTTGCAACCACAAACTCGACGCCTTCAAGCCTGCTTTCAATCATGTTGTTGACAGCGTTGCCCCCGGCTCCGCCCACACCGAAAACAGTGATGCGAGGCTTGAGTTCCGAGAGGTTTGGAATATTGAGATTTATGGTCATGACGACTTCCGCAAATGTTTGCCCATGAGGCCATCTTTCTTACTCAAACAATAACAAATGGTTAACGCGCGCTAACCAAGTTCATCAATATTTATTTAATTATTGGGGAAAGGACCCGCCGCAGCCAAAAATCGGTCAAATTCCGGCAAAGAAGGCGGCTCCACGGCAGTTTCGAGTTATTTTAGAGGCTGTCGGCAATCCAGCGGCCGACCCGCTTCACATAGCTTTGCTGCGAGTGTCCGACGCTGGCCGCGGCCCGTGACGGCATGGCAAGATGTTGGTCGGGATTCAAACCATAGGTGAGCATGCCAAGTGCAACCGAAAATCCCGGGTTGCGGGCCGCTTCCGGCATGCCTG
Organism: Rhodobiaceae bacterium; assembly: GCA_031409595.1. Classification (GTDB taxonomy): domain Bacteria; phylum Pseudomonadota; class Alphaproteobacteria; order Rhizobiales; family Aestuariivirgaceae; genus Aestuariivirga. Next base: position 44,663 of record JANNXN010000098.1, read on the forward strand.
CCGTTGGCGCCGGATCGCCCAACCGAACCTGTTGGCCAAACCACGCAGTTGCAACCTCTCGTATGCCGGTCAATTGGCTGGCGCCTCCTGAGAGCACAAAACGATGCCCGCCTAAATGCGCCAAGGAGCAGTTCTCCAACCGCTCGCACACCATTTCAAATATCTCGTCAATACGTGGGCGAATGATGCCCGTGAGCATGGACCGCGGAACCTTGTGGACCGTATCAATGCCGCGCTCGCCGAGGGATGGCACCGAGAGCATCTCCAAGTCATCAGCAACTGAGCCCAACGCACTGCCCCACAAATTCTTCATGCGTTCGGCGTGCGCAATTGAAGTTTGCAGTCCCCGCGCGATATCGCTCGTAACATGCATGCCTCCAACCGGAATGCTGTCCGCAAAAATCAGATTGCCTTCATGGAAAATTGAAATGCCGGTTGTGGCTCCACCCATCTCAATGAGAACAGTGCCCAGCACCATTTCGTCTTCCACCAACACCGCTTTGCCAGCAGCATAAGGTGCGATCACATACCCCATAACTGACAGGTGCGAACGCTCAACTGCCAAGGCCAGGTTCTGCAAATGCGCGGACTCGACAGTAACCACGCTCAGGTCAACGCCCAAACTATCACCGTGCATGCCAAGCGGCGCTGATATTCCATTGGTATCATCGAGCTGATACTGGATTGGCGCCAGGTGCAGCACGGTCCGCCGCCCCGGATTTATTTGAGAGACAGCCGACGCAATCACCGCATCCACATCGCGCGGCGCAACGGCGTTTCCTTGCACAACACTCTGGCCACGGTAACACGTTGATTGCGGGCGCCCACCCGATACGTTCACGTAGACTTCCGAAATTGTCCTTTGCGACATGCGCTCAGCCGTGTCGACACATAGCCGAATGGCGCGTTCAACTTCATCAACGTCAACAATGGAACCGCCTTTAACGCCACGCGAAGCCTGATGGCCCAATCCCAGAATTCTGAGGGCCTTCTGTTCATGGCCATTTGGCAACCGGTGTTTCGAATGCAGCACTTCTGCAATCAGGCATGAAATTTTCGACGACCCGATGTCCAGCGAAGCAACGAGGTTTCGCCGGTCAGACGATCCATTACGGCCAGAAGATTTTCCGTGCAAATGCACCAGCGTCATAACTCAACCATCCCAAGCAGCCACTCAATCAGACTGGCTCACCTTGAGCCCGGATTGATCAGTGGCATCAGCCGTAACTTCCGCTACCCCAACAATAATTTGGCCTGACAACCGCAAATCCACATTCCGTATGCCCTTCGAAAGTAACCGTTGGCTTGTATCCAGCGCATCCAGCCGCGCCAAAGCCGCACCAACATCTTTCTCCGGCAGTTGAATGGTAATCCCGTTATCAAGGTAGAGATTCCATCTCCGCTGCCCCACGCGGGCCGCGGCCTTAACCTTCAACAATATACTAGGAGTAACTTCAAGTTGGTTAACAAGTTCTTTAGCGGCAAACTGCGCGCCCTCGCCGGTGACCAGCGGCAGCCCTTGAACCTGGTTGGCTGTCACACTGCTCATGGCAGAACCCGATTGGTCAATGACATAGTAGGAACCACCGCGTTGCCAGATTGCAAATGGCACCCGTTCGACAACCACAATGTCAAGCTGGTTGGGGAAATGCCGCTGCACGGTCGCATCTGAAACCCAATCCAGATTTTCCAGAAGTTGCCTGGCTTTGTCCGCATCAAAGCCAACCAGACTGGCTCCTGGTTTAATGCCAAGTGCAGCAAGAAGTTTTTCTGGCTCCTGGTGAACCAGACCCTTGATGCGGATATCATCGGCAGCCAAACCAACCAGGCCGGATAGCTTGCCCGGAATTTTTAGCCATGGACTGCCTTCATAGTTGAGGTAGCCGCCGACAATGACGCTGTGCATGATCGTCACGCCCAGAAACAACACGGCGCAGCCACGCGCCAGAATGCGCAGCCGCATCGAGTATATGGCGCTGCTTGTCATCGGTTGAGCGATGCGTCGTTGACCATCCATGTCACCAACTTCTCATATGAAAATCCGCCGTGCGCCGCAAGTTCGGGCACCAGCGATGTGCCTGTCATTCCAGGCTGCGTATTTATTTCCAAAAGAATGAGCTCCTGCCCTGGTTCAGCCTGATCGTCATATCTGAAGTCAGAGCGGCTTACGCCTCGGCAACCCAGCGCTCGATGGGCGAGCAATGAATATTCCTGGCACTTGCCATAAATTTCTGGCGGAACATCAGCAGGCAAGATGTGCTTGGAACCGCCCTTCGCATATTTGGAATGGTAATCATAAAAATCCGAAACCGAAACAATATCAATAACGCCAAGTGCGGTGTCGCCCATCACGGCACAAGTCAATTCTCTCCCGGGAATAAACCGTTCCACCATCACATGGCTGCCAAACAACTCGCGCTGGGTGAGGATGATGGATGCAGGGCCGTTGGATTTCCGCGTCACGATGTGAACTCCGACGCTTGAACCCTCATCAACTGGCTTGACGACGTAGGGAAACGACATGGGATGCGAGGTGGCAGCCTTTTCAATTTCCACCAGCTTGCTTTCGGCAACGGGAACTCCTGCTTCGCGAAACAGTGTCTTGGATTTTTCCTTGTGCATCGCCACCGATGAAGCCAGCACGCCCGAATGCGTGTAAGGTATCTCAAGAGTTTCCAGCAGCGCAGAAGCGCAACCATCTTCACCCCATTTTCCATGCAGCGCATTGAAGGCAACGTCTGGGCGAAGCTCTTTCAGGACCTGATAGATTGTATCGCGCTTCACATCAATTGGGACAACTTTGAAACCCGCGTTCCGCAGCGCTTTGGCGCATCCCTCGCCCGAAGAAATGCTGACTTCGCGCTCAGCCGACCAGCCGCCCATGAGAACTGCAACAGTTGTGGAGCCGGGGTCACGCCTGGTCATGGGCCACACCAATGCGTTTGATTTCCCACTCAAGTTCAATTCCCGAAGTGGCCTTTACCCGTTCGCGTATGGTTTCACCAAGTTTTTCAATCTGCGCGGCAGTGGCGCCGCCCTCATTGATCAGAAAATTGCAATGCAGATCAGATACTTTCGCCGGACCAATGGCAAATCCGCGCATTCCGGCTTTGTCGATCAATTGCCAGGATTTATGAGCGGGCGGATTCTTGAATGTTGAGCCGCCGGTGCGCGATTTTATCGGCTGTGTCGCCTCCCGGCTATCTGTGATCTTTTCCATGGCGGCAAGGATATCCGCCTGATTTCCGGGCCGCCCCTGCAGGAGCGCTTCGGTAAAAATCAGGTCTTCTGCCGCACCGCAATGCCGATAGGAATATTTCATGTCAGCACTGGACAGCACGTGTAATTTTCCCGTTCGATCAAGGCCGCGAACTTCCACCACAACGTCTTTGGTTTCGCCCCCATAGGCGCCGCCATTCATGCGGAGAACTCCACCAATGGTGCCCGGTATTCCTCTCAGAAAGGTTAACCCATCGATAACATTGTCATAGGCAAACTTCGCAACGCGCACATCCGGTACTGCAGAGCCCACACGAATGCGATGATTTGGCTCAAGTTTCATGTCCGAAAACCCGCGCCCCAACCGCACCACAACACCCCGAACGCCACCATCACGCACCAGTAGATTGGACCCAACGCCAATGACATAGACCGGAATTTCTGCAGGCGTCGCTTTGAGGAAATCCGCAAGATCCGTTTCATCGAGCGGCGTAAACAAGACCTCCGCCGGACCGCCAACGCGAAACCAGGTAAATTCCGCCAGGGGAGCATTGGCTTCCAATCGACCCCGAACTGCGGGAAGTCTTTTGAGCAATGCCTCTCCGTCAAATACTGGCATCAAGCCTTGCCTTCCAGCGCTGCTAACTGACCGGGCAACGCATAGGCCCACTGGCTGATCGAACCCGCACCAAGGCAAACCACAATATCACCAGCCGTCACTTGCCCCCGCACAAGCGGCGCAAGTTGGTCTGGCGTATCAATGGTAAAAACCGATCGATGCCCGCGCTCGTGCAAACCTTCCGCCAGATGCGTATGTGTGGCGCCATCAATGGGGCTTTCTCCAGCCGCATAAACAGGCGCCAGGACAACTGAATCCGCATCATTAAAACAAGCGCAGAATTCCTTGAAAAGACTAGATAATCGCGTGTAGCGATGAGGCTGCATGACAGCCACGACTTTCCCCTTGGTGACTTTTCGCGCTGCACTCAGCACGGCCGCTATCTCAACCGGATGATGCCCATAATCATCAAACACGGTGACACCCTTGTGCTCGCCGGTACGTGTAAACCTGCGCTTGACACCGGCAAAACTTTTCATGCCCTTGCGAATGCTGTCAGCGCTCAATCCAAGCTCATGAGCAACCGCCAAAGCCGCCGTTGAATTTAATGCGTTGTGATCGCCCGGCATTTGCAATTCGAGGTTCGTAATATCTTGAAAGGCTCCAGACAGCCGATCTGTGATGCGCACCGAGAATTTCATTGCCGCGTTGTCGTACGACAAATCATGCAGCCTGTAGTCAGCCTGCGGGCTGTGCCCATAGGTGATGACACGGCGATCTTTGACCTGTCCGATCAACTCCTGAACAATCGGATGATCAATGCACATGACGGCAAAACCATAGAACGGAATATTCTCCACAAAGGCCAGATAGGCCTCCTTGGCCTTTTCGAAGCTGCCGTAATGATCGAGATGTTCCGGATCGACATTGGTGACAATCACCACATCTGCCGGGAGCTTTACAAACGTGCCATCAGACTCATCTGACTCAACCACCATCCAGTCACCCTTGCCCAGCCGGGCATTGGTTCCATAGGCATTGATGATGCCGCCGTTGATGACTGTCGGATCAAAACCGCCCGCGTCGAGCAAGGCCGCAACGATTGATGTCGTTGTGGTTTTCCCATGCGTGCCGCCCACCGCCACACACGACTTGAACCGCATGAGCTCGGCCAGCATCTCCGCGCGCCGGACAATTGGAATATAGCGGGCGCGCGCCTCAACAAGTTCTGGGTTATCCGATTTCACCGCCGACGAAACAACAACCACCTGCGCCTTGCCAATATTCGAAGCCTGATGGCCGATGAAAACTTCAATGTCATTCTTCCGCAACCGCGCAACATTGGTGTTGTCGCTGAGATCTGAGCCCTGAACCTTATAGTTCAAAGTAGCCATGACTTCTGCGATGCCGCTCATTCCTATGCCGCCAATGCCTATGAAGTGGATAGGGCCTACATCGCGGGGCATTTTCATGTCTGTTCGGTCTCCGCTTTAACGAGTTTTTCCACCAGGTCGGCCAGACGCTGCGCCGCATCTGGTTTCCCATGGCCAAGTGCAGCTTTTGAAGCCGCCATCAGTTCCCCCTCCTGATAGCGCAATCGCGTCAAAAATGCGGCAAACTCAATAGGTTCAAGCTCGAACTGCGGTTTTATCCACCCTGCTCCCGCCCTGGCAAAGCTCTCGGCATTTCGCAGCTGGTCATTGTCTATCGCATGCGGCAGCGGAACCATGATCGCTGGCCTGCCAATAATCCCCAGCTCCGCAATCGTGGAAGCGCCTGAGCGGCAGATGACAAGATGGGCCGCCGCAATTCGCTTCGGCATATCCGTGAAAAATGGTTGCAGATCATATTTGATATCCAGCTGATCATAGGCAAGCTTGAGCGCCTTCAGGTCTTCCGCGCGACATTGCTGCGAGAGGCGCAAGGTCTTTAGGATTGCCCGCGGCAACTCGCCAATGACCTTAGGCATGAACTCGGCAAAAAACCGGGCCCCCTGACTTCCGCCAAATACCAGAAGATGGAAAATCCTGTCCGCATTGCTGATCTGATAGGGCGCCGCAGCCTGTTCCATCACCACACCGCGCACGGGATTGCCCGTCACCACGAGTTTTTTCGCAGCCCGCTTGGGAAGCCCCGCCAATACTGGAAACGACGAGGCAACCGCATCAACAAAATAGGACAGAACCCGATTTGCCCGCCCCATAATGGCATTCTGATCATGCACACAGGATGGAATTTTGAGCCGGGATGCGGCAATGATTGGCGGAAAGGACGGATAACCGCCAAAACCGACAACCGCCACCGGCTTCAGCTCCGTTAGAATTGCCTTCGCTTTGATAACACCCTTGAGCAACCGGAAAAGCCTCGCTGGCAAAAGCCAGGGCTTTGATAAAGAAAGAGTGGCGGAGGGCACTATGTGAGTTGCGCGCGCCGGAAATGATTTTCCATAATCGGCCACCCGTTCATCCGTGATGAGGTGAATGACATAGCCACGCGCAACAAGTTCCTCAGCCAATGCCTGGGCCGGAAACAAATGCCCTCCGGTTCCGCCTGCTGCCAGGACAACCACACCAGGTCTATTTTTGCGAGCACGTCCACTCATGTCGCTACTGGTCGCCATGTCGAAGGAAGCATGGTTGCGTTTGGTTGACGCCTGCTGAACGCCAGCACCATGCCCATGGAAAACGCCACGCCGACAAGCGAAGAGCCGCCATAGGAAATCAATGGCAGCGTCATGCCCTTGGCCGGCAACAGCGAAACATTCACCCCCATATTGATCACCGCCTGCAGGCCAAAAATAATTCCGAGACCGCTCAGGGCCAGAGCCGGAAATGGATCTGGTTCAAGCTTCGCCCGTTGCAGTATGCGCATCACGATGAACGCAAAGAGCAGCATCAGCACAAGACAGGCGATGAAGCCAAATTCTTCACCCACCACGGCAAACGTAAAATCCGTATGAGCATCAGGCAGTATTTGCTTGGCCACGCCGCCCCCCGGCCCCGCCCCCATTAAACCGCCATTCTGAAATGCCGAGATGGCTGTATCAACCTGGAAGGTGTCACCCTTGTCAGGATTCAAAAAGCGGTCAATCCGCGATGCCACGTGGGGCACCAGAGCATAAGTCGCAAACATGCCCCCAACAGCCAAACCAGCAAGCCCAAGAACCAGCACCCAGGGAATGCCATAAATCAGCAGCATGGCGGCAAAGGCCAACACCACCAACACGGTTTGTCCGAAGTCCGGCTGCAGGATAAGCAATCCGACAAACAGCACGAACAGGGCATAGGCCACAATGTTGCCCGGCATATCCGGTCGCTTGGTATGTTCTGACAGAAACCAGGCCACCATCACGACAAAACTGGGCTTGGCAATTTCCGAAGGTTGCAAACCAATTGGTCCGAGATTTATCCACCGGTGCGCGCCCTTGATCTCCGGTCCCCAGAACAATGCCGCAACCATCAGGCCCAGAGACGCAGCAAACATCAGAAATGCCGCCCGGCGTGTCTGTTTCGGCTCAAAAAATGATACGGTCACCAGCGTCATTATGGCGGGCGCCAGAAATGCCAGCTGATACTTGAAAAAATGAAATGAACTCAAGCCCAGCCGTTCAGCAACCGGCGGGCTGGCAGCCATGCTGACCAGAACACCAATTGCCATCAGCAATAAGACGGCTGAGAGCAGAAGCCTGTCAATAGTGAACCACCACTTTGCGATAAGACCGCGATCGCTTCTGGAAACCAACATCAGGGTGTTCCTCCAACAGTCATTTCAATTCCCGGCAACGCAGAAACCAATTTCACAAATGCATCTCCGCGAATTTCAAAGTTGCGATAATGATCGAACGAAGCGCAGGCAGGAGACAGCAACACAACCGCATTTTTTGCATCGCGCGCCGCCGCCGCCACGGCTTTATCCAATGTCCCACACATCTCGAACTTCACCCTGCCGTCCAAGGTCCTTGCAAACTGATCGGCTGCCTCGCCAATGAGATAGGCCTTGGCGATGCGTGGAAAAAATTCCCTGAGTGATTCAATGCCGCCGCTCTTGGGAACGCCGCCTGCGATCCAGTAAATGTTCTCAAACGAAGCCAAAGCCTTTGCCGCAGCATCCGCATTCGTGGCCTTTGAATCATTCACAAACGACGTGCTGCCCAGGCGGCCAATTTCCTGCATCCGGTGCGCCAGGCCCGGAAAGCTCTTCATGCCTTTAGAAATTTCTTCAACATTCAGGCCGAGCGCATTGGCAGCCCCATAGGCCATGCAGGCGTTCTGGGCATTGTGAACACCCTTTAACGCAGGCATGGCTCGCAGATCAATGCGCGCAACTCCCAGTCCCTTCCTGCGATCAACCAACACGCCATTGGCTACAAAAATTCCGTCATGCAATTCATCAACGACCGAAACCTTTCGAACGTCAGTTCCATTGCCAATTTTCCCAGCAATCGCAGCGCTCCATATGTCATCAACACTGATCAAGGCCGTGTCGCCTGCGCTCTGCCTGGTAAACATGCGCGCTTTAACCGCTGCATAATTTTCCATATTGCCGTGACGGTCCAGATGATCGGGCGTCAAGTTTGTCAAAATTCCAACATCTGGCTTAAGGCCGGGCATCAAATCAATTTGAAACGATGAAAGTTCAAGAACATAGACGCGGTCTTTGACCGGCGGACGCATCAGAAATACCGCAGTGCCAATATTTCCCCCAACTTCCACATCTCGCCCACTGGCTTGAAAGATGTGCCCAATGAGAGCCGTTGTTGTCGATTTTCCGTTGGTCCCGGTAATCGCCACCATGCGCGCACCCGTGCCTTGCAACGCGCGCTGGAACACTTCTGTGTCACCAATAATTTCTATGCCCGCAGCCTGCGCCTTCAAAACAGTCCAATGCGGCTCAGGATGAGTAAGCGGAACGCCGGGACTTAGTATCAAAGCACTCAACGTTTTGAAGTCAATATCTCGCAAATCGCTTACGGGGAAGTTTGCAGCTTTAACGGCCTCCGGTGAATCATCCCATGCAAACACCTCAGCCCCACCGAGGCGCAACGCTTCGAAGCACGCCGTCCCGGAGCGAGCCAGGCCAAACAGCCCAACCCGTTTTCCAGAGAATGATTTTGCCGGAAACATGCCCGCTACCTGAGCTTCAAGGTCGAAAGGCCGATGATGGCCAGAACCAGAGCGATGATCCAGAAGCGAATGACAATCGTTGCCTCTTTCCAGCCCTTCTGTTCAAAGTGATGGTGCAACGGCGCCATCGCAAACACGCGTTTTCCGGTTGTCTTGAAAGAAACCACCTGAACGATAACGGAGACCGTTTCGAGCACAAATAGCCCGCCGATAATGCCCAGAACAATCTCATGTTTCACTGCAACGGCAATGGCGCCAAGCGCTCCACCCAGCGAAAGGGACCCCGTATCGCCCATGAAAATCATGGCAGGTGGCGCATTGAACCATAGGAAGCCAAGTCCCGCTCCCACCAGCGCTCCGCAAATGACCGCCAGCTCTCCGGATCCCTTGACGAAGTGCACTTGCAGATAGTCTGCAAAAACCGCATTGCCCACGAGATAAACAATGAGGCCATAACTTGCTGCCGCAATCATCACCGGCACAATGGCCAAGCCATCAAGGCCATCCGTAATGTTGACGGCGTTTCCCGCCGACACGATCACCAAGACGCCAACCACAATGAACAGCGAGCCGAATGGAATGAGCACGTCCTTGAAGAACGGAACGGCGAGCGAACTCGAAAGCGGCTTCTCGCCAATCCACATGAAGCAGGCAACGGCAACGCCGGCAATCAAAAATTCAGCCGCAAGCCTTGCCTTGCCGGAAAAACCCCGCGTGGTGGATCGGGTTACCTTGAGATAATCATCATAAAACCCGATGGCGCCAAATCCGAGCGTCACAAACAGCACAGCCCAGACATAAAGATTACTGAGATCGGCCCACAGAAGTGTGGCCACAAATACGCCGGACAAAATCATGAGCCCGCCCATCGTCGGTGTGCCCTGCTTTTCCAGGATATGGCGCTGCGGTCCGTCACTGCGAATGGGCTGGCCGCGACCCTGTTTTATCTTGAGCAATGCAATCATGCCGGGACCAAACGCGAAGATAAAGAACAATGCGGTCAGTATTGCCCCGCCAGTGCGCGTTGTAAGGTAGCGGAATACGTTAAACGCCGAGACGTCGTCCGTGAGGCTGATCAGAATAAAATATAACATCGTTCAGACGTCCCTTTTCACCGGCGCAAATCGCCCCCTGATTGCTTCAACCAATGGTCCCATCCGGCTTCCAAGCGACCCTTTGATCATCACCACATCGCCAGCCTGCAATCCATCGAGCAAACTGTCTGTGAGTTCGGCGGATGACGTCGCATAAGCGCCACGGCGGTTGACTGGCGTGTTCTCCCACAGGTGAGCCATGAGAGGCCCAGCCGCGTATAGAACATCGACATTATGGGCGTCTACAGCCTTTGAAAGCTCTGCGTGCAGGCCAGGTCCATGGCTGCCAAGCTCAAGCATATCACCCAGAACCGCGATACGTCTGCCGCCCTTTCCAAGCTTGACGCCCCCCAGCAAGCTCAAGGCCGCCACCATTGACAACGGATTTGCATTGTAGCTCTCATCAATCAGCAGGAATTCACCGCCGTCGATTTCAAAGCGCTGCTGAACGCCCCTGCCCTTGGGAGCTTCGGTTGCGGCAAGCGCCAGGGCTGCACGGGCCAAATCCGCGCCTAAAAACTTCGCAGCGGCGAGAACAGCAAGACTGTTCAGCGCCATGTGTTCTCCAGGCATCCCCAATTTGTAAATCAGTTTTTCGCCCATAACGTCAGCAGTGACACAGCTGCAGGCCGCATGAAGCACCACGCGCTCTGAGCGAACATCGGCCTTTTCATGCGTTCCAAAACTGATGATGTTCTGAATGCCGGTATCTTTTGCAATACCGGCCAGGCGATCAAAAAACGGATTGTCGCGATTGAGAATGGCAGCACCATTGGCCTCAACGCCGCTCAAAATCTCCGCTTTGGCATCGGCGATCTGCTCAATCGAATCGAAATTTCCGATATGCACAGGCGCCACATTCGTAATGATCGCCGCATGCGGCCTGACCATCGCAACCAATGGCGTAATCTCGCCTGAATGGTTCATGCCAATTTCAAACACGCCGTAAGCAGTGTCGCGCGGCATTCGCGAAAGTGTCAGCGGAACGCCCCAATGATTGTTGAACGAGGCTACCGATGCGTGCGTCTTGCCGGATGCGGAAAGGGCCATCCGCAGCATTTCCTTGCTGCTGGTCTTGCCAGCGCTTCCCGTCACGGCAACAATGCGGGCATGCGAGCGCGCCCGTGATGCCCGGCCAATTCGCACCAAACCATCTAGCGGATCATCAGCGACAACCAGCAGAGCGCCAGCCGCCTTCATCTCGTCCGTAACGCGAGATACGATTGCAAGCCCTGCGCCTTGCGCCAAGGCACGCGGCACAAAATCATGCGCGTCGTGATTTTCACCTTTGATGGCAACAAAGATGTCGCCCAGCGAAATCGTGCGCGTGTCAATGGAAACCCCGTTAAGCGGAAGCCTCACATCGCCAACAATCTTCCCCCCGCTTGCCGCAACAAGGTCTTCAGCAGTCCAAAGTGGTAGATCAGCCATGATAGGCCTCCCCGCGTATGGCCGCCCGCACGGCCTCATGATCACTGAACGGAACCACCGTCTTCCCGATAGTTTGGCCTTCTTCATGACCCTTGCCAGCCACCAGCAAAACATCGCCAGCGGCCAGTCCTTCAACTGCGGTCAAGATCGCCATTGCCCGATCGGCAATTTCCCTGGCGTCTGGGCAGGTTGCCATGACCTCAGCCCGGATTGCTGCGGCATCCTCCGTGCGCGGATTATCATCCGTGACAATCTTGATATCAGCGTGCCTCGCAGCTGCAGCGCCCATCAACGGCCGCTTGCCCTTGTCGCGGTCTCCTCCAGCGCCAAAGACCACAACCAATTTTCCATCCGTATAGGGACGAAGCGACGCAATGGCATTTTCCAGGGCATCAGGTGTGTGGGCATAATCCACGAAAATCGGTGCGCCGGATTTGCTCTTGCCGACAAGTTCCAGCCGTCCCTTGGCGCCATGAAGCGACTCCAATGCATGCAGCACCAATGTCTCTTCGCCACCCGTTGCAATCACCAGACCAGCAGCGACCAAAGCATTGGAAGTTTGAAATTCACCAACCAGCGGCAAGTAAACTGAATGGCGTTTAAGGGGGGCCTGGATGACCAGTTGCTGGCCAAATCCGTCGCGCGTGGAACTCACAAGCTTGAGGCCAGTTCCCGAATTTCCCACGCTGAATACTTTCAAATCACGTGCCTCAGCCCGCCTGATGGCTTCCACGCCATGGCTTGTATCTGCGTTGATCACGGCGGGCGCGCCGGTCGGCAGCAGCTCCTCAAACAGCCGCATCTTCGCGTCAAAATAGTCATCAACCGATTTGTGGTAATCCAGATGATCGCGCGTCAGATTGGTGAAAGCTGCAGCCGAAAATCGAACCCCGTCAAGCCGGTACTGCGCAAGCCCATGGCTTGAAGCCTCCAATGCCAAATGTTCAACATGATTTTCAGAAAGCTCAGCCAACATGCTGTGGAGTTGAACCGGATCCGGCGTCGTGTGAGCGAGATATTTGTGCGCATCTGGGGCAACAAGGCCAACAGTGCCAAGGCTTGCTGCGCGAAACCCCATTGCCTGCCAAATCTCGCGCACAAATGATGCAACCGAAGTTTTGCCATTGGTGCCAGTGACGGCCACTGTCAAATCAGGCTGCTTGCCAAAAAACCGAGCCGCTGCCCTGGCAAAAAGCTGGCGCGGATTTGCAGTTTCAATGACAATGCCAGACCCCCTGTAAGCTCCCGTGCCGGCAATTGCAGCGCAAGCTCCACGCTCGAATGCCTGAGTAATGAATTTAGCGCCATCAACAAGTGTGCCCGGCAATGCCGCAAACAAATACCCAGGCTGAACTTCGCGGCTGTCTGCGGTCAGTCCTGAAACCGCCAAGGACCCAACTCCGGTGGCAAGCGCCACATCAGGTCCCACCAGTCTGGCCAGAGTCGTAGTCATTTCTCGGCCAGCTTGGCCAGTTCCTCTGGCGTGAATTTTGGCGCAACACCCAGCAGTGGCGCAATCCGCTCGATAATTTTTCCAGCTGTCGGAACCGCATTCCAGCCCGCCGTTGCAAAACCATATGTCTCAGGCGTTGCCTTCGGCTCATCCAGCATCACAATGATTGCATACTTCGGCGCATCCATCGGAAACGCCCCAATGAACGAGTTCAGCAATCTATCGGACGCATATCGTCCATTTACAACTTTTTCCGCCGTGCCGGTTTTGCCGCCCACCCGGTATCCGATGACATTCGCCTTGGACGCGGTTCCCTCTGTCACATTCAAGCGGAAAAGATAGCGCATCTTCTCGCTGGTTTCCGGCTTCACAATACGCTTGGCCAAAACCTGCGCTTCCGCCACATCCCGTTTCAGAAATGTGGGTGCGGTCATGACGCCATCATTGAGCAACCCACCAATCACTGAGATTCCTTGCAGAGGCTGTACGGCGAAACCATGGCCAAAAGCCGCCGTAGCTGTGGCAAGCCTGCTCCAATTCCTCGGCAGGAGCGGTTTGGCGCTTTCGGGAACCTCAGTCGTTAGCCGGTCAAACAATCCAACCCGGCGCAAAAACTCCTGGTGGCCCTCAACACCCACCTCAAGCGCCATCTTGGCCGTGCCTATGTTGGAAGAATTGGTGAAAATTTCCGGCACTGTCAAAACCCGCCTCAGGGCATGATAATCGCTGATTGAAGCGTTGCCGATCACCAACGGACGCGTTGCATCGTAGCTGCCGTTGAGGTCAGTCACCCCATAGTCAAATGCCATCGCAAAAGTCACCGCCTTGATCACCGAGCCAAGTTCAAACACGCCGCTCGTCATCATGTTGGCCTGCTGCTTGGAGAATTTCTTGTCTTCCTGATTGGGATTGAAATCCGGCAGGGACACAAGGGCCACGATTTCGCCGGTGGTGATATCAATGACAATTCCGCCGCCTGCAATCGCGTTGAATTTCTTGACAGCCAATTCAATTTCGTCGGTAAGGGCAAATTGCACGCGCGTATCAGTGGAAATCTGTGCGGGACTCGCAGTCTGTGTTGCAGGGTTGGCAAGGGAAGCCGTATAAATCGCGCCCTGATCGTCAAGGTATTTTTCGATGCCCGCAGTGCCGACGCTGTCGAGGTCGACGTACCCCACCGTGTGGGCCGCCAGTCGGCCAAGCGGGTAAACCCGCCGCCGTTCATTCACGAAGCCAACACCTGGAATGCCCAGATTGTAAACCGCATCACGCTCCTCAGGGCTGACCTGCCGCTTCAACCAGACAAAAGCGCGATTGGGTTGGGTCAACTTTGTGTACAAGGTCTTGCTGTCCAGCTCTGGAATGATCGCAGTTATGCTTTCGATTGCTTCCTCGACATCCAGAATTTTCCGGGGATCCGCATAAAGCGATGCGACCGCAATATCTGTCGCAATCACGATGCCGTTCCGATCGATGATGTCCGGTCGTGGAATGCGCGCCTGATGTTCGGCCAAGGCATCTTCTACAACGACAGCATCCCTGAATATCGTGAGGTTGGCCAACTGCACGGCAATCGCCAAGAACGCAACTGTAAAACCCACTCCAACAAGCCGAATGCGATTCTGCCCTGCCAGTTTCACAGGCCCTTTTGGCCGGTTTGCTGTAACGTCAGTTGCCATCTAGGATTTCACCAATAGGGTCTTTGCCGGCTTCATTGAGCATGATGATGGGTTCAGCCGGAACTCTTGCGGCAAGCTCTGCTTCAGTTGCGAATTGCCTTGCCGAAACTGTTTTTAATTGAAGATTTTCCTGTGTTAACTGTTGCAGGCGCGCGGGCCGCGTCAGGCTTGCCCATTCGGCATTCAGCACTTTGATCTGCTCGCGTTCTTCCAGAATGCTTCGCTCTATCCTGGCAATCTCCCGCTCGAACCCCCGCGTCGAATGCTCAAGTGAATACAGGAAGAAACCCGAAACCAGCATCGCAACAACCAGACATGCATTGAAAAACTTGTGCATCAGTGACGACTCCGTTCTATTCGTGGAATGCCGAGGTCATTGTGTGAATCGGGCCACACGGGCGCTTTCGAGCGAATCGCTGCGCGAAGCTTGGCGCTGCGTGACCTCGCATTGAGATTGGCTTCTTCTTCCGTTGCCACTTGATGCCCCTTGAACAGCAATTCAAAACTCGGAGCCCTGTGTTCCTGCGTCCCCGGCATGTGACGGGAAACCTCTGGAATGTTGCCGCACCGCATGGTCAGGAACCTCTTCACAATGCGGTCCTCCAGCGAATGAAAACTCACAACCACAAGGCGCCCCCCCACATCCAGAATTTTCTCTGCCTCGTGCAGGGCATCAACAAGTTCTTCCAGTTCCGCATTGACGTAGATCCGCAGCGCCTGAAATGTGCGGGTGGCGGGGTGTGTGCGATCCTTGGCGCGCTGCGGTCCCGTCGCCTTCTCAATCGCCTTGACCAAATCCAGTGTTGTCAGGATTGGGGCCAGCACCCGCTGCCCGACAATGGCCTTGGCAATGGCTCGCGAACGGGGTTCCTCGCCAAAAAGAAAAATCACCTTCGCCAACAGTTCCGGCGTGGATTGGTTGACAACATCAGCGGCGGATTTTCCGGCCTGGGACATGCGCATGTCCAATGGCCCGTCGCGCATAAATGAAAACCCCCGCGCACCTTCATCAAGCTGCATGGACGAAACGCCAACATCCAGCACCACGCCTTGCACCTTGCTTAAACCAAGCTGAGCCAGATGTTCACCCATGGCGCCAAACCTGCCCTCAAGGAGCGACAGTCTCCCCGCAAATTGGTTCACCAGTGCCTGCCCCGCGGCAATTGCCGAGGGGTCGCGATCAATGGCAACCACACGGCATTTTGCTGCTTCCAAAATTGCCCGCGTATAGCCGCCCGCGCCGAAAGTTCCATCGACATAGATGCCGTCATCACCAGGGTTCAAGGCACGCAAAACCTCGCCAAGCATGACGGGAATATGAGGTTGCATGGAGTGGTCGGTTTCAGGTGCCATCACAGTGAACAAGTCGTTAACATGCGCCGACATTGCCTCCGAGAATATTAACAAATAGTTTCAAATTGGAAGCTTTTGGCCGCAGAAATGTCAGTCGGCCTATAAGCCGGGTTCTGTCCCGGCGGTTTCCCGCCTTGGATGACCATTCATCTGGAGCATTCATTGCTGAATGCTTCACGCGACCTACCCGGGCGGTGAGCCGAAAACAGCCCTGAGCTTGCGCTCGTACCACCCCTATTCGATCTTGCTCCCGGTGGGGTTTGCCTGGCCACAATCGTTGCCGACCATGCGGTGCGCTCTTACCGCACCGTTTCACCCTTGCTGCGGACGTGTCCGTTAGCGGTTTGTTTCTGTGGCACTTTCCCTGGGGTCACCCCCGCCGGGAGTTACCCGGCACCGTATTTCCGTGGAGCCCGGACTTTCCTCCCTTGCACCCTTTCGAGCCTAGCAAGAGCGGCCATCCAGCCGACTGACCCCCGTCACGTAAGCCGCAAAGGCCGCGCCGTCAACCTGTCTCA
>JANNXN010000099.1:0-9373 GCA_031409595.1 Rhodobiaceae bacterium
CATTCTTCGCAAGCCACGACTGCATGCAGGCCGGCGAGCGGGAAGGCTGTCAACCCGTGATCGAATATGACTTCGGCCCGCCAGGCGGCTGCGTTGTGGCAGTCAGCACAGTTTTTGCCGAGGGTGGTTTTGTGAACATCCTGCTTTTCGTGGCAGGAGAAGCATTCCATCGACAGTTTTGCGGTAAAGTCGCCATGGTGGCAGTCTTGGCATTCGGCATTGGCATGGGCGCCCAAGAGTTCAAACCTGGTGCTTTTTCCATGGTCAAACTTCTCAACTTCCCAGCCTGTTTCCTTGTGGCAGACTTCGCATTTTTCGCCAAATCGGCGTTCGTGAACGTCCTGGATGGCGTGGCAATCATTACACGTCATCGATAAATCTTTATAGACCTCTCCGAGGTGGCAATTCATGCAGGAAACTTTTTCGTGTTTCCCGAGGAGTGGGAATTTGGTTTTTGCATGGTCGAATGGAGCAATGACGGTCCACTTGCTGACTTCGTGACAGGCGTCGCATTTCTGGCCCAGATTTCCCTTGTGAGGCTGATCTTTCTCGTGGCAACCGAAACACGTTGTCGGAGCCTCGGCATATTTCTTGCCCTTGACGTGACAGCCTATGCACTCAACTTGCTTGTGTGCGCCGGTGACCGGATAATCGGTAAAGTCATGATCGAATGTGTCGGTATCCAATCGCACGATGGAAACATCCCGGCCTACATGCTCGGTGTGGCAACTGCTGCAGGTCACGCCAACCATCAGCTTGCTTCGACCGTGAAACCCGGTCGAGGCCTTGCGATCTTCGCTGATGGGTTTGTGGCAATCCAGGCACAGGGTGTCCTGCGACTTGCTGGATAAAAGCTCGTGGCAATTGCTACAGGTGCCTTCCTGTTTGATGTGAGCGGCCGAAACCGGCCCCGGCATCAACAGCTTTTCCATTGTATCTTGTGCAATGACCGGTGCTGAAAATAGGGATAGGAACAAACAAATCTGGAAAACCGCCGCCCGAAGTTTGTTGCCCCACCACCCCGACATTGTTTCCCCTAATAGAGATGCACCGCTACCACATGGGCTATGCCGGAGAGAATCAAAAGAAAGAACAGCGGCACATGAAGTACATGCCATAGCCGGAACAATCTTTCATAGAAAGATAATTCTGATGCCTTGGCAACACCGCGCATGAACAGGCCAACATGGTCGCGCGCCTGTCTGTAATAGGCCCGCTTTTCCGCGTTCGACCAATGCATGAAGCTGGCATTCGTTTTGATGGCGCGCCGAACTGAGCTCAGAATCCGCGCCTGCGCGAAACGCACGGTAAATGGCAAAGTCACAACATGAGCGAACATGGAGGCAAGTGAATCGCCATGGTTGAAGGCACGGGTTCCAAAGTCCGAAAGCTGCTTGGCAATCATGCCGTTGGCGCCGCCCACATCTTTCTCAACCTCACCGATCAATGCTGTAACGGTGTCCAGCAGTTCACCGAGGTCGGTTTTGGCTCCATACAGACCGTTATGGATTCTTCCGTAGATATAGCGACCGACGACGCCGCTGATTGCCACAAACAGCATTGAAAACAACGCCACATTGCTATTGGTGGCGCCAAGTGAAAAATTGGCATGATAAAGTATCAATACGGGACCAATGACACCCAACATCATGTGGGTGCTGAACCACGCTGGAAGACTTCCAAAGCGCGCCATAAATTTTGCGCGCTTGCGCAGTGGATAAAGAAGCAGCATTAGCATGGCGGCTCCGCCGGCTATTCCCAACCAATATCCAACCCCCTCTTCAGGCGTGAAGTGGTCCGACGCGCTCAGCCACAGTCCGAATGCCAACGCGATTATTGTGCCGACCAGAAATAACGCTTCGCCACTGCGCGAAAAGAACGATGAGGCGGATTCGAATTTTACTCGATTCAGCACGGCACGCCCAACACTCACGGGGGCTGGCTTTATTTCAACCCGCTTGTTTCGAGCTTGTCCCATCGATGGACTTAGCCGCTGAGTGGCAGTGTTACTCATACTTTGGCCTTCTTCTGTGTGTTTTACACGCCGTCGTAACCACTCCTTAAGATAAGGAAACTGACATTACGCTGACGCAGGAAGTTTGATTACGCAGACTAAAGTGTAGTATGAGTATGCAGACTAAAGTACAGCTATAGTGCGCAGACCAAAGTATAGGATTCGTTTGTCAAATCGATGCAATTTTACATATCTGCAAATAATTTGATTCAACCTTAACGGCTCGGGGAACAAAAGATGGCGGCAGAGGTCGGACATTACGCACTTATATTGGCGCTGTTTATCTCATTGGTTCAAGCCAGTATTCCGCTCTTTGGAGCCAGTCGCGGCGACCAGGGGCTGATGAGGCTTGGAAGCCATTGTGCAGTCGGAAGCCTTGCCTTTGTCGCCCTGGCATTTGCAGCACTCACCTATTGTTTCGTTACGTCAGATTTCTCGGTTGCGCTGGTTGTGTCGAGCTCGCAGCTGGCCAAGCCACTGGTTTACAAGTTCACGGGTGTGTGGGCCAATCATGAGGGCTCCATGCTTTTATGGGTCTTGATTCTCGTATTATTTGGGGCCTCCATAGCGATGTTTGGGCGTAATTTGCCAGCTTCGCTCAAGGCCCGCGTACTTTCTGTTCAGGCGATGATTGCCTCGGGCTTTCTGGCGTTTTCGCTGGGAACTTCAAATCCATTCGCCCGTCTTGATAACGTGCCGCTCGATGGAAACGGCATGAACCCCATCCTGCAGGATCCTGGCCTGGTTATTCATCCGCCATTTCTGTATCTGGGATATGTGGGCTTCTCGGTGGCGTTTTCATTTGCGGTGGCGGCACTTATTGAAGGCCGCGTTGATGCGACCTGGGCGCGCTGGGTGAGGCCATGGGTTTTGGCCGCTTGGTGTTTTCTCACAATCGGAATCACGTTGGGAAGTTTCTGGGCCTATTACATTCTGGGTTGGGGCGGCTGGTGGTTCTGGGATCCGGTTGAAAATGTCTCCTTCATGCCGTGGCTGGCTGGCACAGCACTTTTGCATTCATCGCTGGTTGTCGAACGCCGCCATGCCCTGGTGAACTGGACAATACTTCTGGCTATCCTGACATTCTCATTGAGTCTCATCGGAACTTTCGTGGTGCGCTCAGGCGTTCTCACGAGCGTGCATGCGTTTGCTACTGACCCGGCGCGGGGGGTGTTCATATTGGCACTGCTGATATTGGCAACGGGAGGCGCACTCGCACTTTATGCCATTCGAATTCCTGCGTTGCGATTTGGCGCGCCGTTTGCCGCGGTGAGCCGCGAGGGCGGCCTTGTTGTCAATAATGTGCTGCTGGTTGCGGCGGCGGCGACGGTGTTTCTTGGAACATTCTACCCTTTATTCATTGATCTCATTGGGCGCGACAAAATTTCAGTTGGGCCGCCCTTCTATAGTCGCACTTTTGTTCCCATCATGATTGTCCTTATGCTTGCCATGGTGATTGGACCGGCCTTGAAATGGAAGCGTGACAGTTTGAAGAATGCCATATTCAGTTTGCGCACCGCGATTGCAATTGCAGTGGCTGGCGCCTTTCTTGTGGCGGCACTGACGTTCGGAAACCATTTGCTGACGGCGATGGGAATTGGATTGTCGCTGTGGATCATCTGCGGCTCGCTGATGGCGGTGGTCAACCGCGCGAAGCTTGGACGAACTGATTTTGCGCAGTCGCTGAAGCTTGCTGCCAATGCACCGCGTTCATTTTATGGCCTGGTTATGGCCCACATGGGTTTTGGTTTTGTGGTGGGCGCTATCACCATTGTTTCAACCTGGCAGTTGGAAAATGTTACAACGATGAAGCAGGGCGAAAGCGCTGACATTGCCGGGTACACATTTTTTCTGCGAGACGTGAAGACTGTGCCGGGGGCCCAGTATGATGCGGATATTGGCCACTTTGATGTGACATATGGTGGCTCGCCGGTAACGACGCTCACCGCCGAACGGCGCTTTTATCTGGTGCAACAGCAGCAGACGACGCATACGGGAATTCGCACCAATCTGATTTCCAATATATATGTTACGTTGGGTGAGCCCGATGGCACAGGACGTTGGGTTGTGAGGCTTTACTACCACCCGATGGCGCCGTGGCTTTGGCTTGGCGGATTGACAATGGCGTTGGGCGGATTCACTTCTCTGTCAGATCGCCGCTTTCGAATTGGGGCACCACAGAGGGCGCGGGCTATGCTCAACCCGGCGCCAGCTGAATAGAGGTTCGAAGCATGTTGCGACTAACCACGCTCATCCCTGTAGGTCTGTTCTCGGCAATTGCCGTGGCACTTGGCATGGGGCTCAGCAACGACCCGCGTGAATTGCCGTCCATGCTGGCCGATCGGCCGGTGCCAGAATTTGCGTTGCCGCCATTGATCAAAAACGTTGAAGGTTTGAAATCAGCAGATCTCGAAGGACGGGGCGTTACACTGCTGAATGTTTTTGCATCCTGGTGCGGCGGATGTCGCTATGAGCATCCTCTCCTCATGGAACTTGCCAAGGACAAACGCATGAAGCTCGTGGCAATCAACTGGAAGGATCGGCCCAAGATGGGCGCGAGCTGGATTGCACAGTATGGAAATCCCTATGAGCAAATTGGGGAAGACAAGTCCGGACGCACCGGCATTGATCTCGGCGTAACTGGATTGCCGGAAACATTCGTGATCGATGGAGATGGCCGCGTTCGATATCGATTGGCTGGTCCCATGACGCCGGAGATTTGGAAGACTGAAATTGAACCGCTCATCGTCGATATTGCTGAAAGGGCCAAAGGCAAGACATGAAGTCATTCGCTGCCATTATCCTGATTTTGGCGTTGAGTCTGTTTGCTGGAAATGCTTACGCTGTGATGCCCGATGAAGTGCTGGCTGATCCGGCACTTGAAGCGCGCGCCCGCAACTTGAGCCAGGACTTGCGGTGTCTGGTTTGTCAAAATCAATCCATCGACGATTCGGCCGCACCGCTGGCGAAGGATCTGCGTGTCATTGTGCGTGAACGTCTGACACAGGGTGATACCGATGAACAGGTGATCGAATACCTGGTGGCGCGTTATGGCAACTATGTTTTGCTAAAGCCGCCATTTCAACGCGATACACTCCTGCTATGGATCGGGCCGGCTGTGTTTCTGCTGATCGCGGCTGGCGTGTCACTCCTGTATTTTCGGGCCCGCAGACAAAGTGAAGATGAAACTGTTGCGCCGCTAACTGAAGACGAGCGTCAACAGCTCGACGACCTCGTAAAGGATTCTTGAGAAATGATATTGTGGATTGTTCTGACGGTTATGTGTTCGGTGGCGGTCGTGCTGGTTACGGTGCCACTGGTGCGGCGCTATGAGAACTACAAGGACATGGCCAGTGCGGGCACGAGCATTTTCACAGATCAACTGCGAGAAGTTGAGCGTGACCGGGGCCTTGGCGTGATCGGCGAGAAGGAAGCTGACCTTGCGAAGATCGAAATCGAGCGGAGGCTAATTGCTGCTGCCAAAAATGTGACGGAACCCAAACCGATTTCACAGATGTGGCGGAATGTTGCTTTGGCTGCGGTTGTTGGTTTCGTTGTACTCGGCAGCGTGAACATTTATATGCTGCGGGGCAGTCCGGACAAGACGCAGCCACCGCCGTCGGCGCCTGCAACCAATGCAGCTCAGACACAAGTGCCTGAGAGTGCCGCAAAGCCAGCGACCACTGCGGCCAGCGAAGTTGACACCATGATTGGCAAACTTGCCAAGCGGCTTGAACAAAATCCGCAAGATGCTGATGGTTGGCGGATGTTGGGCTGGTCATATTTTAACACGCAGCGTTACGAGGAATCTGCTGCGGCATATGCCAAGGCGATGGCGATTGACCCCACCAGTCTGGATTACAAGGCTGGCTATGCAGAAGCGCTCGTACAAAGTGCGCAGGGCATGGTGACACCCAAGGCGCAGGAAATATTTGCGGATGTTCTCAAGAGCGATCCCAAGGAGTTGCGCGCAAGGTTCTACACCGCGTTGGCGCGTGAACAAGCCGGAGATTTATCAACAGCACTGGATGGCTGGCTGTCACTGCTTGCTGAAGCGCCAGCTGATGCGGGCTGGGTGCCTGATGTCAAAAACAGGGTCGCTGACCTAGCAAAGAAAACCGGGCGTGATGTGACAGCAGCTCTGACCAGTGCACCAGCGACAGAGGCGCCGGCTGCTGGCGGGGCAGCCTCGCCTGAACAACAGGCAACGATTGATGGCATGATATCCAAACTTGCCGCCAAGCTTGAGGCAAATCCACGTGACAGGGATGGTTGGGCCATGATGATCCGCTCGCTGAAAGTCAAAGGCGACATGGCAGGCGCTTCTGCCGCGCTCAAGAAAGCTATAGAGGTGTTTGCTGATGACCCAGCCACCAGTGGACAGATCACCGAAATGGCGAAATCACTGGGTGTGACCGCTGATGCATCGGCTGCGGCTCCAGCTGCTTCGGCACCGGTCATTACAGAAGAGGATGTGGCAGCGGTCAAAGCTCTCCCAGCTGACGACCAACAGGCCATGATCAGGGGCATGGTGGACAATCTTGCAGCAAAACTTGCGCAATCGCCCCGTGATTCCGAGGGTTGGCTTCGGCTTATCCGCTCGCGAATGGTGCTCAACCAGCCCGACCTGGCAAAAGAGGCGTTGAAGAAGGCGGTGGCTGAATTTTCCAACGATGCGGCAGTCAGCAACCAAATAGTAACCGCAGCGCGGCAATTAGGAGTCGTCCTGGAATAGACACTTAGGAGAACTGGCTATTGAGCTTCGACCCGTCACTCATCGTTTACATTGGAATCATGGCCCTGGTCTGGGTCATTTATATCAACTGGAAGCGCAAAGGCCGGGCAAAATACCTGGCTATCAAGACCGCTGCTCTTGAGGCTGGCCTCACAGAGCCCGCATCGCTGCATCCCTCAATCGACCCGGCGCTCTGCCTTGGTTGTGGGACTTGTGCAACTGCCTGTCCTGAACATGATATTCTCGGAATTATCAACGGGAAAGCCGAGCTCATTGAACCCACACACTGTATCGGCCACGGCGCTTGTGCAACCGCCTGCCCGACGGGCGCCATCACGCTGGTGTTTGGCACAAAGAAACGCGGCATTGATCTTCCGCGCGTTGGCCCCGACTTTCAATCCAACGTGCCAGGAATATTCATCGCTGGTGAACTTGGCGGCATGGGGCTCATCCGCAATGCCGTTGAACAGGGCCGCCAAGCTGTTGAGTCCATCAACAAAGTGCGCAAACCTGCGGCTGCCGGACATTATGATCTGGTTATTGTTGGTTCTGGTCCTGCTGGCCTTGCGGCTGCCCTCAATGCCAAGCATCACAAACTCAACTATGTGGTCGTCGAACAGGATGACCTTGGCGGCTGTGTATTCAAGTATCCTCGCGGCAAGATTGTCATGACCGCGCCCGCAATTTTGCCGTTGGTTGGCCAGGTGAATTTCAGGGAAACCACCAAGGAGGCCCTGCTCAACTTCTGGAAAGACATTGAGAAGAAATATCAATTGAACGTGCGTTACCGTGAGCGCGTCGAAAACGTCACCAAGGAGGGCGATGTTTTCACAATCAAAACCACGGCTGAAACCTTGCGCAGCAATGCCGTGTTGCTGGCAATTGGCCGACGGGGAACGCCGCGCAGGCTTGACGTGCCGGGCGAAGATATGCCGAAGGTGGTCTATCAACTCATCGATGCTGAACAATACAAGGGACAACATGTGCTGGTGGTTGGCGGCGGAGATTCCGCACTTGAAGCAGCCGGCACGATTGCCGAGCAACCTGGCACGACCGTTACCCTATCCTATCGCAGCGAGGCATTTTCACGCGCCAAGCCGAAAAACCGCGACAGGGTTGAGCGCATGTCAAAGGATGGAACCATGAAGGTCATGCTGAGTTCGAAAGTCAAAGGCATCACAGCCGACAGTGCAGAGATTGAATGGAATGGCGCTCGCGAGAGAATTCGAAATGATGCGGTGATCATCTGTGCTGGCGGGGTGCTGCCGACTGAATTCCTTAAAGCTGCCGGTGTCGACATGGAGACGAAATATGGCACGACATAAAATCGTAGTCGGCATTCTTTTAGCTTCAACAGTTTTCCTAACGGATGCAATTGGTTTGCCTCCGTTTGCCAACGCTGCAGACAAGGTGATGGCTTCATTCAAGAAGGCTACCCTGAAACGGCAGCATGAGGCTGCAGCCGAATTGCTTTTGGCTTCGGCAGAGGCGGGCGATGCTGAATCGCAGTTTCAACTCGGCATTTTGTACAGGCTTGGCGTCGGCGTTGCGGCTGATCACGAAGCGGCAATCGATTGGCTATCACGCGCTGCTGGCAACAAACACAGGCGCGCCAAGGCGGTTTTGGCGAGATTGAAGGGCACTGTTGAAACACCGAAAGATTTGACTGAAAGCAATGCTCCAGCACTTCGGGGGACCACCGCATATACTCCTTCCGTTGAGGCGGATACCCGAAATGGTGCGGATTTGACCTGGTTGATGAGGGCGGCCGCGCGGGGACAGCTTGCAAAATTGCCAACTCTTCTCAAGCCCGGACCGACAATCAATGCCGCGACGAAAGATGGCGATACAGCGCTTATGCTTGCGGGTCGGCACGGGGAAAGCGAAGCTGCTTTGCTGCTGCTTGAATCGGGTGCTGATAAAGAAACACAGGATGCCAAAAGCAAGACAGCGTTATTGGTTGCGGCGGCCAATGGACGAGAACAGACTGTCGCCGTGCTGCTGAAAAATGGTGCTGATGTGCTGCACGGTGACGCCGAGGGAAACTCGGCGCTTCTGCTGGCGGCTGAAAGATGCCATTCAGCAGTGATCAGTGTTTTGCTTGCTGGTGGCGCCAGTCATGCCGCCAACAAGAAGGGCGACACGCCATTGATGGCGGCGAGCAAAAATTGTGCGGGTTCGCCACTCATCGCACAACTCATTCCTGGCGGTGAACTGGATGCCGCCGATAGTCTTGGGCGAACTGCACTTTGGTATGCGGCGAAATCAGGCGATGCCAAATCATTGGCTGTATTCCTTGCCGCTGGAGCAAAGCCTGATATGCCAGACAACCAGGGCTACACCCCGCTGCTCATTGCCGCGGCCCAGGGACATGCGGAAGTTCTGAAAAATCTGATCGCCAACGGCGCCAACATTTCTGCTGTCACCAGTTCTGGCAACAATGCCGCAATGCTTGCGGCGGCCAGGGGATGCGCGGGCTGCATGAAAATCATCCTGCCAAAACTTGTCAAGAACGATGAGAAGAACAAGTTCGGAGAAACTGCGCTGCTGATTGCAACACGGTCTGCGTCGGTTGAAACCGTGCGGCACCTGATCAAGGCTGGAGCCAGTCCCGACACCCGCGA
>JANNXN010000100.1:0-11179 GCA_031409595.1 Rhodobiaceae bacterium
TGGGGCCCATCTCCTGTTCCTGCCAGCCTACTCACCTGATCTCAACCCTATCGAGCAGGTGTTTGCCAAACTCAAAACCCTGTTGCGTAAAGCCGAAGAGCGAACCGTCGATGGCCTCTGGCAACGCATCGGAAAACTCCTGCAATGCTTCACTCCACAGGAATGCGCCAACTATCTCAGAAACTCAGGGTATGCTTCAACTTAAATCAGAAAGACTCTAGACAGCCGAAGTGCGAAATGTCCGCAATGGATATATCGGGACTGGCCAGAAATTCTGCCTGCGAGAGGCGCGCCTCAAGGACATCCCGCAGCTCTCCAAGCGACCAGGACGGGAGTTCTTCAGCGTCAACGTCACTCGCCTTCCCGCAACGCCGTTCGGTCGAGCTCCAACGTCGATCGGAATTTCGGCTGGTTCATCAAATCCCTCAGACGGGCCACGAAGTCCGGCGAATTCTGAAACGGGTGATCGCGATAGACCTCGGCGTATGCTTCATCCAATCCCGTTATCTCTTCGGTTGTGCGTGCCGCAACATCGCGCACGTGCGTCACGCGTTCACGGGCGAACCGCAAGCTGTTGGAATCGATGTGCCCGGCCGCGATGAACCCCCGTGTCTTCTTGGCACAACGGCAGGGGTTGGCGGTGTTCACGAGTCCGCACTTGTCCTGCATGAAGTTCTGCAGGTCTCGGCGAGCGCGAGCGAGTCTCTGCCTAAAATTGTCCCGACTGAGGTCCAGCAGTTCCGCGCCGACTGTGTCGCTGACGCCGAAAATGCCGCCGAGAATGAAGACCAACCGCTGCCCTCGGTCCAGGCACAGAAGCATGCCAGATGTGCACCCAATTCGCGCCTCCGCGATGAGGAGATGTACGTCGGCGGGAACCGCTTGCGTGTCAGGCAACTCTGCGTCTGCAATGCCGTCGAGAGTTCGTCCGTACTGTTCGAACGTGATCTCCCTCGACTCGGTGCGACCACGTTTCATGTTCAGAAGGTGGTTGAAAGCGACACGGTAGAGCCACGTGCGAAGGCTGCTGCGTCCGTCGAACGTCGAGAGCCTCGTGAATAGCTTTATCAAGATCTCCTGTGTGGCATCTGCGGCGTCCGCCGGATGATGCACCATGCGAAGCGCTAGGTTATAGATCCAGGATTGATGGCGCACGACCAGTTCCTCAAGAGCCGCCCGACTGCCTCCCTTGGCCAGTTGAACGAGTTCTTGGTCGCGCCCTTCACCCGCGGGGACGTCCGCAAACGGATTGGGGGCGTTGACCATCTCCATCATCCGAGGCTCATGGCCATAAGGCAGAGGTCGAGGTAGAACCTGCCGGCTATCATGTGCTCCTCGCATGCCTACCGGCCTCCCAGCCGCGGGGCGCGAGATATTTCTCGCCCACCGCCAGCGCCTCGTCTTCGATCGGCGTCGCAAGCGTGTCGTTCCAGCGATTGAGGAACCCGAATAGCGCGATCATCGCGACGATCTCGACGATCTGGCCGTCGCTCCAGTGCTCGCGCAGCTTCGCGAACATCTCGTCGTCGACCCCGTTCGGGACGCCGCCCGCGGCGAGCGCCACGTCGAGCGCTATGCGCTCGGCCTCGCTATAGAGCGGGCTGGTGGCGTATTCCCACACCCCATTAAGCTTGGCATCGTCGATGCCCGAGCCGCGCGCGAGGCCGGCGGTATGCGACATGCAATAGCGGCAGCCGGCGGCGCGGCTCGCGACATGGGCAATCAGCCGCTTGAATGCGGGATCGACTTCGCTCGTCTCCGGGTCCGAGACCGCCGCCATCATCTGCATGTAGGCGCGCACGAGCTTCGGCCTGCGCTGCATGATTAGAATAGCGTTCGGAACGATGGACCCGATGCAGTCGAACAGCGAAAAGACATCAGCGAGCCCGGGGTCCGGAGCTAGCGGCTTGAGTCGGGGAGCCGGTTTCTCGAAAGCATTCATGGCGTCTATCCTAACGTAAGATTTGATATGTTGCGCGCCGACGGCAATTCATCGCTTAGAATGGTCGTTCTCAGACGATCTTGACGCCTTGCGGAGGCTTGGGCGCCCCGACTTTCTGGTAGAACCAAATTTCGTATCCGTACGGGTCCGTCACCTTGAAGGTCTTGTCGCCCCACCACTGCAGGGTCAGGGGGTCGGAAATCTTTACGCTCCGCTCCTTCAGCTGCGCGTGGTACGCGTCGACGTCAGCCACCTCCAGATAGATCTCGACCGGACGTTTGTCTGCGGAGGGTTGCGTTCCGTCCATCTTTCCCTGGGAGCGGGCGAACATGAGCCTCGCACCATCGAGGACCACGGTGGCCCTGTTGAGCTGACCGTCCTCGCCCACCATCCCCATCACATGGGTGAACCCGAGTTTGTCCTTGTAGAAGTTTTGGACATCGTCGACTGAGTCCACAGTAATGATGGGGCTGACGGACTTCGCGCTTTCCCTAGACATGGTGTCCTTCCTTTCGCTAATGCTTGGTTAGACACATGCCGGGCCCGTCTGTGACAGAATGTGCTTCTGTCTCCTGTGACGCTGTTCGTCGCCGCATCGATGGGTGAGTCCCGGATCGCGCGAAGTCACGCGGCGGCGTGTTCGAGCGTGGGCGTCAATCGGCGGAACAATACGGCAATCGCAAAAGCCACGACGAACATGATGAGCGCGTATGTGAGCATCGCGGCGATCGTCGACGGATCTTTAAAAAACGCCGTTCCTAATAGTAGGGCCAGAGCCAAGTTTCGCACCATGCTCGTGAGCCTAAAAGACGCGCGCTCGGTCTTGGCGGCGAACGGGACCACCCAGCCAAGCAGGAAGCTCGTGAAGATGGCGATCAGACTAACGATAAGTGGCTTCGGCCCGTTCGCAAAAACGACGTCCCCCTTGGTTAGAAGAATCGTCGCGATTATCCCGAGCACCAGCAATCTCGCGATGCGGGCGATCCATGGCTGCATCTTGCGCGTATACGATTCAGCGTAACGCCGAAGCAGCAGGCCTGCGATCAGGGGTACCATCTGGAAGACGAAGATGAGCTTGATCATGGGCCAGGTGGTAATGCTGAATGCCGCGCCCACGTTGCCGCCAGTCCATAGGCCAAGCAGAATCGGCGTCAACACAACGCTGAAGAAAGTCAGCACGAGCACGAGACCGACCGACAATCCGACGTCTCCGCGCGCGTAGTCGACAAGGAGTGTTCCGACCCCGTTACCGGGCGCGAGCACGCACAGAAGCAGCCCGACGGCAACCGGGCCCTCAATCGCGAAAACCTTTACGAGGAGCAACATGAGCGCCGGGATCACGACGAAGTTCACGACCAACCCCAGAGCGAGGATTCGTACACGTCGCAGCGCCCCGCCAAATTCTGCGATGGTGAGCCCCATCCCCATCGCCAGCAACGACAGGAAGATCATTAGTCCGATGACGGCCTGGAGGGCTTGATCGATCACGGTAGCGCTCCGGAATCCCAGCGACTCCCCCAAGCCTGGGTGCCGCCTACCGGTCCGCGGCGAGCGCCGAACAAGTTGTTGCTTTCCGTTACAGGCGACACATCGGGGTTAGAGAGCGGAGAAATGATCATGGCCGCGGCCCGCAGAACTATCTTGAACCTGCCTGTTCTCATGGAAATCCGCCTTCAATCGTTCGATGCTTAGCACGAGGCACTTTCGGCCCTTTCTCATCTCTGCCACCTCGATCAGGAACACAGACGAAGCTCGGTGAGTGACCGGAAGGGCTAACAATTTCTTTCGTACGGTTGATTAGACACACGGCAGTCCCGCCTGTGACAGAAGAACCGTTTGCGCACGGCTGGCCTTGACCCGCAAAGAGGGGCGCGGCGGGCGAACTAGTGGAAATCATTGAATAACTGGACACGCACCGGCTCTGTTTGTTCGAGCGCGGACTGGAGTCGAAAAGCCCGCCCAGACCCGTGCCGGCTAACAATCGCAGCAGATTTGGCGAGCGTCGGACGTTCCCGGATATTTGCTCAAGTCCAGTGCGGAAATATCAGAGTGCTCCGGAGAAGACGTAGTTCTCAGTTTCGTCTACGCTGGGGCGCCAATGGTTTCAATTGGTTACATGACAGTTCTGAGGGCGGTGGTCTGGGATTTGTCCGGATAATTCTGGTTCTGGTTGTTCCCTTCAATAGATTGTGGCCGGGACAGAGTGTTGACCAGCCAGAACGTAAGTCAGCTGGCCACAAACATCAATTGGAGAAGCCGTGAAATTGCGGGCATTGGGAATAGACCAGCTTGTCAGGTTGAAGCGCCATCGATTTCTCTTAATGAACGGTGATCATTCATCAATCGCAATGGAAGACTTCCGTCATGCTGGCCCACCATTCTCCAGTGATGCGTGTGGGCATGGGGTGCTGGCAAGGTCCGCAAATTTTCCACCAAGCTTGCGTCCGAGGGTCTGCCGCCATGCGCACCATATCCTTGGCGAAATCGCTGCCGTGATATTCGAAATAGGAGAACAACAGGTTCTCGGGTTCACGCAGGAAGATTGAATAGTTGCTGATGTTGCAGTTCTTGATGATCTCGAACACCTCTGGCCAAACTGCCATATGCAGTTGCTTGTATTCCACGATCTTTTCCGGATGGATGCCGATCACGCTGCCGTAACGTTGCATCAAGCGTCTCCTATGAGATGGTAAAAGTGCTGCCAGGCACGGTTTGAGCCTTGATTGCAGCGAAGTCCCAGGCAATGCCAAGGCCCGGTGCAGAAGACGGGATCGCGTGACCTTTCTCAATCCGCATGGGTTCAGTGGTCAATGTATCAAGTTGTGGGATGTATTCGACCCAGCGCGCATTGGGCACCGCGGCACACAATGAGACATGCAGTTCCATCAGGAAATGCGGGCATACAGGCACGTTGAAGCACTCTGCAAGATGCGCCACCTTCAGCCATGGTGTGATGCCGCCGATGCGCGCCACATCGACCTGTACGATGGAACAGGCGCCCTGTTGCAGATATTCACGAAAATGCAGATGGCTGTAAATACTCTCACCGACCGCCACCGGCAATGTCGTGCTTTGTGATAGCCGCACATGCCCCATGAGGTCATCTGCTGTCAGCGGCTCTTCCAGCCAAGCAATGTCGAGTGGCGTGAAGCAACGCGCACGGCGGATGGCTTCGTCCACCGTGAAGCGTTGGTTGGCATCCGTCATGATCTCGAAGGTGGGGCCCACGGCTTTGCGGACCGCTTCAAGCCTTGCCACATCTTCTGAAACGTGTGGCCGCCCAATCTTTATTTTTGATCCACCAAAGCCACGCGCCTTGGCCTCCAATGCGTCATCCACAAGTGCTGCCGCTTCAATATGAAGCCATCCACCCTCAGTTGTGTAAAGTGGAATGCGCTCCTGAGCGCCACCTGCCATCCGGTACAAGGGTTCGTTGGCTTTGCGGCATTTGAGATCCCAGAGTGCGGTGTCGATCGCAGCAAGCGCCAGGGAAGTAATCGCCCCGACGGACGTTGCATGGGTGAGGAACAAGAGATCACGCCAAATGCGTTCAATCTCTGCGGCTTCGCGACCAATCAGGGCGGGAGCCAATGTGAGCTCAATCAACTTCATGATCGAAGGGCCACCGGTTCCGATTGTGTAAGAATAACCGGTGCCAACAGCACCATCAGCATCGTAGATGCGGATGATGGGCGTTTCTTGACTGACGAAAGATTGAATGGCGTCAGTGCGTTTTACCTTTGGCACCAAATCTACCATCAGGGCTTCGATGCGCGTTATTTTTGCCATGGTTCCTGCCCCCCTGTATCAAGCCGTTTTGCGATCATGGATGTAGCCCATGATCACGCGCGAAACGCGTTCGTAATTGCGGTCGTTTTCAACTTCACCTTTGACTTTAAAGCCCGCCATAACAACAATTCGATCAGCCACATCTACCATCTCTGGCATATCCGATGTGATGAGCAGCACTGCGGTGCCGTTGGCAGCAAGCTCGTGGATGAGGTCGTGCAAATAGGCTTTGGTCTTGATGTCGATACCGACCGATGGCTCATCGATGATGAGCAATTTCACATCAGCCGCAATCCATTTGGCCACTGACACTTTTTGTTGATTGCCGCCCGACAGGTTGCCAATGATTTGATGGATGGAGGGGGTTTTCACTTCCAGTTTGCGTAAGACCGGGGAGGTGTGATCAATAACAGTCTGGTCGCGCAGAAAGCCAAACTTGGTAGCGATTTTGCGCCAAACAGTAATGCCGACATTGCCGAGAATCGAATGCAGCAAAATAAGACCTTCCTGCTTTCGATCCTCACTGACATAGCCAATGCCAAACTGATGCAAAGCATCTGCGGCTGAGCCGATGTTGGTGTGTCGTCCCGCCACAAGAACTTCACCTGCAGTACGCAGCGTCATTCCTAACATGCCTTTGGCAAGTTCGCTGCGGCCAGCACCGACCAGGCCGTAGAGCCCGAGAATTTCACCCGGACGCACAGCCAATGAAATATTGCTGTGCCCTGCCGCCGAAGCATAGCCCTTAAGTTCGAGATAAGGTGCTGTATCAGGTTTAGGGCGCGGCGCGCGCTGGGAAATGCGTTCGGCCCGGCCAATCATCATTTTCACCACGTCGGCGCGGACAAGGCCCTTCAGCGGCTGACTATCGCAGGCATTGCGGCCATCGCGCAGCACAGTCACCGTGTCACAAATCTCGAAGACCTCTTCGAGCTTGTGACTGACAAAACACAATGCCACGCCGTCGTCAGCCAACCTACGGAGCACCCGGAACAACACCTTTGACTCGTTTTGTGTCAGTGACGCGGTAGGCTCATCAAGCAGCAGCGACCGTGATTGCGAAGACAGCGCCTTGCCGATTTCCACCAACTGCATCTGCGCTACACTGAGGCGCGACACGGGCATGCGGCAGTCAACATCAAGATCGAGCAGCTTGAGCCACTTGCTCGCCTCGGCATGGACATGATCGTAGTTGACCGGCGACAGGTCATGCTGGCCCAACCGCTCCAGCATGATGTTTTCTGCGATTGAGAATCGGGCGACGAGATTGCGTTCCTGGTGCACAACGCCAATGCCCACAGCACCGGCCTGACGTGGATTTGCCAGATGCACGACCGCCCCATTCACGAGGACTTCGCCCTTGTCGGGCTTGTGTATTCCGGTGATGATTTTGATCAGCGTGGATTTACCGGCACCGTTTTCGCCCAACAAGGCATGGATCGATCCCGCCGAAAGCGTTAGCGATACATCGTCCAAGGCGCGTACCCCGGGAAAAGACTTTGAAACGTGGGAGACGAGCAAGGCAGCTGTCATGATCAGGCCTTTTCCCCGAGCAATTTAGACACGCGCACTTCACGCAAGCGGTTGATTCCCACCGCCCACAGGATGAGGCCACCTAAAACAATTTGCACCACGAAAGGATCGATGGCGAAGACCACCAACGCCTGCGTGATAATGGCGATGATGACGACACCAAAGAATGTGCCAGGCACACTGACATGACCACCTGCCAAGATAGCTCCGCCAATCACTGGAGCAGCGAAGGATGAGATCAGCCAGTCGTCACCAATCGTGGGATGGCCCAATTGCAAACGCGCCACCAGCATCATGCCTGCTGCTGCCGCCAGCAAGCCCGAACCAGCATGCGCCCAGATCACTGTGGCGTTGACGTTGATGCCTGAGAGTTCAGCCGCGTTGCGATTACCACCGATGGCCAAAATATAGCGGCCGATGCGTAAGCGCGAAAAAAGGAACCAGACAGCAATTGATGCAATGACTGTCGGTACAATCAACCACGGGATAGGACCAATAAGTGAGAGATTGCCAAAATCCTTGACGCCCTGTGGAATGCCATAGAACGGTTGTGCCTCGGTAATGCCGAGGTTGATGCCTTTGAAAATTTGCAATCCCGCAAGTGTGATGATGAAGGCTGAAATGCCGGTGCGGGCAATTATGAAGCCGCTTGTCATGCCTGCAGCGGCCCCGATCAAAAGACCACAGACAATTGCGGCAGCCGGAGGAAAGCCCCACAGTTCCATCATCGCGCCAAAGCTGATGGCCACCAATCCGCCGATGGAACCGAGTGCCAGGTTCATCTGCCCCACGCCGATAATGACCAGCTGCCCCAGGGCCACGAGCATGTTGACGGCGATTGCCGAGAGCAGAACGAAAATATTGAATGGCGTCAGAAAGCTTGGTTGAAAGAATGAAATGACCGCAATTGCGACAACACTGACCAGTGCTGGTCCAATCCAATCATTATCGATGGCGCGGGTCAGCACGTGGGTAGCCATCAGATCATACCCCGCCTTTGCAGCAATTTGTGTCGTGCCCGGTCGGTCAAGACAGCCGCCAGCAACATGAGGCCGAGAAAGGCCTGAATCCAGAATTCACCGACGCGCATTAGCAGCAGTCCACTGGTGATAATGTTGACGAGTGCGGCACCGAGGAATGTACCAAACACAGCCACGCGTCCACCTGACAGCAGGGTGCCACCCAGCACAGGTGCCAGGAATGCGGGCAGCAGCCAGTCTTGCCCAAGGTGCCCTGCCATGGAGGGGACTGCCGCACCTGTGCGCGCCGTAATCATCAGGCCTGCAGTGGCAGCCAATGCGCCCGTCAGCATGTGACAGGCAATGAATATGCGCCCGGTCCGCACGCCGGAGATTTCAGCAGCGCGCGGGTTGGCCCCTGCGGCCAACATCTGACGGCCAAGACTTGTAAAACGATAGAGTGCCGACAAAACCGTGCACACCACCAGAGAAAATACCAGGAGTGCCGACAGAACACCACTAAAGCGCATCTTGCCGAAGCCCAGAACCTCAGGCGGCATTTCTCTGAAAGCCTGTGCCTGACTGAGAAAAATCATGATGCCAAAAAAGATACTCATGCTTGCGAGGGTGATGATGAAACTATGCACGCCTGAGCGAACGACGACGTTTCCATTGATGAAGCCAAGACCACCACCAAACATCACGGCCAAGGGTCCGCCCAAGTATAGCGGAACACCTGCCCGTTCCATGAGCCACCCAAATGCCATTGCCGAACAAACGCCGATGGCACCCACTGATAAATCTAGCCCGCCTGAAACGATAACGGCCATCATGGCAAGGCCGATCATGGTGTCGATGCCGATTTGGCGACCGATGGTGAACAGGCTGAAGGGCGATGTGAAACCAGGAAGAGTGCTGGCAAAAATGACAATGGCAAGTGCAATCAGCAACACCAAGCCGAACTCACCACTAAAAGCCAACCGCTGAATCAGAGACTGGCGACCTGCTGCAACAGGCATCGTGTCGTTAGCGTTCGTTGTATCAGTTGAGATCATGTCAGGTTTCCGCAACGGTGGGCCAACAGCAATCCGGTTGTCACAGCAGTGCGACAACCGGATTGGTTGGGGATCATTGCCAGAGCGCGCTTATTTGCAGGCCAGGAAGTCCTTGTCCATGCTGGCCAAGAGTGTTTTCGAAATGCCGCGCATGGCGTCAACATAAGTATCAGCCTGTGTCGCATCCACATAGACCGTGCCTGAGTCAACGAACTTGGTGGTGAGCGCATTTGATTTCCACGGCGCATCGGCCTTGATCGTGCAGCCCGAGCGCAGCTTATCCAGCACATAGGAACCGATATAGCCTTGGCCACAGGGGTTTTGCAGCATTGTGCCATTCACAAAACCGTCCTTGATGGCCTTGATCACAACTTCGTCGTGGTCAATGCCAACCATCTTGATACGTTTGTCACCGATTTTGCGCAGTGAGTTGGCTGCCGTCACCGCAGGCACCCAAGCCGTCGTCACGATGCCATCCACGCCTGCCGCATTGGCAGCAAGATAGGCATTGATTTTTTCTTCGGCTGGCTGCGGAGCGTCGATGTCGGCAATGACTTGCACCACAGTCACTGCTCCATTGGTCTCGTCAGCAGCCTTCTGTACCGCATCAATACGAAGCTGGGTGTTTGGGTCAACCAGGAATCCGGTGAAGTGAGCAATTTTGCCCTTGCCACCCATGGCCTTGATCAATTCTTTGGTGCCAAGATAAGCGGAATTGCCAGTGTCGGTGCCCATGCAAAACAGGGCAGGCGTCGGGTCCTTCAAACAACCAGCCAGAGCTATTGCTTGCCCACCATTGTCGACGAGTTCTTGCACAACAGGGCTGGTCCCTACAGCATCACCCGGGAAGATCAGGAACGAGTTATGACCCTGCGTCAACAGGCTTTCGAGCAACTGGCTTTGCTGCGACAATTCCCATTTTTGTGGCACGCGATAGTCGCCTGCACCAATGCCAAAATCTTTCACGGCGTCAGCACCTGCTTGTTCCCAAGCGGCGAAGTAAGGATGTGGGCCACCTGGTACGAGTGCGACCTTGGTATCGGCTCCCGCGAATGCCAGTCCAGCCGTCACTGCCAGTGTGGCAGCAGACAGCGCGAGATGAATTATGGTTTTTTTCATTGGTTCCTCCCAGTTGAATGGCTCCAACATTGCGACGTTGTGCCAGCATCAGTATCCTAGTATACAAGTTGCTGAATGACAAGGATTGAAGGAAGCAACTTGATTGCAAACAGGAATTCATGAATTTGACGAACATTGATGCCGGAGTGATCCCTGTTGCCGCCGGTCCGGGATCCTTTGCACTCGACCGCCGCTTGCCAGCTGCCGAACAGGTTTACCGTCTGCTGCGCAATGAGATCATCACGTGCCGAATCGCCCCCAACGAAGCGATCAGCGAGAACCGTATTTGTGGAATGTTTGGCGTGTCTCGCTCACCCGTCAGGGTCGCTGTTACCCGACTCGCAGAAGATGGATTGATCGAGATTTTCCCCCAGCGCGGCACGTTCGTCGCTCCCATCAAATTGAAACAGTTGCGCGAAGCACAGTTTGCCCGTTCAGCACTGGAAGTTGCTCTCGCTGAAGAAGCGGCGCGCCACTGGACGGAACAGCATTCGACAGAGGCTCGATTTAATCTTGACCAGCAAGCGCAACATGCGAAATCTTGTGACAGTCGGAGTTTCTTCCTCGACAATGAGGCATTCCACCAGCTTATTGCACGAGCGGCGCGACTTGAAGGAGTATGGACGACGGTGCAAAGTGTCAAAACGATTTGGGATCGCATCGGGCATTTGGCAAACCGTGTCCCGGCCCACACTTTGGAAATCATCGCTGAACACAAAGTCATTGTCGAAGCCTTGGCTGATCGCAGCTCTAGGGATGCAGCCGCCGCGATGAGAACGCAC
>JANNXN010000101.1:0-12319 GCA_031409595.1 Rhodobiaceae bacterium
TAAACACCGGGGCAGGGCTTGAACGGAAGTTTCAGGTCGAGATCATCTTCTTCTCGATGCCGACACCCGCAGCCATGGCGCGCTCATATTCCAAAGGCACAGTTGCCGAATCCTGCAGCGCAATGCCGGTTGAATCGAAAAGTGGTCGAGAGTGGCCTGGGTCCGGCTCCAGACCCGAACTTCTTGCCACGGGAATACGGCGTTGCAGGTGGCGAGCGCCCCTTCCGCCATGTGCCCAGCCCCCACTATGGCCAGAATTTTCGAATTCTTCCGCGCCATCCATTTGGCCGAGACCGCCGCCGCCGCACCGGTACGCATAACTGTGTGATAGCTGCCATCAACAATTGCGAGTGGAAAACCTGCTTCCGGGTGGGTTTAGATCAGGATCGAAAACACTGTCGGCAGGTTGAATTTGGACCGGCTTTGCTCCCGGATTGACACCCATTTGCAAGCCGCTGCGTGGGGTTCCTCAATGTAGGATGGCATCGCCTCCCACTCGCCGGGGAAGCGGTCCAGCACTATATGGCCCTTGGGATCCATATAATATCGGCCTTCGCCGTGCATGCGATAGGCTTGTTCCACGCAGTTATTATACTCATTGGGCTCCAGCAGGCCGATCATCTCACTGCGTCCCAAAATGAGTGTTTTGCGGTTGGCCCAGTTTTCCAAAGTCAGCGCTCCCCCGTCAATTATTTGCCCATGCTACGCGACGGAACTATTTTCCGCCACAGGTTTTGACGCCGTTGACACCGCCAGCGACCCGTCGTTTAATCGTCATCAAAAGATTAAAACATCAAGGGAGTAACAAATGAAAAAGAAAATTTCACGCCGCTCGCTTCTCAAAGGCAGTGCGGCAATTGCAGGTGCAACCGCTGTAACAGGTTTTCCGACTGTCTGGGCCCAAGCCCTCAAAGACGTAACCATCATGCACACCGGCATGTCCTATTCCACGCTGGCCGATATCGGCAAGCAGGCCTCCAAGGATCTTGGATTCAAGGTGGAAATGTCAGTAGTTGACCATCCAGGTCTCACCAATCGCATGGTTAATGATCCGAAATCGATTGACGTTGCCGATATGGAAATCTGGCAGAGCAAGATCATGGTTCCACAGGGCGTTCTGCAAGGCGTCGAAATCGCCAAGATCAAGAATTGGGGCGATCTGACGCCACTCTTTACCGAAGGCAAGTTTGCCGGCGCAGAAGTGTCCCGCCAGGGCGACTCGCCATTTGAATTCATGTATCGCGATGCCAAGGATGGCGGCTTTGCAGGCGCACCAACTGATTGGGCAAGCTTCTGCCCAGGCGTTTACAACGCCGACACGCTTGGCATCCGCCCGGACCTCGTAGGCCGTGAAATCACCAGTTGGGCCGATCTCCTGGCGCCGGAATTCAAAGGCAAGGCAGCAATCCAGAACATTCCAACCATCGGCATCATGGATGCCATCATGGCCTGTGAAGCTGCTGGCTTTGTGAAGTATGGCGACAAGGGCAATCCAACCCAGGATGAACTCAGTCAGACGATTTCCAAACTGATTGAACTCAAGAAAGCTGGCCACTTCCGCGCCCTGTGGAACACATTCGATGAATCAGTGAACTTGATGGCCGCTGGCGAGGTGGTGATCCAGTCCATGTGGTCGCCTGCCGTAACCGCAGTTCAAAGCCAAGGTATAAAATGCACTTATCAACCATTGAAGGAAGGCTATCGCGGCTGGGGCAACGGCTTGGGCCTCATGGCCCATCTCGAAGGCATCCGCCTTGATGCAGCCTATGAGTACCTCAACTGGTACAACGCGGGTTGGGTCGGTGGCTTCATCGCCAAGCAGGGCTATTACAGCTCCAATCCAAAATCGGCGATGGCCGCACTTTCAGAGAATGAGCGCGGCTTCTTCTATGAAGGTAAAGCCGCAACCGCTGACATCACCAGTCCGACTGGCGAGAAGACGAACTCCGCTGGCGACAAGCGCGATGGCGGCTCTTACGAAGAGCGCTTCTCGAAAGTGGGCGTCTGGAACAATCTTATGGATGAAGCGGAATTCCTCTTCGCCAAGTGGAACGAATTCAACGCTGCCTAATCGGGACTAACCAATAGTTATCAGCGGCGGCGGTCTGAGCGCCGCCGCTGTCTTTGATCGCCTTGTGTAGACTTGGCGAAAATACCTGGGGAACGACGATGACGCCTTCAACGCCAGCCAACAAGTCTCTGCTTCCGACCTATTTGCAGGTAACACCTTTGGCGCTTGTGCTGTTTTTCTTCTTTGTCGTGCCCGTCGTTCTCGTTGTCATCGTCAGCTTCCTCAAGTACCAGATGCTGGTCGGCATCGTCGCAAAATTCACCCTGAAAAATTACGTTGATCTCCTCTCCAATCCAACCACCTGGACACTTTATCTTTCGACCATAAAATTTACCCTCATTGTATTGGTCATCACCTTCGTCCTCGGATTCTGGATCGCGTATTTCCTGGTTTTCCACGTTCGAAATCTGCTGACGGCCATCGGGCTGTTTCTGCTGTGCACCATCCCGTTCTGGACATCCAACATCATCCGCATGATTTCCTGGCGGCCGGTCCTGGGCCGCGAAGGACTGATCAACATCGGCCTCATGAAAACCGGCATCATCGATCAGCCATTGGACTGGCTTTTGTTTTCTGATTTTTCCGTGGTCGTTGCCTACGTCCACCTGTTTACCCTGTTCATGATTGTGCCAATCTTCAATTCCATGGCCCGCATCGACAAGTCGCTGCTTGAGGCAGCCGTTGATGCCGGCGCCACGCGCTGGGGCGTCGTTTGGAATATCGTATTACCCCTGTGCAAAACCGGCATCGCCCTTGGCACGCTTTTTGTGGTCACACTTGTCATGGGCGACTTCTTTGTAGTGACAGTGATGAGCGGCGGTCTCTCAGGCTCTGCGACCTCTGGCATATTCAATGATTTGCAGTTCCTGAACTACCCACGCGCCGCCGCCAATGCGGTGATCCTTCTCGTTGTCGTCCTGTTGATCGCTGCGGCAATCTTCCGGTTGGTTGATGTGCGGAAAGAATTGGTGAGATAAAAATGTCGGCTCCTCAATCCTACGGACCCAGGCCCTGGACATTCTACGTCCTTGCAGTCCTTTTCACGTTTTTCGTCATATTTCTGTATGGCCCCATGATCGCTGTTTTGATCCTTTCCTTCCAGGGCCCTTCCGCTTCGCTGGTTTTCCCGCTGCGTGAACCCTCGCTCATGTGGTTTGATGAACTGTTCAACCCGCGCCGCGTCGGTGACGTGGCTGGCGCATTCAACCGCTCCCTGCCACTGGCAATCATGGTGATGATCTTTACGGTTTTGATCTCCGTAACTGCCGGTTTTGCCTTTCGCAGGCGGTTTATCGGCGCTACAGCCATTTTCTATTCAGCCATCGCCAGCCTGATTGTTCCAGGCCTAGTGCTCTCAATCGGCACGTTGGTGACCTTCCGTTATCTTGGCATTCAGGCCAATTGGTACACATCCGCCCTAGGCGCCCACCTATCCTGGTCGCTGCCTTTCGGATTGCTCATCATGTTCGCAATCCTCGGTCGCCTCAATCCATCTTACGAAGAAGCAGCCCATGATTTGGGCGCCACCAAATGGCAAACCGTGAAAGAGGTGGTGATCCCCATCGTGTTCCCCGGCATGATTGCCGTGGCGCTCTTCGGCTTTACCTTGTCATACGATGAATTTCCGCGAAGCTGGCTCACTGTTGGCACCAAGAATACCTTGCCACTCGAAATATGGACAATGACAACCAACGTCACATCGCCAGCACTCTATGCGCTGGGCACCGTGACGACGGTCGTTTCCTTCCTCGTTATCACGGTGGCGCTCTCGTCAATCATCATCATTCAACGCAAACGGTCAGGCCGGAAATGAACACTAAATCTGCAGCAGACAAGGGCGACATTCGCCTCGTAGGTCTAACCAAGCAATTCGGCAATGCCAATGCTGTTGAGGACATCAACCTCACAATTCCACATGGCTCCTATTGCTGCCTGCTTGGCCCTTCAGGCTGCGGCAAGACGACAATCCTGCGCATGATTGCCGGTCACGAAACGCCAACATCCGGTGAAATCTATATCGGCGATCAGATGGTGGTTGGCAAGCCGCCCGTTGAGCGCGGCACCGCCATGATGTTCCAGAGCTACGCACTTTTCCCGCACCTCACCATTCTCGACAACGTGGCCTTCTATCTGAAGATGCGTAATGTCGGCAAAGAAGAGCGCCGGCAAAAAGCCGAAGAAATGCTCCGCCGCGTGCAGCTCTATCCCTTGAAAGATCGCATGCCAGCCCAACTCTCCGGCGGCCAGCAGCAGCGCGTCGCATTGGCCCGCTCACTCATCACCAACCCGAAAGTGCTCCTCCTTGATGAGCCGCTCTCCGCCCTCGATGAGTTCCTCCGGCTTCGCATGCGCGGCGAGTTGAAAAGCTTGCAAAAACAACTGGGCATTACGTTCGTGCACGTAACCCACACCCAGCCCGAAGCCATAGCCCTCGCTGATATGGTCGTGGTCATGGACACCGGTCGCATAGATCAGGCCGACACCGCCAACGTGATCTTCAACCGCCCCAAGACGCCCTATGTCGCGCGCTTCATGGGCGGTCAAAATGTGGTGACTGGAACCGTCACCTCCAAAACCGCAAAAGTGATCACTCTCAAAACCGCTGAGGGCGCTGTATTTGAAGCCCCTTACAGGGATTCAACATTGAAGCAGGGAGCCCCCTTGTCTGTCGCCATCAGGCGTGACCGCATCAAGCTCCGCAAAGCCGGAAAAGCCAAGTCCACCGCCTCCAACGAAGTTTCTGGCATCGTCGAGGTGACCGAATATCAAGGCAGCTACGTCAAGGTATCCATAAGAATTGGCAATGGCATTTTCGTAGCCAACGTGTCTGACGGTGATTATTTTGCCGATCCCGTAACCAGCGGCGATAAAGTATTCGCCCGCTGGAATTCCGACGATGTCAACATCCTGGTAAAGGTCGACACTGGCTCGGCAGGCGATCCATACCTTGATACCTCGCATTAGGTGGAGGCAAAAATGACCGCTGGCAAATACGTCAGGGAAGTTTTCAAGGAGATGGGCATTTGAAGGGGATGAAGATTGCCTTCATCGGATTGGGCGCAATGGGGTTGCCCATGACTGTGCGTCTCCTCGCTGCGGGTTTCACCGTCTATGGTGTCGATATTTCAGAAGCCGCGCACGCAAAATTTGTCCTGCAAGGCGGAATTTCCTGTGCCACTCCGCGTGAGGCTGCAAGCGAAGTCTCAATCCCGATCACCATGCTGCCCAATGGCGCTATTGTCCGCGACGTCATTCTTGGAAAAAATGGTGCGGCGGAAGCGCTCGCGCACGGTTCGCTGGTCATTGACATGAGTTCGTCAGCACCCATGGAAACGCGGCAATTGGCCCGAGACCTTGCCGAAAAAAATTTGCACCTGATTGATGCCCCAGTCTCCGGCGGTGTGAAGCGCGCCATCGATGGCAGCCTGGCAATCATGGTCGGTGGTGACGCTGACCAGGCTGCGCGGGCCAAAAGCTTGTTCGAAGCCCTGGGAAAAAGCATCTTCGCAACGGGTCCAGTTGGTTCAGGTCATGCCGTGAAGGCCCTGAATAACTACGTCTCGGCAGCAGGACTGCAAGCCGCCTGCGAGGCAGCGCTCATTGCGGAAAAATTCGGCATTGATCCAAACATCCTTGTCGACGTGCTGAATTCTGCCACGGGCCGCAATAATTCCACTGAAGTCAAAATGAAACCGTTCATTCTTTCCGGCAGCTTCGCGTCCGGTTTTTCCATGGCACTGATGGCCAAGGACATTCGCACCGCCTCTGATCTTGCCGCTGATCTGGACCTGCCATTGGCAGGCGCCAGGGATTGCGCCAGCCTTTGGGCAGATGCATCTACAACCCTTGGCAATGCCGCAGATCACACTGAAATCTATCGCTACCTCGCCGCTGGCGGCAGATCTTAGGAGTCCACCATGGCCAGAATCATTCACGCCGCCGCAGCCCAGATGGGCCCCATCGCAAAATCCGAAACCCGCAAGGACACGGTCA
Source organism: Rhodobiaceae bacterium (assembly GCA_031409595.1). Classification (GTDB taxonomy): domain Bacteria; phylum Pseudomonadota; class Alphaproteobacteria; order Rhizobiales; family Aestuariivirgaceae; genus Aestuariivirga. Next base: position 6,065 of record JANNXN010000101.1, read on the forward strand.
GGCGGTTGATTGAGATGATGCGCGAAGCCAAGGGCAGGGGAGCTGAACTGGTGGTTTTCACCGAGATGGCGCTGACCACATTTTTCCCGCGCTGGCTGATTGAAACCCAAGCGGAAATCGACAGCTATTTCGAACGCCAGATGCCAGGCCCGGAAACTCAACCGCTGTTCGACGCAGCCAAAAAACTCGGCATCGGCTTCTATTTGGGCTATGCCGAGTTGGCGGAAGAAGATGGCCGCACGCGCCATTTCAACACGTCAATTCTGGTTGATCGCTCTGGCGGTATTATCGGTAAATACCGCAAGGTGCATCTGCCGGGCCACGCCGAACCGCAGCCCAACCGCGCCCATCAGCATTTGGAAAAACGCTATTTCGAACCGGGCAATCTGGGTTTCAAAGTCTGGCGCGCCTTCGGTGGCGTCATGGGCATGTGCATCTGCAATGACAGGCGTTGGCCCGAAACCTACCGCGTTATGGGCCTGCAGGGTGTTGATATGGTGATGCTGGGCTATAACACGCCGTTCGATCACACAGGCCATCCCGACATTGATGGATTGACAAGCTTCCACAATCATCTTTCCATGCAAGCCGGAGCCTATCAAAACGCCACATGGGTGGTGGGAACTGCCAAATGCGGCACCGAAGAAGGATCAAAAATGCTCGGCCAAAGTGTCATCATTGCGCCCTCTGGCGAGATCGTGGCGCAAGCTGTAACGCTGGGCGACGAAGTGATCACCGCGCGCTGTGATCTTGATATCGGAACCCGCTACCGCGAAACGATCTTTAATTTTGCCAAGCATCGCGAACCGGAAAGCTATAGACTGATTGTAGAACGCAAGGGCGCAATTCCGCCGCCAGAGATTTGAACAAAGGGAGAGCAATATGTCGACAGTCATCAAGGGTGGCACCATTGTAGCCGCAGACCGAACCTATACTTCGGATATCCTCATCGAGGGCGAGCGCATTGCCGCCATCGGTGAAAATCTCAAAGGCGACAAAACCATAGATGCAGAAGACGCTTACATTATGCCGGGCGGCATTGACCCTCACACCCATCTGGAAATGCCGTTCATGGGAACCACCGCAGCCGAAACCTGGGAGAGTGGAACCTTTGCAGCGCTTTCAGGAGGCACCACATCCGTCGTTGATTTCATCATTCCGGGAAAAGACGGAATGCTCGCAGCGCTCGATGATTGGGAGCGAAAAGCCACCAAAAGCGCCTCTTCGGATTACTCCTACCACATGTGCGTAAACGGCTGGTCGGAAAAGCATTTCGATGAAATGGGCAAGGTTGTTGAACGTGGCATCAATACCTTCAAGCATTTCATGGCCTACAAGGGAGCATTGATGGTCAATGATGACGAAATGTTTGCATCATTCCAACGCTGCGCCGCCTTGGGTGCGTTGCCGTTGGTGCATGCCGAGAATGGAGATATCGTGGCGGCCCTCCAGGAAAAATACATGAAGGCTGGAATCTCTGGCCCAGAGGCCCATGCCTACTCCAGACCCCCAGAAGTTGAGGGCGAAGCCACCAACCGCGCCATCATGATTGCTGATGCAGCAGGCGTTCCGGTCTATATCGTCCACACATCATCCGAGCAGGCCCACGAAGCCATTCGCCGCGCCCGCCAGAAAGGCATGCGCGTTTACGGCGAACCGCTGATCCAGCATCTGACACTGGATGAAACCGAATACTTCAACAAGGAATGGGACTATGCGGCACGCCGCGTGATGTCGCCTCCTTTCCGCGACAAGAGTCATCAGGATTCACTCTGGGCAGGTCTTGCCGCTGGCTCGCTGCAAGTGGTGGCAACCGATCACTGCGCCTTCACCACCAAACAAAAGCGCACTGGGCTTGGCAATTTCACAAAAATTCCAAACGGAACAGGCGGCCTCGAGGACAGGTTGTCTGTGCTGTGGACCAAGGGCGTTGAAACCGGCAGGCTGACCAAGAATGAATTCGTGGCCGTCACCTCAACCAACATCGCGCAAATCCTGAACATCTATCCGCAGAAGGGCGCAATCCTTGTGGGCTCCGATGCTGATCTTGTGGTGTGGGATCCGAAGCTTTCCAAAACCATCTCGGCCGCCAACCAGAAGTCCATTATCGATTACAACGTCTTTGAAGGTTTCAAGGTAAACGGCCTGGCCCGCCACACAATTTCAAGGGGCGAAGTCGTTTGGACCCACGGCAAGAACGATCAGCCAAAACCAGGTCGCGGCAAAAACATCAAGCGGAAGCCTTTCCCCGCAGTGAACGAGGCCCTGTCAATCTGGAAGGAACTCACAGCTCCCCGCGCCGTCACCCGGTCTCCTGAACACATGCCAATCGGAGTGTGAGGTCACGGCATCGCCGCACCACCATTGGCGCCCAAACACTGGCCGGTGAAGAACGTCGCACCTGATCCGGCCAGAAATACAATCGCTGCCGCAATCTCCTCGGGCCTGCCAATACGGCCCAGGGGATGGGCTGTCTCCATGGCTTTCTGTTCTGCGTTCATCGCTTCAAAACCAAGAAGTGCGGTATCTGTTGGGCCAGGAGCCACCGCATTGACCAGAATGCGCGGTGCCAGTTCCCGTGCCCAGGATCTTGTGAGTCCCAGCATCGCGGACTTGGTGGCGCAATAGACCGATGTGTTCGCACGGCCAAGATAAGCCAGCTCAGACGCCAGATTGATGATGCGCCCCCCGTCAGGAATATGCGGCAGAGCCTCCCGCGTTACCAAAATGGCGCCCCTGACATTGATGGCGAAATGCCTGTCAATATGTTCAGCCGTAATGGCCTGGATGGAAAACTCCTGCATGACGCCTGCATTGTTGACCAGCACATCAATGCCGCCAAACTCAGCGGCAGCCGCCGCAACCGCGTCAATGATATCGGCCTCCTTCGAAAGGTCACAGCGGATGACGCGCATCGAGTGCCGCGACGTATCAAGATCAAGCCCTATGACGTTGGCCCCTTGGGCAGCAAACATCATTGCAGTGGCCAAGCCTATGCCATTTGCAGCACCGGTTATGACAACCCGTTTTCCGCTCACCATGGCACCTCTCCCCGATCAACACCCAGAGACTGCCCCGTAATATTCCGCGCAGCATCCGAGGCTAGAAACATATAGGGCTCCGCCATGTCTTCAGGCTCCATGAGGCCAGGCAGCGCTTGACCGCCGACAATGCGTGCCAAAAGCTCATCCTCGCTGATATTTTGCAGTGCCGACATATTTTTGAGAGACCGCATTGAAGCATCCGTCCGCACCCAGCCGGGGCAAACCGAATTGACGCGAATGCCTTTTGGTCCAAGCTCCTTCGCCCAGGTCTTGGTCAACCCAATAACCGCGTGTTTGGAAGCCACATAGGCGCCAAACAAGGGTTCAGCAATACGCCCCCAGGTTGACGCGGTGTTGATAATGGAGCCCCCACGCGCCATTTTCGAAACAGCCCGCCGCGTCACAATTTGCGTGCCGATGATGTTGATTTCGATAATGCGGCGAAACGCGTCCTCAACTTCAATACCACCATCTGCAAGTGGCGTTATCAATTCGAGGCCGGCATTGTTGATCAACACATCAATGTGGGCAAGTGTTGCAAGCGCCTTCGAAACCGCCTCCCCGTCCCGGATATCTGCAGCAAAACCCGTGGCCCCCAACTCTGCTGCCTTGGCAATAATCGGGTCATCGAGCGCAATCAGCGTCAGCTTTGCTCCAGCCGCCGCAAATCCCTTTGCGATGCCAAGCCCAATGCCACGGCTTGCTCCCGTAATCACAACCGATTTGCCGCGCAAACTTTCTGTCATCTCACTGTTCCTGCTTCATTGCGAATGAGATGCAAAACCTCGTTCCGCAGCTTGAAAAATTCCTGCGACTCCCGCGCTGCCAGCGTCCGTGACGCCCCCAGAATTTTTGCCACATCAATATCCCTGATGACGCGCGCCGGGCGGGCCGAAAACAAAATAATCCGGTCAGCAAGAAACACCGCCTCTTCCACATCATGGGTAACAAATATGATCGTCTTCTTTTCCTCCGCCTGAATTTGGCGAAGTTCAACCTGCAGCCGCTCCCGCGTCAACGCATCAAGAGCGCCAAAAGGCTCATCCATCAGCAACACATCTGAACCGGCGGCAAGGCTTCGGGCAATGGCAACACGTTGCCGCATGCCGCCAGAAATACGGTTTGGAAATGACTTGGCAAAATCTTCAAGCCCGATGAGTTTGAGATAATGGGTAACACGTTCGGCTCTTTGTGCTGCGTCAAGATCATCCCGGTAGCGCATCCCAAATTCAATATTGCCCTCAACTGTCAACCACGGAAACGACGAATAGGATTGGAACACCATCCCGCGCCTGCGGTCCGGCCCCGCAATGGCCTCGCCATCCAGCCTGATTGTGCCGGATGTCGGTGTATCAAGCCCGCCAGCCATCCGCATCAGCGTGGTCTTGCCGCATCCTGAAGGACCAAGAAACACCACCAGTGAATTTCGCGCAATCGACAGAGATGATTCCGAAACCACAGGAACAGGACCAAACGCCTTGGTCACTTTCTCAAATGTAAGGTAGTTCATTCCTAAACATACCTGAACATGCGGCGGTGCATGGCCCGCAGGATCTGGTCCGTGATGAGCCCGATCAGTCCGATGACAACAACGCCCGCCATAACCTCCGGCGTCTTCACATAGCGCCTTGCGGACCAGATAACAAAACCCAGCCCTGAGTCAGCCGCAACGATTTCGGCAATCACCAGATAGGTCCAGCACCAACCCAGCGTAATGCGAAGATTGTCAACCAGCGTCGGCCCCATCGAACGCAGCGCCACGTCAGTTAGAACCTGCCTCGGCTTGGCTCCAAGCGTGAATGCAATTTCAACATATTCATGCGGAACCCGCCGCATGTCATCCGCCACCAGCAACACCAGTTGGAAAAATGTGCCGAGCCACAACAGGAAAATCTTCGTCTCTTCGCCAACGCCAAACCAGATAATCGACAGTGGCACAAGGGCTGGAACCGGCAGGTAACGGATGAAATCTATCATCGGCTCAAGCGAGGCCCCCACAACCCGGTAGCTGCTCATCAGAATTCCGATGGGAATGGCCATCGCGGCCGCAATCAGGAACGCCACCCAAACCCGCAAACTCGAAATAGCGGAATGCCAAAGCAAATGCTGTGTCGTGAGCATTGTCCACAACGCCACAACAACCCTGCTGGGTGACGGCAGAAATTGCGGCGCGACGATCTCGGTCCGCGCCACCACTTCCCACAAAAGCAGAACGGCCACGGCGGTCATAACACCGAGTGTAACCTCGGCCCGAACCGTGGCGCGTCCCCTAAAGGTAAAGAGCTCGCGTATCATGCTCGATTGTTGCTTCCCTCGTTAGGGCGCAACTGTGTTGATCACGGCATTGTCAATCTGCTGGGCCGCCTCGAGTTTGTTTTCTGCCGCGCCATTTTCCAGGTTCAATTGCATGACAGTCTCAAAAATGTCATGCAAAGTGCCCTTTGCCCCAGCCGCACCCAGATAGGCCTTGGCATCAGCAAGCGTTGTGTAGGCGAGACTCGTATCGAGAATTTCAGTAACCTCGGCAGCGGTCAGCCCGTAATGGGCGGCGGCCAGTTCCGCATATTTGGCAGGCTCCGCCTTGCTGTAATCAACCGCCCTGTAGATGCACTTCAGGAAACTCGCGTATTTCTTGGGGTTGGCTGCAAGGTCATCCTGCCGTGCAGTAATCACATCAATGATGATGCCCTTGTAATTTTTCGATGAGAAGAACATCCGAGCACCTGCCCGGCCAGAAGCCTTGATGGCTTGCGACATGAAGGGTTCATAGCTGGCAATTGCCGCAATTGAACTGTCAGCGAAAATTGCTGCCGTATCGGCGGTCGCAATATCCTTGATCTGCACATCTGCCAGCGTCATGCCAGCCTTCTTCAGTTCCATCTGCAACAGCAGGCGCGCCGGGATATTAGGTTCAGCAGCAATGGTTTTGCCCTTGAGATCGGCCACCGTCTTGATGGTGTCATCGGTAATGACGCCGTCACCGCCGAGCGATTCATCAATGGTGCCTATGATGACGCCGGGTGTGGCGGCATCGCGCGGCCTTCCCTGATGTTCGCCAACGGTGCGCATGTCAACCTCGATATCGCCCCGCGCATAGGCTGCCATGACATTCGAACGGTCATCCTCGAATTTGTAGTCAACCTCAAGGCCTTCGTCTTTGAAGCAACCCAGATCATTCGCCACATGCACAGGAGCAAACCCCAGCCAGGTC
>JANNXN010000102.1:0-15424 GCA_031409595.1 Rhodobiaceae bacterium
GGGGCTGGGGCGGATCATTCTGGAGGCGGGGGCTGCTGGTCTGACGGTTCATCCGCGGCCTGACGAACGCCATATCCGGCATGCGGATGTGCCAGAGCTTCTGGCGCTTATCCGCAATGATTTTCCGTCGCGTGAATTCAATATTGAGGGCTATCCTGACGAGCGGTTTTTGAAACTTGTGGAGGCCAACAGGCCGGATCAGGTGACGCTGGTTCCTGACGAGCCGGGGCAGGGCACGTCCGACCATGGCTGGGATATTGCCAAGAACAAGGCCAAACTGATCGATGTGACTGCGCGGCTGCAGGGTGGGGGCATGCGGGTTTCGCTGTTTGTCGATCCTGATCCGGCCCTGGCGCATCTCGCCAAATCCGTTGGCGCCGACCGGATTGAAATTTACACCGGGCCCTATGGCGGGGCGTTGGCGCCAGCCGAACGCGCACGTGAATTTGCGAAGGTTGTGGCTACGGGCAAAGCTGCCGAAGCGGCAGGGGTTGGCCTCAATGCGGGCCATGACCTGACGCGGGAAAATTTGCCGGAACTTGTGAAGACGCTGCCAAATCTTCTGGAAGTGTCAATTGGTCATGCGGTCATAGCCGACGCGCTCACTTTCGGCATTGCTGAAACCGTGCGATTGTTCCGGCATGCAATTGGCGACGTAACTTAGGTGATGTCGAGCGGCGCATTGGCGCTGCCGACCTTCAGTTCGACAGTGACAAAGGTCAGCGCAGTGGAGCCGGTGTTTTCGAGATCGTGAATCATGCTCTCGCCTTTGCCGAAAACATAATGGCGTGTGTCGCCTGTCCTGTAAGAGGTTTCGCTGGAGCGGCCATCGCTGTAGTGCGACTTCGCGCTGCCTTCTGACGCAGCCGTCCAGAAGTAATTCAGCACATGGCAATGGTAGGGAATTCTTTCGCCGGGTTTCAGGTTGATCATCCAGACGCGGACGTTATCGGATTCAGAAACCAGTTTGCTGCCCACGCGGCCATTGGAGCGGTTGCTCTCCAATTCCGCGGCGCGCCAAGTCTCGTTCATTGCTCAACCTCCGCATAGAGCACAACGAGAGTAACGCAATCCAATGGCATCACGGGGTTGGTGTAAATCATGCGGGTGTGGCGGCCGCGTTCTTCGAACACCGTGTTGGTGAGATCGGATGCGCCGTTCAGGCACTTCGGATGTTCACCGAACCCCTCAGCCACATTCATCGTGCCCTCAATCCTGATGATGCGCTTTACCCGTGATAGCTCGCCCACCGCGTCCTTGATCTGGGCTATGGCGTTGAGGCAGGAGAGCTGGCAGCACTTGTAACCCTCTTCGCCGGTTAGCTCGCGGCCAATTTTTCCCGTGTAGATGATCTTGCCCTGCACCCACGGCAAATTGCCAGACGTCATCAGCAGGTTTCCAGCGATTGCCCAAGGCACATAATTGGCGACGGCGCCGGCGGCGGGCGGCAGGGTGAGGCCAAGTTTGGCCAGGCGTTGTTCAGGGGTGGCAGGCATCAATGGTGACTCCGGTTGGCGGTGTTTTTTCCATCCAACATGCGACATTTGGTTAACTGAGTATAGGCCATTTTACGCTATCCTTGAACGATGGCTGGGTTATGAGCGAACACCATTTGTTTGAGCGGGCATTGGGGGCGCGCTGGGTGTTGCTGCCTGAAGTAACGCGCCGTATTCACACGGTCGATCCTTCGATTGTTCTTGCTGGCGAAGCAACTGTTGACGGGGCAGAAAATTTGTTTGGCCGGTTGCTGGCGAGGGCATTTGGATTTCCGAAAACGGCCGCCACTGTGCCAGCGCGGGTGACCATCGAACGTGTTGGCGAGACGGAAAGATGGGCGCGACGCTATCCGACGCGCGTTATGCGCAGTGTGATGATGGCTGCCGATCCCTCGCGTTCGACCGTTGAGGAAAAGATGGGGCCGTTCCGTTTTCTGTTGAGGCTGGAGGGCAGCGCCCTGGGGATTGACATGGCGCCGGAGGTTGTATCTCTGTGGGGCGCCCCCTTGCCCTTGTGGATACTGCTCGTGGTTGTAGCCACAGAGCGGGCAGACGCTGACGGGCGGCATTTGTTTGACGTTCATATTTCCCACTTTTTGACCGGCAGGCTGGTGCATTACTGCGGTTGGCTCAGGCCTGTTTTGCCCACATAGAGGCTATGCTGATTGCCGCTTGCCTTAATCCTGCCAGCCCGCTAATTCCCGCTGCAAGATTTCAACAGGGAACTATCACATGCGCGTTTACTATGACCGGGATGCCGACGTTAATCTGATCAAGGGCAAGAAAGTTGTCATCGTCGGCTATGGCAGCCAGGGCCGGGCGCATGCGCTGAACCTCAAGGATTCCGGGGCCAAGCACTTGGCCGTGGCGCTCAAGGCGGGTTCGCCCACGGTGAAAAAGGCCGAGGCCGATGGGCTTCAGGTCATGACGGTTGCCGAAGCCGCCAAATGGGGCGATCTTCTCATGATGGCGACACCTGATGAGCTTCAGGCCGATATTTACAAGGCTGACATTGCGCCAAACATTCGTGATGGCGCAGCCATTGCCTTCGCGCACGGCCTCAACGTGCATTTCAATCTGATCGAGCCGAAGAAGACCATCGATGTCATTATGATTGCGCCGAAGGGGCCCGGCCACACGGTGCGCGGCGAGTATCAGAAGGGCGGCGGTGTTCCTTGCCTCATCGCCATCAGTCAGGATGCTTCGGGCAATGCCCATGATATTGCCTTGTCCTACGCTTCTGGCGTTGGCGGCGGGCGCTCCGGCATTATCGAAACCACCTTCAAGGAAGAATGCGAGACGGATTTGTTTGGCGAGCAGGTGGTGCTCTGCGGCGGTCTGGTTGAATTGATCCGCGCCGGATTTGAAACATTGGTGGAAGCTGGCTACGCGCCGGAGATGGCCTATTTCGAATGCCTGCATGAAGTGAAGCTCATCGTCGATCTGATCTACGAAGGCGGCATTGCCAACATGAACTATTCGATTTCAAACACTGCCGAATGGGGCGAGTATGTTTCCGGCCCCCGCATCATCACGTCTGAGACCAAGGCCGAAATGAAGCGCGTGTTGGCTGATATCCAAACCGGCAAGTTCACATCCGAATGGATGCAGGAATACCGCGCCGGCGCTGCCCGCTTCAAAGCCATCCGCCGCAACAACGACAGCCACCAGATCGAAGACGTAGGCGAAAAACTCCGCGCCATGATGCCATGGATCGGCAAGAACAAGCTGGTGGATAAGGCGCGGAATTAATTATTGGCAGCCTTGCGAAATTTTTGGTCATTCAGTGCGGCGGCCCAGATTTTTTGGACTTTTAATTTCGAGAGAACTGACCGTGATACAGGATCACCTTTTTGCAGAGCGAAATGAACTCTGCCAGTGAGAGATCGTTTTTTGAGTCATTTGTTCTCCATGAGCATATAACAAATCATAGTTTCCCTCACTGTTCAGAACATGATCCACAGTCGGCAATAGTGCCAAGCTGGCTTTGTAATTACTCCGATGTTTCTTTGCTAACGCATTGTCGTAGCTGCTGATTTTTTCCCACTCTAGAATTTCACTGGTGTACCAATCAATGCCCTTTGATGTTTCGACTGCGTTGTGAATTGCCTGCTTGTAGCTCTGAACTGAGATAGTTCTGCCGAGTCTTGACCTGTCCCGTTTTGCGTGTGTGGAGGCTTTTCTGGCTAACCATTTGACATGTCGGCTTTTCAATTCTGCCATTCAAAAATTCGGGAATTTTGTAAGTCTCTACCATGGTGATCTAGATCGCTTCAGCTAAACCAATTCCACCTTCAACTTCCGTCCCACTGCCTGCGCCGCGCGCTGCAAGGTTTCCAGCGTGGCGTTGCCGCTTTTCGGATCGAGTACGCGGTCCAGCTGAGCGCGGCTGGTGTTCATGGCAGCGGCCATTTGCTGTTTGGTCAATTTTTTCTTTTTCATCTCCTGAATGAGCTGCCAGGCAAGAACGCTTTTCACGGCGCTGTTGGTTGTCTCTTCAAGAATACCTTCGTCCGCGAGCCAACTCTCAAATGACGAACCCAGATGCTTTTTCTTAAACTTCATGATGCTATGTCCTTCAGTCTTTGTTGTGCAATGGCCAGCTCCAACTTTGGCGTTTTCTGGGTTTTCTTGATGAACGCGTGCAGCAGGACAATCAGCTTGCCGTCCGTTGCAAACAGAATGCGTGCTTCGCGCTTACTTGGTAAAGTTGATCGTAATTCCCAGATTTCCTCCCGCATTTTCCGTACGAGGGGCATTCCAATTGGCCAGCCAAATTGCAGCCGGCGAACATCATCACCAATGCTTTTCCGGTCTTTCTTCGCTAACTCCTGCAAAAACAATCGCACAGGCTCGCGGCCCGCAACCGATTGCCAAAACATGATCGGAATTGGTTGCAGGCCTGAACTCATACAACACTATGTACTATATATGATACATAATGTCAAGTGGACATAAACTGACGGCTATTTGCTATGCGTCGGTCTTGTTGTAAGCCTCCTGCTTGGTGAGGGAACAGTCAGTATGACAATTGAAAGTGACATAGTTCAGATCAAGGTTCAGGAAGAGCGTTTGCGCTTCTCGAAGTTTGATGAGGCTGATGCGTGGGCTTTGGGATCGCTCTTGCGAGCTGCTTCGATTGCGAGGAAGTTGCCGATGGTGATTGATATTCGCGTGGCTGGCCGCGCGTTGTTTTTTGCGGCACTTCCAGGCGCCAGTCCAGATAATGCGGAATGGGCGCGGCGCAAGATCAACACGGTCATGCGCTATCACAAAGCCACTTACAGGATCAGCCGCGAGATAACTTTGAGCGGCCAGAAGCTGGATGAATCGCGGGGTGTGCATCCAATTGACATTGCAGCCGCTGGCGGTGGATTTCCGATTCACATCATTGGAACTGGTGTTGTTGGGGCCATGGCGGTTTCCGGCATTCCCCAGCGCGAAGATCATAATCTAGTGGTGGAATGCCTGTGCCAGTTTCTTGGAATTGATCCTGCCGGAATTGCGCTTGGCCTTGAGTCCGCCTGATGGAATTTGATATCTGGTTCTGGGCGCTGGCCATGCTGGCGGCACTTTTTGTCGGGGCGTCGAAAGGCGGGCTGCCGATGGTGGGAACGCTCGGAGTGCCAATCATGGCGCTCGTCATGTCGCCGGTTATGGCGGCCGGTCTGCTGCTCCCCATCTATATTGTGAGCGATGTCTATGGACTGTGGATCTATCGCAAGTTCTACGACATGCGCAACATCATGATTATTCTGCCTGCGGCAACGGTGGGCTTGGGCATCGGCTGGGCAACCGCTTCGGCAACCAGCGATGATATGGTGAAGCTGGCTGTTGGCCTGATTGGGCTGGCCTATTGCTTCGATGCCATCCTGAAATCCCGGCGCAACCTGCCGCCAAAGCCTGCCGACATACCGCGCGGCGCTTTCTGGGGAACGATCGCGGGCTTCACCAGTTTTGTGGCGCATGCCGGTGGACCTCCCTATCAGATGTATGTGTTGCCGCAACGCATGGAAAAAATGGTTTATGCGGGCACCACCACAATCATATTTTCGATTGTCAATTTGCTCAAGGTGCCGCCCTATTGGTATTTGGGGCAGATAAATTACGGCAGCCTGGTCACCGGCCTCTATCTGGCGCCTGTTGCGGTTTTCGGCGCATTTCTTGGATACAAGCTTATCAGCAACCTGCCGCAGAAACTGTTTTTCCGCATTGTGGAAACAGCCCTGTTTCTGGTTTCGCTGAAGCTGGTTTATGATGGTTTCGTCGGATTGACAAACACCTGAGGACTCTGCCAACTTTGTGGTTGGGCGGGCATTTGGTTGGAGGCAAGAATGGCAAACATCCGTTTCGCGGTGTTCACAGCGCTCCTGTTGTTATTCGCATTGATTGTTCCCGTGCAGGCGCAGGAGGGTGGCCGCGTTGTGCTGGTGCTTGATGCATCAGGCTCCATGTGGGGGCAAATCGACGGCAAAACAAAAATGGAAATCGCCAAGGACGTGGTGGGTTCGGTCGTTGGCAACTGGAAGCCGGAGGATGAGCTTGGCCTTGTGGCTTATGGCCACCGGGAAAAAGGTTCTTGCACAGACATTGAAGTGTTGCGCGAGGCGGGCCCGCTTGATGCTGCTGCTTACATGTCAGCGGTGAACGCCTTGAACCCCAGGGGCAAGACTCCGATGACGGCGGCGGTCCGCATGGCGGCAGAATCCCTCAAGTTCACCGAGAAGAAGGCAACCGTCATCCTGGTATCCGACGGCATCGAAACCTGCGATGTTGATCCTTGTGCCGTTGCCGAAGAGCTGGAGAAACTGGGTGTCAACCTGACGGTCCATACGGTTGGTTTTGGCCTTGATAACGAAGGCGCCGTTGGCCAACTCAAATGCCTGGCGGAAAAAACTGGCGGCACCTATTCAACAGCCGACAACGCCAGCGAACTGCGGGAGGCGCTGACAAGAACTGTTGAGGCAAAGGCGCCTGAGCCAGAGCCGGAACCTGCCGCCCCTGAATTCAATTTTGTTGGCCATGTGGTGATGGCGGAAGGCGTCGGGCTTCCTCCGGGATTTGATTCCGCCAGTTGGGATTTCTTCGAAGCAGTCGGCGGTCAACGGGGCAATGGCATAAAGACAGAATATGGCGCCGGAACCAAAACCAACTTGCCGATGCCCGGTGAATACATCGTGAAAATTTCAGTTGATTTGGCGCAGATTGAAGTGCCGGTGAAGATTGAGCAGGGCAAGGCGACAACACTTGATGCGAGCCTCGAAGCGGGCGTTGTCAATCTGTCCGGAACGCTGGATGGAACAACACCCTTAACCGATGCCGGATCAACCTGGGAGCTTCTGGATGCAGGCGGAAATGTTCTGGCGACAAAATACAATCCGGAAGTGTCGTTCCTCGCGGCCGCAGGAGCCTACAAAATCAGGCTGAAACTTGGAACTGCAACAGCCGAGCAGGACTTGCAGATTGTGGCTGGCAAAACGACCGCGCAATCTGTTTCGCTGGGTGCCGGAGTTATCGAGGCCAGTGGCGTATTCAGCACAGGTGGACAGCCCGTGCCGGAAAGTGCCGCGATTGAATTGCGCAAAGGCGCACCGGGCCTTGATGGAAAACACGATTGGATTACCACCACCTATGGAACGGCAACGCAGTTCAAGGTTGCCGCGGGGAAATATCTGGTGATGTTCAGCCAGGACTATGCCCAAGGTTCGGCATCGGTTGAAGTAACACCGGCCGGTTTTTCGAAAGTGGAAGTCAGCCTCAACGCCGGTTATTTGGCCGTAACGGGTCCTGCGGATTCAACCATTGAGGTATTTTCGGCTGAAAAAGATATGTCCGGCAAGCGCAAATATATCGCAACCGAGTATGGCGGATCGATCAACAAGGCATTTGGCGCTGGTGTTTATCATGTGGCCGCCAAGGGTTCCGATGGGGCCGTTTTGGCCGAAAAGGATTTTGAAGTGAAGGCCGGTGAGCGCACGGAAGGCGCTCTTCCCTAAACACAATAGGGACAATAAAATTATTGCTGCTCGTGTCGGAGGCGGATACTACTGCGTCCATGCAACTCAAATTCAATACTCTTGATGTCTTCACCAGCCGCAAGTTTTGCGGCAATCCGTTGGCTGTTGTGCTGGAGGCGGATGCTCTGTCTACGGAACAAATGCAAACGATCACGCGGGAATTCAATCTTTCTGAAACCATCTTCGTGATGAAGCCGGAAAATCCGGCGAACACGGCGCGGGTGCGAATATTTTTCCCCGGCGGCGAGATGGCGTTTGCGGGGCATCCAACAGTTGGTTGTGCTGTGCTGCTGGCGGAACAGAAGTACAAGCCGGGCTGCAGTTTTGAAACAACAGTCCTGCTGGAGGAGAAGGCTGGTCTCGTGCCGGTCAAGGTTTCGCGGATTGGGGATGTTCCGCGGGCGCAGTTCACGGCGCCGGTTGTGCCTTTTGCCGTTGATGTAAAATTGCCCGAGTTAAGCCTGGTGGCGCAGGCGCTGTCTTTGCGGATTGAGGATATTGGATTCGACGGGCATGGGATTGGCGTGTTTCAGGGTGGCCCACAATTTTTCTATGTGCCAGTGAAGACGCGGGAGGCGTTGGCGAAGTGTGTTGTCTGCGAGCCTTATTGGTCCGGGATGATTGCCATGCTTGGAGTTGATAACGCCTATGTCTATGGGCGTGGCGGCGATGGCCCCAAGACCAGTTTTCGCAGCAGGATGTTTGCGCCAACTGGCGGCACTCCGGAAGATCCGGCCACCGGATCGGCTACAGCGTTGCTGGCGGCCCAGTTATTGAAGGCCGAAAAATTGCGTGACGGCACACACAAGTGGCAGTTGGAGCAGGGCTATGAAATGGGGCGGCCATCCGATCTATTTCTTGAAGCTGATGTTGAGCATGGTAAGCTTGCGGCGGTTCGAGCCGGGGGCCAAGCAGTTGGCGTCATGCAGGGCACATTGGAGATTTAATGATGTATATTCTATTGTTGGTGCTTCACCTGTTTTTCATCGCCATGGGCGTTGGCATAGGGTTTTCAAACCTCATAAACCTGCGGGCAAGCCGTGGGCAGACCGGCGATATCGCCAAGGGATTTGGCATGGCGCGCCTGGCGCTGCGGATGTATTCGGATATTGTGATCGCAGGTTTTCTGATCACGGGGCTTCTGCTTTTCTGGACAACAGGGAACACGGGCTCAGGCCCATGGTTCAGTTTCAAAATGTCCTTTGTCGTGCTGCTGGTGATTTCTTATGGCGTCGTCAGAGTGACCGGCGGCCAGATCATGCGCACCGGAAACATGGCCCTGATGAGCCGCATCAACATATTTGCCCCCCTGGCATTTGTGGGATCAGCGGGCGCCCTGGTGTGTGCGGTGCTGGCGTTTAACTGATTCAGCCGCTGTCTCCATGTCGTTATTGCGGCGAAAATGGGGATTTTCGCCAAGATGACAAGTGGTAGATTCAGTTACAATGACAATCGGCAAAGCAAAAAGCCTTTATCGCGCCTGATTTTTTTCTGCCGCCAGGATGATGACTGCGATGATGATCAGTCCTGTCATGATCAGGCGCACGCCGGCGCTGGCGCCGAAGGTGTTCAGCATTGTCACCAAAAGGTACATGAAGAGTGCGGCTCCCCAAATTCCGGGAACGCTGGCGCGGCCGCCTGCAACTGATGTGCCGCCGATCACGACAACAGCAATGGAAGCCAGCAGGAATTCTTCGCCCATGTTGAGGGCCGCCCCTCCGGAGAAGCCTGACAGCAGGATTCCGCAAACGCCGGAAAGAAGCGCGCTGAGCACATAAGTGATGAAGCGGGTCTGGTTGACGTTGAAGCCTGCCAGCCAGGCAGCTCTTGGATTTTGACCGATGGCCACCACTGCCCGCCCGTAAAGGGTTCGCTTGATCACGATCGCCAGGATAATGCTGAGGGCCAGCACAAAAATTGATGCCACCGGAATGCCCGCGATGCGCATTGTTGCAAAACTGTCCAGCGGCACCGGGGGCTTTATGCGGATGCCGTGGCCATAATAGATCGCTGTCGAGAGGACAAGAAAACTTGCAGACAGCGTTGCGATGATGGGTGGAATGCGGAGCAGCAGAATGAGGGCGAAGTTGAATATGCCGACTAGCAGGCTAACGCCAAGGGCTGCGAGAACTCCTGCCACTATCAGTTCCGAATTTGTATCCATGACCTTCATTGCAACCACGCCAGACAGGGTGATGGTGGCAGGGATTGAAAGATCGACATTGCCGGGGCCGGTTGTGATGACCATCATCTG
This sequence comes from Rhodobiaceae bacterium, assembly GCA_031409595.1. Lineage (GTDB taxonomy): Bacteria > Pseudomonadota > Alphaproteobacteria > Rhizobiales > Aestuariivirgaceae > Aestuariivirga. Next base: position 9,768 of record JANNXN010000102.1, read on the forward strand.
GCCGAGGCCAACGATGATGCTGAAGGTGGCGAATGAAAGCGCCGCAGTGAGAATTTCACCAGCACCTTGGCCGCCCGTATAGGCGATGGTCGCAAGCCACACCCCCAGACCGGCGATGAAAGACCATATCCAGGGTTCGCTCCGGAGTTTGTAGAGGCGGGCCATCATCGGCGTTGCTCCCAGGCCACAACCAGTGATTTGAGCGCCAGAACGATAATGAGAATGGCCCCCTGGGCGCCGATCTGCCAATCCGGATTGATGTTGAGAAAGATGAGGAATGATCCTGCCAGGGCGAGCGTGAGAGCGCCCACCACGGCGCCCAAGGGCGACACCCTGCCGCCTACAAATTCGCCGCCACCCAGAATGACGCCCGCAATTGAATAGAGCGTGTAGCGGTCAGCTACATGGGCATCGGCAGATGTGGTGAGGCCAAGGAGTGACAGTCCGGCAAGCACGCCGAACAGGCCGGCAATTGCATACATCACCGATTTGGTTTTGAGCATGGACCAGCCCGCGCGTTCCATGGCCTTTGGATTGCCGCCCGCACCTCTAGCAATGACGCCGTAGGATGAAAGCATGAGCGCCAAATGCACCGCACCCCCAATGACAATTGCTGCCACAATCGGAAATGGAACAAGCGGCAATTGAACAGACATGATTGCCTTCAACCATTCAGGAGCCTTGCCGCCGGGCGAGGGCAGAATGAGAACAGCAATGCCGAGCCAGACAAATGACAGGCCAAGGGTTACAACGATTGCGGGCAAATTGCGGCTGTGGATGAGCGCGCCCATGGCTGCGTAGGCTGCAATGCACAAGAGCAGCGCAAGGATGCCAAGCAGCGGATCGGTATAAAGCAGGGTGGCGGAAATGCAGCCGACGAGGCCCACAAAAGGACCAATGGAAAGATCAAGATCATTGACGGTGATGATAAACATCTGGGCAATGGTGGCGAGAGCAATGGGAACCGCATATTGCAGCATGAGGTTGAGGCCGAAATAACTCATGGTGCGGGGCTGCACATAGAAAGTGGCGCCCAATACAATGGCTAGGGATATGAACGGCAGCAGTGATCGCAAGAGGCCTTTGCTCATGCGGCGGAGCTTTCGGCAAAGGAGGCTTGCAGGATTTTTTCTTCCGACAGATCATGGCCTGCGAGTTCAGCTGAAATTTCACCGTTGCGGAACACATAGGCGCGGTCGCAGTGGTGGAGCTCGTCCATTTCAGTGGTGTACCAGATGAACGTGCGGCCGCTCTTGGCCTCATTGGCGATCATTTCGTAAACTTCAAGCTTGGTGCCGATATCGACGCCCCGCATGGGATCATCCATGAGAATGATGCTGGCTTCTGAACCCAGCGCGCGGGCGAAGAGGGCCTTCTGCTGATTGCCGCCTGAGAGCGTGAGGATGTTGTTGTTCATGTCAGGGGTGCGGATATTCATGCGGGCTTTCCAATCGGCGGAAAGTTCCGTTTCCTTTTCGTCCGCGATCAGGCCCCACCGCAGCATTGAACGAAGCGAGCGGACAGTAATGTTGGAGGCAATGGACCAGAGATTGAAAATGCCATCGGATTGGCGATCGCCGGCAATGAATGCAACCGGGCCATCCACTTGCGCTTCAGTTTTCGCAAAGAGCTGCAGCAACATGCGGGTTTGGCCGTGGCCGGAAAGGCCAGCGAGACCGATGACCTCACCCTTGCTTGCCAGCAGTTCCTTGCCGCTGCCGCCGGTTTTTGGAATGGCGCGAATGACCGTGGGCGTTTCGGTTTTGGATTTTGAAACCTTGCTGACGATTTTCTGTTGGCTGACTTCGGTGCCCATGGCAGCCACGAGGGAATCGCGGGTGAATTTCCTGGCCGCCTTCTCGGCAACCGTTACGCCATCTTTCATCACCACAATGCGGTCGCTGGTGCCGAGGATATCGCCCAGCAGATGAGAGATGAGAATGATGCTGGTGCCTTTGGCCACCTGTTTGCGCACAAACGCCAGAAGCTGTTCGGCTGTTACGGCATCGAGCGATGATGTGGGTTCGTCAAGTATCACCAGGCGGAGCGGCACGTCGGTTACGGTGAAGGCGCGGGCGATTTCGGCCATCTGGCGTTTGCCGATGGGCAAGTCTGAAATGGCGTCTTCGGGTTTGATGCCGTGGCCGGGGAATATTTCATCGAGCTTGGCGCTGGCCAGCTCGCTTGCCTGCTGTTTCCAGCCAAAGCCCTTGATGGAGCGGTGCACGATACGGACATTTTCGGCGACTGTGAGGTTTGGGCAGAGCGATAATTCTTGAAACACGCAGCGAATGCCGTTGGCTTTTGCGGTTTGAACGGACCAGCCCTGCGTAAGGTTTGAAGTGCCGACGCTGATTTCGCCCTTGTCGGGTGACAGCGTTCCAGCCAGGATGTGCATGAGGGTGGACTTGCCAGCGCCGTTGTGGCCCACGAGCCCCACGCATTCGCCAGTTCCCACTTCGAGACTGACACCTGCGAGTGCGCGGACGGCGCCGAAACTTCTTTCAACGCCGTCCAGCTTTATTGCCGTTGCATTCAAGACCTACATGCCGCCAACAACTTTGGCTGCATCTTCAGCAGAATATTCGACGTTGGCAACGCCGCCTTTTTCCGTGGTTTCAAGGCTCTTCTCGAGATCGGCCTGGTTGATCTGCAGGAAAGGCACGGTCAAATCCTGTGGCACTTTCTTGCCATCAAGGATCATCTGGGCGACCCAGAAGGCAAGGGTTGAAACGCCGGGGGCAATGGAGACCGACATGGTTTCATAGCCATTGGCGTCTTTCTGCTCTTTCCACCATTGCAGTTCATCCTGGCGGTTGCCCATGATGATCAAGGGCGTTGGGCGGCCAGCGGCTTTGAAGGCTTGGGCAGCGCCATAACCATCGCCACCTTGGGTCACAACGGCGGCGACTTCCGGAAGCGATGGCAGAATGCCGGCCACGGCTTTCTGGGCTACTTCCTGGGCCCAGTCCCCATGCACGGAACCTACGATCTTGAATTGCTTGTACTCGTCAACACCCTGGTGGATGCCCTTGGAGATTTCGTCATCCACGAACACGCCAGCGAGGCCGCGAATTTCCAGAAGGTTGCCACCGGCAGCCATCTTTTCATTGAGATAATCAATCTGCACTTCACCCATCTTGGCGAAATCAACGGCGATGCGATAGGCGCAGGGCTCGGTGACGATGCCATCGAAGGACACGACGACAATGCCGGCGTCGCAGGCCTGCTTCACAACGCCGTTGAGCGCGTCAGGCGAAGCGGCATTGATGACAATGGCGTCATAGCCTTGCAGGATGAGGTTCTGGATTTGGGCGGCCTGCTCGGTCACCTGGTTTTCAGAGGTTGTAAATGGATCAGCAGCAGCGACAACGCCATCTGCCACGGCCTGCTTTGTCACTTTATCCCAGCTTTTCAACATGGACTGACGCCAGGAATTTCCGGCGTAGTTGTTGGATAGGGCAATCTTTTTGTCTTTGGTGTCGGCGAAGGCGGTGCTGGCGGCCACCATGGCGGCCACAGCAATTGAGCATACTAGAGCTTTCTTTAGCATTTGAGTCTCTCCCATACTTTCCGAACCATCAAATTGTGGCCCGCAGCTGGCAGATTAACACAGGCCGGAAATGTGGCAATGGCCGATCGGCATGATTTATATGATAATTTATTTTTAACCCTCAAACCGCGCAAACTTGCGCTTCAGCCGCAGTTGCTTTAAGCAGACCCCATGTTGAATTTTCGTCGCGCACCTCTTCTCCTTCTTGGCAGCCCCTAAGGGTCGGCTGGGCGCTGCGCCTTGGCTCTTTGGGGAAAACGAAATAAACACAATCCCAACAGCTTAGAAGCAAGAGACTCTCCCGATGATGATTTCCCCCAAAGAAAAGTATCAGGCTTACGCGCCCGTCAATTTGGCCGACCGCCAATGGCCCAGCCGTTCAATCACGAAGGCGCCCATCTGGTGTTCGGTTGATCTCCGCGATGGCAACCAGTCGCTCATCGAGCCCATGGGCCATGAGCGCAAGATGCGGATGTTCAATTCGCTCATCGCCATGGGCTTCAAGGAAATCGAGATCGGTTTTCCGTCCGCCTCGCAGACGGATTATGATTTCTGCCGCCACCTCATCGACAACCGGAAGATTCCCGATGACGTCACCATCCAGGTTCTGGTGCAATGCCGCGAGGAACTGATCCGCCGCACCTTTGAAGGCATCCGCGGCGCCAAATCGGCGATTGTGCATTTCTACAATTCGACCAGCGAATTGCAGCGCCGCGTGGTGTTCCAGAAAGACCGCCAGGGCATCATCGACATTGCGGTGGAAGGCGCCAAGCTCATCCGGCGGCTGGCTGACGACAGCGGCATGACGGATGCGATCCGCTTTGAATACAGCCCGGAGAGCTTCACCGGCACGGAGCTGGACTACGCGGTGGAGATTTGCGAGGCGGTGATGGCGGAGATTAGGCCCACGCCGCAGAAGAAGCTCATCCTCAACTTGCCCGCAACTGTTGAAATGTCCACGCCCAACATTCATGCGGACCAGATCGAATGGTTCTGCCGTAATATCAAAAACCGCGATTGCGTCACCATTTCACTGCACCCCCATAATGACCGGGGTTCGGCGGTGGCGGCAACCGAGTTGGCCTTGCTCGCAGGCGCTGACCGGGTGGAAGGCACATTGTTTGGAAATGGCGAGCGCACCGGCAATGTCTGCCTCGTCACGCTGGCCATGAACCTGTTCACGCAAGGCGTTGATCCGGAGCTCGATTGCTCCCACATCAATGACCTCGTGCGCATGGCGGAATATTGCAACCAGCTGCCCATCCACCCCAGACACCCCTATGCGGGCGAGCTGGTGTTTACGGCGTTCAGCGGCTCGCACCAGGATGCCATCAACAAGGGCTTCAAGGCCATGAAGGCTTCGAACAAGCCGTTGTGGGAAGTGCCTTATCTGCCGATTGACCCCATGGATCTGGGGCGGTCTTACGAGGCCGTGGTGCGCATCAACAGCCAAAGCGGCAAGGGCGGCGTTGCCTATATTCTTGAAACCGAACACGGCATCGAATTGCCTAGGCGCGCGCAAATCGAGTTCTCGAAAGTGGTGCAGGCGATTGCCGATGGCGAGGGCGTGGAGTTGAGCGCCGAGCGCCTGTGGCGCAGCTTTGAGGCGGAATATCTGGAAGGCAACGGCTTCTATGGCTTCATCGAGCACAAGGCCAAGTCAGACCACGGCGACCAGGATTTGACCGCCAAGGTGTCCGTAGACGGCAAGCACAAAACCCTCCACGGCCACGGCAACGGCCCGGTCGATGGCTTCGTCGACGCCATGCGAAAAGAATCCGGCCTCGCCTTCGACGTCTCCGACTACCGCGAACACGCCATGGGCCACGGCGCGAATGCGGCAGCGATTGCTTACGTCGAACTGCGCCTGGCCGATGGCTCGACTTTGTTTGGAGTAGGTATCGACAAGAACATCGTGGTGGCGTCGCTTAAGGCGGTGGTGAGCGGGGTTAATCGGGCGCTCAAGCGGGGCTAGTGACAGGTCATGGCTTTCTTGCCACATCTCGAGAATGCGGAAATTGATGTTGCGAAGTTGCGGGATTATTGCCTGAGCGCCAATCATCCGCGTGGCCGCCACAAGGCGCGGCTGTTCCATTCTGCCCTT
>JANNXN010000103.1:0-7519 GCA_031409595.1 Rhodobiaceae bacterium
TGGGATGGCAGGCTGTTTGATTTGAAGAAGGCGGCGGAATCGAAGACCTATTGCGACGAGCTTAACGGCATCGCCAAGAAGAATGGCGTGGCGATCACCGAACTTTCAACCCATTTGCAGGGACAGCTCGTGGCCGTGAACCCGGCCTATGATGAGGCTTTTGACGCGTTTGCACCCGCTGCAGTTCATGGCAAGCCCAAGGAACGGCAGAAATGGGCTGCTGAACAAGTGACGTTGGGCGCCAAAGCGGCGCGTAACCTTGGGCTCGATGCAACCGTGTCTTTTACCGGCGCACTGGCCTGGCCTTACGTTTATCCCTGGCCGCAGCGGCCAGCGGGTCTGATAGAAACCGCATTTGGTGAATTGGCCAAGCGGTGGAAACCCATTCTAGATGCCTATGAAGATGTGGGCGTGGACGTCGGTTATGAAATCCATCCCGGTGAAGATGTGTTCGATGGCGCCACGTTTGAAATGTTTCTGGATGCTCTCGAGGGCCACAAGCGCTGCCAGATCAATTACGATCCGTCGCATTTCGTGCTCATGCATCTCGACTATCTTTCGTTCATTGATATCTACCACGAGCGGATTTGCGCATTCCATGTGAAAGACGCAGAGCTTAATCCGACAGGTCGCCAAGGCGTTTATTCGGGCTATCAGCCGTGGATCAACCGCGCCGGGCGGTTCCGTTCGCTGGGCGATGGTCAGGTCGATTTTGGATCGATCTTCTCCAAGCTTTCTCAATACAACTATTCCTCTTGGGCGGTGCTGGAATGGGAATGTTGCATCAAGCATCCTGAACAGGGAGCCGCTGAGGGTGCGCCTTTCATTGAAAGCCACATCATTCGCACCACGGAAAAAGCCTTCGATGATTTTGCCGGCGGCAAAACTGATCAAGCACAGATCAACCGGCTGTTGGGCCTATAGGAGTTCGCGATGTCAATTACTGGTAGAAGCGACAAGGCAACTGGCCGCATCAGGCTTGGCATGGTGGGCGGTGGACAGGGTGCTTTCATTGGCGCCGTCCATCGCCTGGCGGCCCGCATGGATGACCATTACGAATTTGTGGCCGGTGCCTTGTCTTCCGACGCGGCGCGCGCCAAGGCATCTGCTGCTGAACTCGGTTTGGCTCTCGACAGGAGCTATGTGGATTTCCGCGACATGGCGAAGGCTGAAGCCAAGCGCCGGGACGGGATTGAGGCTGTCTCCATCGTAACACCCAATCACATGCATTTTCCGGCGGCCAAGGCTTTCATTGAAGCTGGCATTCATGTGATTTGTGACAAGCCGCTATCGCTTAATCTGAAGGAAGCTCTGGCGCTTGAAAAACTGCTGGCGAAAAATCCCAAAGTCATTTTTGCCCTTACCCACAACTATTCGGGCTATCCGATGATCCGACATGCGCGCGCCATGGTGGCTGCGGGTGATCTTGGTGAAATCCGCCTGGTGCAAGGGGAATATCCGCAGGACTGGCTGACGACTGATTTGGAAAAGTCTGGCCAGAAGCAGGCGGCATGGCGAACCGATCCCAAGAGAACGGGGGTGGGTGGTTGTGTTGGTGACATCGGCACTCACACCTATCAGTTGGGTTGTTTCGTATCGGGCCTCAAACTGGATGAGCTTTCGGCAGATCTCACCAGCTTTGTCAAAGGCCGCAGGGTTGATGACAATGTGCATCTGATGCTGCGTTACAAGGGTGGCGCCAAGGGCATGCTGTGGGCGAGCCAGGTGGCGCCTAGTCATGAGAATGGCTTGAAAATCCGGGTTTACGGCACCAAGGGTGGCATTGAATGGGTGCAGGCTGATCCCAACTACCTCTGGTACACACCCTATGGCGAACCCAAGCGCCTTATCACGCGCGGAGGTGCTGGTTCCAATGCAGCCAGCGCCCGCGTGACGCGCGTACCTCCGGGGCACCCTGAAGGATATCTGGAAGGCTTTGCCAATATCTACACTGAAGTTGCCCGCGCCATCAAAGCCAGACGGGCCGGCAAAAAAGTCGATAAAGACGTGCAGTTTCCGGGCATTGACGACGGTATTGCCGGCATGGCCTTCATTGAAGCTTGCGTTGCATCTTCGGCCAAGAATGGAAAGTGGACCAAAGTCTGATGTTTTTTGATGGGCGTACCTCTTCCCTCACGCGCCAATTGGCTTATAAGGCGGCCAACTTCAAATTGAACTAGCGGAGAAATTTATGGCTAAGGTACGTGTTGCAATAAATGGGTTTGGTCGGATTGGGCGCAATATTTTGCGAGCTATTCACGAATCGGGCAGGAAGGACATTGATGTGGTTGCCATCAATGATCTTGGGCCAGTCGAAACCAACGCCCATTTGCTGCGCTATGACAGCGTCCACGGCCGCTTTCCGCACGAGGTGAAGGTTGAAGGCGATAGCATCAGTGTTGGAACCGAGAAGTTCAAGGTAACCGCCGTCAAGGATCCTTCTCTGCTTCCATGGAAAGAGCTGGGGGTTGATATTACCTTGGAATGCACCGGCATTTTCACCGCAAAAGACAAGGCCTCGGCGCATCTGGCGGCAGGCGCCAAGCGCGTTTTGATTTCGGCACCGGGTGAGAATTCTGATCTCACGGTTGTCTATGGGGTGAACCATGACAAGCTAACCAAGGATCACATCATTGTTTCCAATGCTTCGTGCACCACAAACTGTCTGGCACCCGTGGCGCAGGTTCTGAATGACGCTGTCGGCATCGATAAGGGTTTCATGACCACGATCCATGCCTATACGGGCGATCAACCCACACTCGATACCATGCACAAGGATTTGTACCGGGCGCGGGCTGCTGCCATGTCGATGATCCCAACGTCCACTGGGGCTGCCAAGGCCATTGGCCTTGTTATTCCTGAATTGAAGGGCAGGCTTGATGGCACGTCCATTCGCGTGCCGGTTCCCAATGTTTCAGTGGTGGATTTCAAATTTGTGGCGAAGCGGGCAACCAGTGTTGAAGAAATCAACGCTGCCATCAGGGCGGCGGCTGAAGGCAGGCTCAAGGGCATTCTGGGCTTCACACTCGATCCAAATGTTTCGATCGATTTCAACCATAACCCCAATTCATCCACCTTCCACATGGACCAGACCAAAGTGATTGATGGAACACTGGTGCGCATTCTCACCTGGTATGACAATGAATGGGGCTTCTCCAACCGCATGAGCGATACGGCTGTTGCCATGGGAAAGCTGCTCTGATCACATGACACGCCCTCTCATCATTGCGCCCTCCATTCTTTCAGCCGACTTTTCCAAGCTTGGCGATGAGGTGCGGGCGATTGATGCGGGTGGAGCCGAGTGGGTGCATATTGATGTGATGGATGGGCATTTTGTGCCCAACATCACATTTGGCGCGCCCGTAATGGCCAGCATCCGGCCGGTGACCAAGCGGGTATTCGATGTTCATCTGATGATTGCGCCGGCTGATCCCTATCTCGAGCAATTCGCCAAGGCGGGCGCAGATATCATTACTGTTCATGCGGAGGCCGGCCCGCATCTTGATCGTTCGCTGCAAGCCATCCGCAATCTGGGAAAGAGAGCTGGAGTAGCGCTCAACCCGGCAACACCCGCTTCAGCCATTGCCCATGTTATCGACCGGGTTGATCTGGTTCTGGTGATGACGGTGAACCCCGGTTTTGGCGGCCAGGCCTTTATCAAAGCCATGGTCCCGAAGATTTCCGAAATTCGCGAGATGACCCGCGGCCGCGACATTGATATCGAGGTTGACGGCGGGGTTACGGTTGAAACGGCACCTCTGGTGACCAAAGCGGGGGCCAATGTTCTGGTTGCCGGTTCGGCGGTGTTTAAGGGTTCGGACTATGCCGGGAACATCAAGGCCATTCGTACTGCTGTGGCGAGTATTTCGGTTTAGCATTCCCCATTTCTCGTTCCTGCGAACTCATGGAATCACGAGATTGGACTGACTTATTTATGCAATTTCCGCAATAACTACAGTTTTATTGTTTTACTTTTCTATTTTTTGCAATAATAATCCCATATGGAGCAGTTTTCGGCCCTCAGGATGTTTGTTGCTGTTGCAGATGCGAACAGTTTCTCTGGAGCTGCCGAAGCGCTTGATGTTTCCATTTCGGTGGTGAGCCGCCAGATTTCGGCTTTGGAGGCGGAGCTTGGGGTTGGCTTGCTGAAGCGGACAACCAGGACGGTTGAGTTGACTGAAGCAGGTGCAACCTATCTCGCACGGATTCGAAATCTGCTGGCTGACCTTGAGAACACCAACAAATCGCTGAAGGGCCCCTCATCCGGTGCTGTTGGAAGTATCAGGATTGCGGCACCTGCGATAATTGGGCCTCCCCTAATAGCACCAGCCATAGCCGATTTTGCTTCGGGGCAGCCGCAAGTCAGTTTTCAGTTCGATATTCTGGACCGGGGCGTTGATCCCCAGGAAGAAGGCTATGATCTGGTGGTCGAAATCAGGGAGCGAAGCGAAGACGGGGCCAAATCGCTGGCCCCAATTGAGGTGGGTTTGTTTGCATCACCTGCCTATTTGGCGAGACATGGAAGGCCTCATGGGCCCGCAGATTTGGGGGCTCATCAGGGGCTTCTCTTGGCCAGTCAACCAGAATGGCGGCTGCGCGGTTCAGAGCTCGTCCGTCCGCGGGCCTATTTTCAATCCAATCGGTACGAGGCTCTGAAAACCATGTGTGTGGCGGGGCATGGCATTGCTTTGTTGCCAGGTTTTCTGGTTGGCCCGGAGATCACCAGCAATGATCTGGTTCAGCTGCTGGAAGGATTCGAACCAAAACCGTTTGATTTGATGGCGCATCACTCACCAATGCGTGCGCCGACGATGCAGACGCAGATGTTTCTCCGATTTCTTGAAGCGCGTTTCAGGCGGTTGCGGCTTTAGCCTGCTTCAGTGCGGCCAAGGCGCGTTCGCGGGCAAAACCATGATTGACCATGGGGGCGGGATAACCGGTCTTGACGTGTGCTGGCGCCTGCCAGGGCTGATGGATGTATTCAGCCGGCATCGCGCCAAGCTCCGGCACCCATCTGCGCACATAGTTGCCTTCGGGGTCAAACTTCTCGCCTTGCAAGACCGGATTGAAAATGCGGAAATAGGGGGCCGCATCGGCACCGCAGCCTGCAACCCACTGCCAGCTCGCCGAATTGCTTGCGATATCAGCGTCCAAAAGCGTGTCCCAAAACCATTTGGCACCCTCCGTCCACGATATGAGCAGATGCTTTGTCAGGAAAGAGGCTGCCACCATGCGGACACGGTTGTGCATCGTGCCGGTGGCCCAAAGTTCACGCATTCCGGCATCAACGATGGGATAACCTGTCTGCCCTTGCTGCCATTTCAACAGGGCGGGTGGATCATCGCGCCACGGGAAATTTGAAAATTCGGGGCGGAAAGGTGCGCCGGGAAGTGCCGGCCAATGATGCAAGGTGTGCCAGGAAAACTCGCGCCACAGAATTTCCCTGAGGAACTTTTCACCGGCAAGATCAAGCAACCCAGGCTTCAGCGCCATGGCGCTTCGAATGGCGCGCCAGCACTGGGCCGGACTGACCTCACCCCAATGGAGGTGTGGCGACAGCCTTGATGTGAAGGTCTTGTCAGGCCGGTCCCGGCCTTCCGCATAATCTGCAAGCCCATGATCAATGAAGTTCACCAATGCCTCGCGGGCACCCTTCTCACCGGGTTGCCATTTGTTTTCAAGCTGGGTGGCCCAGTTGGGATGGGTTGGGCACAGGTTCCAGTCATCCAAGCTTTCGCTGCTGACAGCTCCCTGCCACATCAGGGGCGGGGTTTGGGCAACTGACGGGCGTGGCTCTGCTAATGCAAAACAGGCCCGTGAAAATGGTGTGTAGACCCGGTAAGGTTCACCGGAACCATTGCGGATAGCTTCGGGTTCGTGCAGCAGATAGCCACCAAATCGATGGCATGCAGCATTCGCGTGCTCGCATACCGCCTTCACGCGAAGCTCCAACGCTGCTGACCACGGCGCATAATCACGGGTGAAATAAACAGCATTTGCAGAGGTTTCCCCGATGACACTTGCCAAGACCCTGTCGGCGCGTCCGCGCCGCAGAACAAGTTTCACATTTTGTGAAAGCTTCCTGAGGCTTTGGTTCAGCCACCAGCGGCTTGCGGCCCCCATGCGCCATTCGCCCGACGTTTCATCATCGAGGATGTAAAGGCATATCACCTCGCCAGCACCTGCCGCCGCATTCAAGGCTGCATGATCGCAGGTGCGCAAATCCTGCCTAAACCACATGATAACGGGTTGGGTCATTGGGCCTCTTGAAGATGTCAGGCTGTTGTCTTTGCCTTCCGGGACCGCTTCGCCAGAAGTCCTGTCAGCCAATCGGGGTCCATTTCTGGAACGGATGACAGCAACAGTTCCGTGTAAGCCGGATAGGGTGGCGACAGAACCTTCGATTTGGGCCCCTGCTGCACGACTTTGCCCTGGTGCATCACCACGATTTCATCGGAGATGGCGCGCACCGTTGCGATGTCGTGGGTGATGAAGAGATAGGACACATTGGTTTCTTTTTGCAGCCGCATGAGCAGCGAAAGAATTCCCTCCTGCACAATCTGATCCAGCGCCGAGGTGACTTCATCGCAGATGATGATCTCGGGGTTTGCAGCAAGGGCGCGCGCAATCGAGATGCGTTGCTTCTGGCCACCGGACATTTCGCTGGGCAGGCGATCAATATAGCTTTCGTCGAGTTCAATCGATTCAAGAAGCTCGACAACGCGGCGGTCCCGGTCGGCACCCGTCAGCCCCAGATAAAACTCCAACGGCCTGCCTATAATATCACGGACCTGCTGGCGGGGATTGAGTGCCGTATCGGCTGACTGATAGATCATCTGGATGCGGCGCAAGGTGTCCTTGTCGCGGTCGGCCAAGGCTTTCGGCAAAGGCTTGCCGTTGAAGAAGATATCGCCTTTCGATGGTGGCAAAAGGCCGGTTATGGCGCGGGCAAGCGTTGATTTTCCTGATCCTGATTCACCCACAACGGCAACGGTTCGGCCGCGCGGCAGGCGTACGGTGACATCATCCAGAACCTTGACCGAGCCCGAGTAACTTCCATCAACATTTTGAACGCGAAGGACGATGTCCTCACTGATCGATTCCGGTTTTTGCAACTTGCGCACGGCCCAGAGCGACTTGGTGTAATCCTGCGTTGGTTGTTTCAACATGGCGCGGGTGGGCGCTTCTTCCACCAGATTGCCGTAGCGCAGCACCATGATGCGGTGCGCCATCTGGGCGACGACCGCCAAATCATGGGTGATATAGATGGCAGCCGTGTTGAACTGTTCGACAATGTCGCGCATGGCGGCCAACACTTCAACCTGTGTTGTTACATCAAGTGCTGTGGTGGGTTCATCGAATATGATCAGGTCTGGCCGGCACGACATGGCCATGGCTGTCATGGCGCGCTGGAGCTGGCCGCCTGAAACCTGGTGGGGAAAGCGATCGCCAATGGTATCGGGATTGGGCAGTTGCAAACGCTTGTAGAGATCACGCGCATCGGCAACGGCTGCTTCAC
>JANNXN010000104.1:0-2332 GCA_031409595.1 Rhodobiaceae bacterium
TTGAATTCACGCGACGGAAAATCATTGCGGATAAGCGCCAGAAGCTCTGGCACATCCGCATGCCGGATATGGCGTTCGTCAGGCCGCGGATGAACCGTCAGACCAGCAGCCCCCGCCTCCAGAATGATCCGCCCCAGCCCCGCAACCGAAGGCCAAGGCACATGCCGACGATTGCGCAGATAAGCAATCGCATTAACATTCACAGAAAGTTTGCAACCCATCCCCAAAGACTAGGCACACAATGGCACGATAGAAAGTCCGGTTTTGAAAAATTATGCCAGACCACTTGTGATCACTTGTAAATCTCCAAAGCTCAAGTAAATTCGGATTTGGGGGCTGCAACGAGGGGATCAGATATGAAAAACATTGGTCGGAACTATATCCTGCTTGGCTTGATATGGCTGATTGGCGGAATGATTTTTGGCATGTGGCTAGGGGCCACCAACCAGTTGAACTACGCAAACTCCCACGCCCACGCCAACCTTCTGGGCTTTGTCACCTCCGTGCTGTTTGGCATGATTCACAACTCCTATCCCGCACTTGCGAAGTCACGCCTGGCACTGGCGCAACTCGTCATCTATCAGGCCGGCACACTCATCCTCGTCATCGGCAAAGTGTTGATCGATGGCGGGCAGGAAACCCCGCTGCTGATTATCGGCTCGCTCATAGCAGTCCTCGGCGCAGCGCTCATGCTAGTCATGTTCGTCAAACATTACAGCGATTAGACAGGCCCCAAATTTCCCCTGTTGTGGAAAGACATTGGCTGTCGTCATGGCCCCACTGCCACCGCGCCTCTCATCCGCCTCGCGGCCCAACTTGGTGGCGCACACCTTCCCCCACGAGGGGGAAGGCTAAAAAAGTTCCCAAATCGGTATGCTATTGAAACAGTTTCGCAAACAATTCAACCGTATGCGCAGTGCCCGCATGCAACGCTCTCAACCCTTTTATCAACTCCACATTTCGAGCCTTGCCGAGTTCATCAAACGCAATGCTAATATCAAAATCCGCGTGAGCAGTAACCTGTGGAGCAGGATCACGAAAATTGATGACAAACGCAGATGTTCCCTCTGAGGCAATATTGATTCTTTGGGGCGGAGACATTCCGACAATTGCAACTTCCTTTGGAGAACTGTCAATTCGATCAAGCTCATCACCAACGGTGATTTTATCTCCAAGCTGCGCGACAGCCCCTACAACTAGCAACAATCTATGCTTGTCAGTATTCGACGCTTTATTGAGCGCGGAAAGAACGGTGTCACCCGGTACTGTTTGTTTAAATGGCTGAACTGATTCAACAATTTTGGCAGCTTCATCGCCTACACCCTTGATTACGCCGTTACTTGTCGACTTTTCGAACCCCGTTTTGCTGTCACAGATCGGAAATTGCAATCTTTCACTTGGGCTAGTTCCTTTACGTGTTGCAATCGCCCAAATTGCATGGTCGAGAGAAGAACGTAAGTGATGGATAATCTCCCCTGTCAGTACGGAGAACTTTAAAGGTGGAGGTGGGCCAGAAACTACAAAATGAAATTCTCGATCCTCGTTCCGATGTTCACCCTTAATCTTGTAAGGCTTAGGGTTAGCCGAAAGAAACTGTCGCAGTTTATCTTCTAAATCGGTCGTGAGTTCAAAGGCGCGATCTAGTTTGGCGCGACAGCCATCTAATGGATGGGTCATTCATAACTACCTCAAACAATTTCATATGTGACGATATGAACAGCGACGAGCAACCACAAAATTCCTAGACCCGCATGCCCTCAGACCCGCGGCTGATCCCGGCAACACCGGTTCTTGCCACCTCAACCAGCCCGATCGGCACCATGAGCGAAATGAACTGATCAACCTTGTCAGGCTTGCCAGTGATCTCAAAAATGAAGCTCTCCGTCGAGGCATCTATGACCCGGGCGCGGAAAGCGTCGGCCAGGCGCAAGGCTTCCATGCGCTTTTCGCCGGTGCCTGCAACTTTCACCATGGCCAACTCCCGCGCAATGGAATTTCCCTGCACGGTCAAATCGGCCACCGAATGCACTGGCACCATGCGCTCAAGCTGATGCTTGATCTGGGTCAAAACCTTGGGCGTTCCAGTCGTTACAATCGTAAAGCGCGACACATGCTTGTCGTGGATCGTTTCCGAGACCGTGAGCGAGTCGATGTTGTAACCGCGCCCTGCAAACAGCCCGATGATGCGCGCCAGCACACCCGGCTCGTTATCAGCGACAACGGCCAGCGTGTGGGTTTCCACTTCCTTCTTGCTCATGTCGAGGAAGTAGGCGGATTGCGGCTGGCTTGAAGCTGTTACTACTTTATCCATGATATTTCTCCTCAAACCAGC
>JANNXN010000105.1:0-2274 GCA_031409595.1 Rhodobiaceae bacterium
TGGCTTGCAGCCAGTAGCGCAACGGAATGTGGCTGCTCTCAAAGATGGTCCCGATCTTCACGGTGAAGGGCTTACGGCATTGGTAGCACTTGTAAGCGCCAATGCGGGTTGATTTGCCGTTCATCTTGGAAATGCGTTCCACGCCGCCACAATGTGGACAGGTGGGGCCATGAGGCCAAATTTTGGCTTCTACCCACTTGTAGGCTTCGGCTTCGTTCTGGAGGTGGGGCTGATTAAGATTAGACATTATAGCGATCCCTTTTGCATACCCAAAATATAGGTCTTGCAATTGGGTATGTCAAGTATATATCGCCCACCGAACGGTGTTTGTCCTATAAACGGCTATTCTCCAAAATTGCAAGTTCCACCCCCTTCGAGCGCAAGGCCGCCTGCAATGGCTGCACCGCTGAAATCCAATGGGCTATTGCCATGGTACAACGCCGGGGCCCTGATCTTGCAAGGCCGCAGGCTTTCCCTTAGCCTCTGGCTGCATCGCATGAGCCCTCAGGGAAATGCGGATTGGAGCGCAGATGTCAACGTCACTGGCCGTCGATCTCGCTTTGGTGCTGGCCGTGGACTGCTCAAGCAGCGTGGACGCCGGAGATTTCCGCTTGCAGATGGACGGCATTGCGGCAGCTCTCCGCAACCCGCCGCTGCTTGAAGCCATCGCGGCAGGAAATTTCCGCCGCATCGCAGTAACGCTGGTTCAATGGTCAAGCTGGCAAAGTCAGGAGATAGCAGTGGAATGGCGAGTGCTCGGCACGCGCGCCGACCTTGAAGCCTTCGCCGTGGAAACCGAAAAAGCCGAGCGCCGCTGGTTGCCGGGCGGAACCGGACTGGCAGCCGCCATCACCTTCAGCATCGCCATGCTCGAGTCAGTGCCCGTGTTGACCAGCCGCCGGGTGATCGACGTGTCAGGCGACGGCGAAGACAATGACGGTGGCGATCCGCGCCTGGCACGAGACGCGGCAGTAGCGCGTAGCATCACCATCAACGGCCTCCCCATCACCAACGGCTCCAGCAGCCTCTTGTCCTACTACCGCGATCAAGTCATCGGCGGCCCCGGCGCCTTCCTGATGCCCGCGGCAAACATGCTGTCAGTCAAAGAAGCGATGATCGGAAAACTGTTGAGGGAAGTGAGGCAGTTGACGGTTTGAAAGCCGGGGGTCTTTACAAGGTGTGGCGTTTATGTATATACAATGCATATACAGAGGGAATTCCGTCATGACCGCTTCATCTGCCCTGAGCCTGCGCATATCGGCGAAAGACCGCATGTTGATTGACCGTGCCGCCGAAGCCACCCACAAAACCCGCACGGAATTTTTGCTGGATAGCGCGCGGGCGGCAGCGGCGGATGCTTTGCTGGACCGCAATCTTTTTGTTTTGGGGTCGGCCGAGTTCAAGAAGTTTGAGAAAGCGTTGAAGGCCGCACCCACATCAGCGGACGTAATCAGGAAATTGAAAAAGCGGCCTAGCCCGTGGAAGAAATAGCAGCGCCGCGCCTGCTGCAAGCCGACGATGATACTCTGGCCTTCGACTGTGGCGTTGATGTTCTGAACAGTTGGCTCAAACGCCGCGCGCTTCTCAACCACCTCTCCGGAGCCTCCCGTACCTATGCGGCCATGAGCGGCAAGCGCATCGCCGCTTATTATTGCCTCTCCGCCGGTTCCATCCAACACGCAGCCGCTACGGGCAACGTCCGCCGCAACATGCCGGAACCTATTCCGGGTTTGGTGCTTGGCAGGCTGGCGGTGGATATGGGCTTTCAAAAGCGCGGGGTAGGGCCGATGCTGCTGCTGCATGCATTGGAGCGCACGCAGGAAATGGCGAAGGTGGCAGGTATTCGGGCGCTGCTGGTTCACGCGAAGGACGATGCTGCGGCGGAGTTTTACAAGCGGTTCAGATTTGTGGAGTCGCCGCTTGATCCGCTGATGTTGATGGTGCGGGTGAGTTTGTAGCGGCGAAGCAAGGGCGGATGAGGGCTGCTTTCTTCCCTCATGCTGAGGCGCTCACGCGCCCGCGTGAGCCTCGAAGCATCCTAAGACGTCAAGCAACCCTTCGAGGCCTTGGCTGCGCCAAGGCGCCTCAGGGTGAGGGTAGTATTAAATGCACTGGCGCCGTAATTCGGGGCAGTGCCTCCGCTGATGTTGATAGTGCTGGCGAACGCGGCACTTGACTAATTGTATCAATATTGATACAGTAAAGAAATGTCCAGGATGAAGCCAATCATCTTTTTGGGTGACTCGCTGGCGCGTTTGCGGGAATTTCCGGAGA